>NZ_VOSK01000009.1 GCF_009296175.1 Microvirga tunisiensis | reverse complement strand
AGGGCCTCGGTGGGGAATCCTTGAGAGAATTGTGTGGCCGATGAGCCTTCATCGACGCCCGCTGGCAGATCGAGGCAGCCCCGGACGAACACACGGAAATGCGGTGACCAACCCGCGCATCAGAGTTTGCTCAACCGTCGTCTTGCAGCTCTGCCGCCAGCCCTGCACAATCGCTCCATCCTGCCACGCCCGGCTTCCGCCCTGGGAACGCACACCCACGTCCAAGCTCATTGACAACGAACATCAGAGAGACCGGGTATTCCCCTAACCGTGTAACCGAGTGGTAACCACGGCCCCTTCGGCGGCCCTGAAATACTGGCGATCCCGGGAAGACTCGAACTTCCGACCTTCGGTTTAGGAAACCGCTGCTCTGTCCTGCTGAGCTACGGGACCGCTTGAGACCACGGGATGTAGCATGGTCGGCATGGTCATTCCAGTGGGTTGAGGCCCTGGAAAGTCGCATCGGCAAGCGATCGCCCATGCCTCGCGGAGGGTGCGAAGGAACTCCGCATGGCCGGCCCGGTTTGTTGAAGGCAACCGGAGGCATATCATGGCGCAGACGCTTCGAGACTTTCTGAAACAGGTGGAGAAACTTCCTCCCGATACCCTGCTCTGCGTGGCTGAGGTGGATGAGGCATTTGCCGCTCACATAGAGGAAATCGAGATCGTCGAAGACGCGAAGGCGCAAAACCGGAAAGCGGAAGGCACCGAGGCCATCGAGCTCGGAAACGGCAATCAGAGGGTCGTGGTGATCCGCTGGTAGGGGCCCGAAGCGCCTGCTTGTCTGAAGCAGAAACCTGCCGATCTTGGCCGCAACAATTTGCGCCCTCTGCAATTGAACCCCCAGGAAGCGGCTCTCGCCAGCATGCGGTTTTCTCCTGAGGATCGGAGATCCTGCGTCCCGCCGTTATCCATCACCGCACGAAAACCAGTCAGGATTTCACCATGACGAAGAACATCCCAGGCTCCCGCACCAACCCTGAGGGCATTCCGCAGGAAGGCCATGGCGGCTCGAATGCGCGCGGCACCCAGCATCAGCAGGGCAAGGACGGCAACGGCGCCCAGAAGCGGCAACAAGAGAAGAAATCATGAGCAGCAATGGCAATCGAAGCAACCCGAACGAGACCCGCGTTGCGGGCCATCAGGAGAACGATCAGGCTCACGTCAATGCGAGCGGCCAGCCTGACATCGGCAAGCAGGGCGGCGTGACACACCAGGAGACCCGCGACCACAACAAGCACAATAATGCGGGGCAAAGCGGTCACAAGCCGCAGCAACACAGCCCGGCGCAGGAAAAGCACTGATCCGATCGCTTCAAGCGTAGCCGTTCTCGGCCGAAGGGGTATGATCCCGTCCGATGATGGGATCGACCCTGCGAATTATCTTGAGCGCGAGCCTTGGGATCGTCCTTACGGTCCCGGCTGGTCGGGCGCAGCCAGTTGCGCCGACACGGCCGAGAACAGACTGCACGGCCGAGGCGCAGCCTGATCGGCTGCAGAGTCTTTCCCAGGAGGGAGACCTTGTCCTGGCGTCCGGCCGCCTTGCCAAGCTCGCCGGTATCCGGCTCCCGGACGGGGCGCCCTATCGGGAGCAAGCCATATCCTGGCTGCAGGTCCGCATGGGCGAGGCCATGCTGGCCCAGGCGGCGGCCGGTCCCGATCGCTGGAACCGGATTTCCGTCCGCATCCGATCTCTCGACAAGACCTCCTCGTTCGATTGGAGCCATGGCTTGATCGAGGCAGGCCTCGCGATCACCGACGCGGGCCTGGATGAAACCTTCTGCCAGTCGGAATTGCTCGCCCTCGAGTCCACGGCCCGCGAACGACGCCTTGGTCTTTGGGCCGATGACCGCTATAAGCCCATGGATGTCAATCAACCCGAGCGTCTGCGGGACCGAATCGGCAGCTTCGTGCTGGTCGAGGGTCGCGTCAGAAGCATCGGCGAGCGCAAGCAACTTAGCTATTTGAACTTCGGGGGGCTCTGGGCAGAAGACTTCACGATCATCATTCCCCGGAAGACCTGGAAACAGATGTCGGACCGCGGCATGGGCACCGAGGCGCTCAAGGGCCAGCGGATCAGAGCCCGAGGCATTTTGCAGCCTTGGCAAGGGACAGTCTTCTCCATTGTTATACCGGACATGATCGAGCGTCTTGAAGGCGGCCGCCTGCCACGATGAACGAGCATGAGCACAACACGTCAGACAGGCAGAGCATCGTGCGGAAAAGTGGTCCCGGTTTTCCGCGAAGAACGGCGCGCTCTTCAAGGGCAGGAGCATCGGATGAATTCCAAAAGTGCATCCCGCTTTTGGGGCCGCTTCTCTAGCCTTCGGATCCTCGCCAGCGTGATGCTCGGCACCCTCGTGGCAGGGTGCTCCGGCTTCGGCGGTGACATTTCGCTGCCTGCCAACGCGCCGCGGGTGATCGGCCCGGACCGGGACCGCGACCATATCCGGCTTGTGAGGGCCTTTGGCGGCGAAGGCCGGGCGCCGCAACTCCAGCAGATGCTGACTGATGTGACGAACCGGCTGGTCATGGCCACCGACAGGCCCGACGAGGCCTTCCAGGTGACGATCCTCAACTCGCCCGTGGTCAATGCCTTCGCTCTGCCGAACGGGCGCCTCTACGTCACGCGCGGGCTCCTGGCGCTCGCCAACGACACCTCCGAGGTGGCGGCCGTGCTGTCGCACGAGATCGCCCACGTGACCCTCCGTCACGCCACCCAGCGCAGCGAATTGCAGGCGCGCTCGGACCTGATCGAGCACGTGGCCGAGAATGTGCTGAACGATGCCGAGGAGGCCGCCGTGGCGCAGAGCCAGGCCCGTTCGACTCTGGCAAGCTTCTCGCGTGCGCAGGAGCTCGAGGCGGACCAGACAGGCGTCAAGGTTCTGGCCCGGGCCGGCTTCGATCCTTTCGGCGCTCCGCGCTTCCTGACGGCGCTGGGGCGCTCGGGCACGAGTTCGGATGCCTCGACGGCCGAGCGGAACGCTTCGCATCCGCGCACCGACGACCGGGTGGCGCGAGCGCTGCAGGCGGCGCGGCGCACAGGCATGCAGGGAACCGGCGAAACGGGACACCTCGCCTATCTGACAGCCCTCGATAGCCTCTCCTATGGCGACGATCCGGCCGACGGTGTCGTGAAAGGCCGCCGCTTCATCCATTCGCGGCTCGGCGTCGCCTTCGAGGCACCGGAGGGCTTTACCCTGGAGAACACCTCCCAGGCCGTGTTGGGTGCGTCAGGCGACGGCGAGCGCCGCCTCCTCTTCGATGCGGCCGACACGCCGGAGGGACAGAGCCTGGAGGATGTGCTGCGCTCCACCTGGACGGATACGGTCGAGCCCGGCACCCTAACGACCGGAACCGTAAACGGCCTGCCCGTGGTCACGGCCCTGTCCAACGGCAAGGAATGGACCTTCCGCCTCTCGGCCATTCGGATCGGCAACACCACCTACCGGCTCATCATGGCGACCCGCGGGAACAGGGGCGACCTGGAAGGGATCTTCCAGCAGACCCTGAACAGCGTCCGGCAGGTGCAGCCCGATGAGGCCCGTCGAATCAGGCCCTTGAAGCTGCAGATCGTGACCGCCCAGCGGGGCGATACGGCACAGACGCTTGCCGCCCGGATGCCGATCGACCGGGCCCTCGAGAAATTCCTGCTTCTCAACGGTCTCGACAGGAATGCCGCGCTCAAAGTGGGCGAGCGCTACAAGATCGTCGTGGAATAGCCGTTCCGGCTCCCGAAAAGATCGGCGAGGCAGTGACCCTGCCTCGCCGAAAGAACAGCCGATCTCAAAGGGCTCGGAAGAGCCCGGCACCTACACGAAGGCGCCGGAGGCCTGGGGATATTTTTCGACCAGAGCGCGCTTGAGCTTTTCCAGCGCTCGGTTCTCGATCTGACGCACGCGCTCCTTCGAAATCCCGAGCCTGTCGCCCAGGAACTCCAGGGTCACCTGCTCATCGTCGAGGCGACGGGCGCGCAGGATCCGCAATTCGCGTTCGTTGAGAACTTCGAGCGCCTGCTGCAGCCAGCGCACACGGCGCTCGGTATCGATCACGTCGCTGACGCTCTCATCCGGAAGCGGGCTGTTGTCGACGAGGAATTCGACACGCTCTGCGGAATTGGATGGGTCGGCATCGAGAACGGGGGCGTTGAGGGAGGTATCGGGCGCCGAGAGACGGGCATCCATGAGCGCCACATCGGCCTTCGATACGCCGATCGCCTCGGCGATCTTCGCATGCACGTCGGAGGAGATGCGCTCCTCCCCGCCGCGGGTCAGGCGGGCGCGCAGGCGGCGCAGATTGAAGAAAAGTGCCTTCTGGGCGGAACTCGTTCCGCCGCGAACGATTGACCAATTGCGAAGGATGTAATCTTGCACGGAGGCACGGATCCACCAAGTCGCATAGGTTGAAAAGCGGACTTCGCGCTCTGGCTCGAACCGGGCGGCTGCCTCGAGAAGACCTACATGGCCTTCTTGAACGAGATCGGCCATCGGCAAACCGTAATGACGGAATCGAGCTGCCAGCGCGATCACAAGGCGCATATGGGCAGCGGTCAATTGATGAAGCGCCGCTTCATCGCGGTTCTCCTTCCAGCGCACGGCAAGAAGATGCTCCTCCTGTCTTTCGAGAAAAGGTGCATTCATGGCAGCGCGGACGAACCGGCGGCGAACCCCTGAGATTTCTCCCATTGTGTGCTCTCCCTTGGCAGAGACACAACGAGCGAGGCCGCAAAAAGTTCACTTCTAACAGCCAAGTTCTGCAAAATAGATTCCGGCCTTTGAAAAACAAGGCTTTGGCCACAAAAAAGCCCGGCGTGAAGCCGGGCTTTTTGAATGATCGTTCGACCTTTCGATCAGGCGGCCTCTTCCTGAAGGTCGTCGCCCTCGGCATCGGCCTCAGCACCCTTCGCGCGGCGCGGGGACTTGGCGAGGCTCTGCTCGATGAGCTTGAGGGCTTCCGTATCCGTGATCTTGTTCACGGCGGCGATTTCGCGAACGATGCGGTCGAGGGCGGATTCGTAGAGCTGACGTTCGCTGTAGGACTGCTCGGGCTGAGCCTCGGAACGGTAGAGATCGCGCACGACCTCCGTTACGGCAATCAGATCGCCGGAATTGATCTTGGCCTCATATTCCTGCGCGCGACGCGACCACATGGTGCGCTTCACGCGGGCACGACCCGTCAGCACGTCCAGGGCCTTTTGGATCAGGGCCGGTTCGGCAAGCTTGCGCATGCCCACGCTGGAAGCTTTACCGGTCGGAACGCGAAGGACCATCTTGTCCTTGTCGAACGAGACCACGTACAGCTCCAGTTTGAAACCCGCGATTTCCTGCTCTTCGATGGCCGTGATGCGGCCGACACCGTGAGCGGGATAAACGATCGCTTCACCGGACTTGAACCCAAGGCGCTGGGCGGACTTCTTGGCGGTTGTCATGCGAGAGAGGCCTCCTTGCATGGCCCTCACCGATGGTGAGGGAGCTGTGGTTCCATTGGGCAGGGCCCCAGGGGAACGAGGATAGGATGTGAGTGTCGCGGAACTTGACTATTCCGCTCGTCTCCCTGATGTAAGCCAGCGGCTACAAACGCTCATGCCCTTGACCAAGGCAGCGATGCTCCCTTAAGTCAAAGGACGCGAATCTTTGCTTCATTATGTGAACCGCCGGTCGGCAGAGACGGTGCACGGGCTTGAGCGCAAGCGACGGCATTAGCGGACCCTATCACAGTCCGGCCGAAAAAGCAAAAATATTTCAAGGGATAGCGTAAAGAGGGCCTGTTCATGGCCGCGCTTGAAGCCTGTCGCTTCGTGCGGGAAAGGCGCCCCGGTTTCCCGCTTTCAACGATGCGTTCACTAAGGAAAGAGCATCGGGCCGAGCCCAAAAGGGCCTTCCACATTGGGCCCGATGCTAATCGCCGTCACCCGGATTGGCCGAGAAATACGCTTCGAACTTGCCGGCAACGCCGTCGAATTCCTTCGCATCGGCGGGCGGATCCTTCTTGATGGTGAGGTTGGGCCAGCTCTTCGCCATATCGGCATTGAGCTTCAGCCATTGCTCGAGACCCGGCTCCGCATCCGGCTTGATAGCCTCGGCGGGGCATTCCGGCTCGCAGACGCCGCAATCGATGCACTCGTCCGGATGAATGACGAGCATGTTTTCGCCCTCGTAGAAACAGTCGACCGGGCATACCTCGACGCAGTCCATGTATTTGCACTTGATGCAATTTTCAGTGACGACGTAAGTCATGAACGGTCCTTGAGGGTCTGTTCGAAAGCCAACGAATGGCGATATGCCGCCGCTCTAGCCGTTGTCGCCGTCGCTGACAAGCGCCGCGTTGTCCTGGCTGAGATCTAGGTAGAGCTGCCTTGCTTCCGGTGCAGGACCACGGCGCTCGCCGAGGCCTTCGACGCGGATCACGAGCGTGGCCCTGGCCAAGGCGATGGTAATCACGTCACCGACGGCAACCGCTTTCGCGGGATTGTCGGTGCGCTGGCCGTTGAGGCGGACGAAGCCGCTGGCGACCAGCTTGGCCGCCAACGTCCGGGTCTTCGCGAAGCGCGCGAACCACAGCCACTTATCGAGCCGCTGCCGGTCCTCGCGCATGCGCTTCACACCCTCACTTCTTGCTGTCCTCAAGCTGTGCCTTGAGAGCCAACAGCTTGGCGAAAGGCGAGTTCGGGTCCGGCTGCTTCTCGCGGCGCTCAGGCCCGCCCTCGCGCCGGTTGTCGGGGCGCTTGTCGGGACGGGGACCGCGACGGTCCTCTCCACGGCCGGGACCGCGCGGCGGGCGGTTCTGCGGACGCCCGCCCTCCCCTTGCGCCTCGCGCCGATCCTGGCGCGGACGACGTTCGCCGGCAGGCTGCTGCTCGCCCGGGGCCTCGCCATGGCGCGGGCGCCGATCGCCACGCTCCTGCCGCTCGCCGCGCTCCTGATGATGGCGGCCGCCGCGGGCGTCGCGACCATGACGGGCCTGCCCGCCCTCGTGATGGCGGCGCCCCTGGCGCCATACCTCGATCGTCTCGGGCTCGGCAGGCGTCTCACTCGGAGTCTCGGCAGGTGTCGTCTCGCCGGACGCTTCGGCGGGAGCCAGGGCCTGGCCCTCGGGCGAGGCCATGGCCTCGGCGGCGCTCGTTTCCACTTCCTGCTCGGAGACGCTTGCCTCGGGAGCCTCCACGGCGACGGCGCCGATCTCCTCCGTACCGACAGCCGTCTCGGACGCCTCCACCGGCGCCTCCTGCGCCGGGGCCTCTTGCGCCGGAGCGGGAGCCTCTCCCTCGGCGGCAGCGCCCTGCGGCTCGATAGCCCTCGGAGCCTCGACCAACGGCACCGTGATGGCGGGGCCGGTGCGGCGCTCCATCACATAGCCGAGGGATTTCAGGATCGTGGCGAAATCCTCGCCGGCGCAGCCGACGAGGGATGTCATGGAGACGGTCGGAACGAAGCCTTCGCCATCGGCGGCACCGGCCGGCGGCGCGCCGGGGGTGATTCCGGGACGATAGGCGATGGCAGGACGGATCAGGTCGGCCAGACGCTCCAGGATGTCGACGCGCACGGCGCGACCGCCCAGAACGCGGAAGCCTGCGGCGCGATAGAGCCCATGTCCGATCTCGGGATCGACCGGGATCGAGGTGCGGCCGGATTGGGCAAGATGGGCGATCTCGTCGATGCCCTTCTGGTCGAGGCCGCCGTTCTGCAGCGCCCAGAGCTGGGTCGCCAGAACGCGGGGCGCCGGCTTCAGAAGAGCCGGCAGGTAAAGATGGTAGGCGCCGAACCGGATTCCCGCCTTGCGTAAGGCGCCCCGGGCATCCTGGTCGAGGCTGCGCACGTCGTTGAGAACCTTCGCGCGCTCCAGCACGCCCAGGGCCTCGCCGATCTGGAACCCGATGCCGCGGGCAAGACCCGTCAGCTCGGCGCTGTCCTCGAGCTGCAGCAGCGGCCCGAGCAGGCGCACCACATAGGCCTTCAACCAGGCGCGCAGACGGTTATCCACCTTGTCCCGGGCCGGGCCCGTCAGATGCTCGTCCGAGAGGATGCGCACCTTAGGGTCGAACAGCTTGTCGCCGGCCTCCAGCTTGGCGACCGGATCGCCCATCCAGCGGATGGTGCCGTCGTTCGACAGCACGAGCATGGCATCGGGGGTTTCCGCAAACCGGTCCGCCCGCGCGTCGATTTCCCCGGCCAGCGCCTTGCTGGCGGTGTTGCGCAGGGTTTTGGCCTCCGTGGTGTCGGCCTGGGGATCGGGCACGAAATGGAAGCCGTGCAGGTGACCGATGTGCTGACCCTCGACGGTGACGTCGCCGGTGGTCGTGATTTCCGCTTCGAGCATCGTTTTCTCTCTCAAGCGCCGCATGAGAACGCTCGTCCTCCGGTCGATGAACCTTTGGGCGAGGCGTTCATGGAGCGCATCCGATAGCTTGTCCTCTACCTGACGCGCAACATCCTGCCAATGCTCTGGATCCTTCAACCAGTCGGGACGGTTGGCGACGAAGGACCAGGTCCGGACCTGGGCGATGCGGTTGGAGAGGGTGTCGATATCTCCATCGGTCCGGTCCATGGCGGACAGATGGCGGGCGAACCAATCGGCCGGGATGGCCCCATCCTTCATGAGGAAACGATAGAGCTGGCCGACGAGATCCGCATGGGTCTGCGGAGACACTTTCCGGTAATCCGGCACCTGGCAGATCTGCCAGAGCCGCTCCACGGCATATTGGGAGCGGGCAAAATGCTGAATGTCGTCGTCCCGCGCCAGTACCTCGAGGGCCGCCACGTCCTCGCCCGTGGGCGCCCGCACGAGGCCGTGCTCCCTCGGCTGCCGGCCGAGCGAATCGCGCAGGCGGGCGAGCGACGAGAATTCGAGATCCGGGTTGCGCCATTGCAGGATGCGTACCGGGTCGAAAGTGTGGTTTTCAAGCGCCTCGACGGTTTCCGCATCGAAAGACGGGCAGCGGGCCGTGGAACCGAAGGTGCCGTCGCGCATGTAGCGGCCGGCGCGGCCGGCGATCTGGGCCAGTTCCGGGTTGTTGAGCTTGCGGAACTGGAACCCGTCGAATTTCTTGTCGGACGCGAACGCCACATGGTCCACATCGAGATTGAGGCCCATGCCGATGGCATCAGTGGCGATCAGGTAGTCCACGTCCCCGTTCTGGTAGAGCTCGACCTGGGCGTTGCGGGTCCGGGGCGAAAGGGCACCCAGCACCACCGCGGCGCCGCCGCTCTGGCGGCGGATCAGCTCGGCGATGCCGTAGACCTCCTCGGCCGAGAAGGCGACGATGGCCGAGCGGCGGGGCAGGCGCGACACCTTCTTCTCGCCCGCGAAGGACAGTTTCGACAGGCGCGGCCGCGTCACCACGTGAACGCCGGGGATCAGCGCCTCGATCAGCGGACGCATGGTGGCCGAGCCGATGAGGAGCGTCTCCTCGCGCCCGCGCTGGTTCAACAGGCGCTCGGTAAAGACGTGGCCCCGGTCGAGGTCGCTAGCGAGCTGGATCTCGTCCACGGCCACGAAGGCGAGATCGAGATCGCGCGGCATCGCCTCGACCGTCGAGATCCAGTAGCGCGGCCGGTCCGGCTTGATCTTCTCCTCGCCCGTGATCAGGGCGACGTTGTGATGTCCCGCCTTCTCCACCACGCGGTTATAGACCTCACGCGCCAGCAGGCGCAGCGGCAGGCCGATCATGCCGCTGTCGTGGCCGAGCATGCGCTCGATGGCGAGGTGGGTCTTGCCGGTATTGGTGGGGCCGAGCACGGCGGTCACGCCGCGCGCACGCACTTGCGGGGGAAGGGAACGACGGGCCATGCCTGGATGACGGGTGATGCGGAAAGGTCCCGGATAGAGAGCCGAGAGGCTGCAGGGCCGGAGACCGGCACGAGCAGACTTCTCTTCCAAGCAGCCTGAAGCCCATCGGGCGGCTGCGGTTAGCCCCTTATATGGTGCCGCAGGCCGCTTTCGCTACCGGAAACGACATGAATGCCTAAGGATTTTCATGACTTACTGAACGGCTCCGGCCTCGATGGCTTCGTCGGCCCTGACAGCCTTGCGGATCGGCGGCGACGCCTTGCCATCCTCCTCGAGCGACCAGAGGGAGGCCTGCATCTCGCCCATGCCGATCATGGTGCGCACGGAGACCTTGAGCGGAAAGAGCAGGCGCGGCCCCTCGACGGGTGCCAGCCATACGGAAATGTCCTTGTTCTCCTGCATGAACTTGGTAGCCGGACGCTCGCTCCGATGGCCGGAAATCGGCACATAGCGGGCATTGCAGACGAGAACGGGCCCGGAATAGCCGGGCACCTCGACATTCTTCGTCTCCCCATAGGAGAGGACCACGTTCATCCGGGAGGCCCCGTCGAAGACCGGGATGGTCCGGTCGCAATTGGCCGGATCCGTCAGATTCTTCGACGCCACGGCCGACATGAGCAGCGCGCTCATGGGATCGACCACGCCCCGCTTGTCGGCCGCCTTGACCGGGACCCGGTCGGGCCTGGGCTCCAGGGGCGGATCGATCTCGACCTTGGCCACCCGGCCGCTCTTCAATCCCATGCGGACGCTGCGCTGATTGTCGGAGGTCTTCGAAACCACGGCGAAGCTGCTTGAGCGGGGCGGCGCGTCGTCGGCAAGAGTGCCGGACGCACTGGCCTCGCCCTTGCCGCCGGTCAGGATCATGGCGAGCCCGGTCAGCTTCGCCCTTCCTTCCATCTCGTATTTCGATCCCGCGAAGGAGGACGACAGGTCCGCCTTGCCCAAGGGCAGGCCGGCAAGCGTGATGTCATAGCTCACCTTCAAGGTTCGAGTCTTGAGGGGCTGGGCTTGCGCGATAGAGCCCGATCCGGCAAAGGCCAAGGTCACGAGAGCTGAGGCGATGAGGCGCATAAGGCTTTTCCGTTAGTCTATTCTGTTGCATCGCACGAGATTCAGAATAAAACATGACCATGGTGCTTCAAAAAAACGAGGTGCGACGTCGCACTATTCTTGACGTCCTCCCCTTTTTTGGCCTATAGGCTCGCACCTTCCAAGGACTTCTGGTGTCCGGCCGCACGGGATCTGCGATAAGGCAAACCCGCGAATTCGAGGTCGCGACCCTTTAATAGACGAATAGGATTGAACCCATGTCGCGCCGTTGCGAACTGACCGGCAAGGCCGTGCTGAGTGGCCACTTGGTGAGCCACTCTAACCGCAAGACGAAGCGGAAGTTCCTGCCGAACCTCTGCAATGTCACGCTCCAGTCTGATACCCTGCAGCGCTCCGTGCGCCTGCGCGTCTCCGCCAATGCACTCCGCTCGGTCGAGCATCGCGGCGGCCTCGACGCCTTCCTGGCCAAGGCCAAGGCTGACGAGCTCTCCACCACCGCCCTGGGGGTGAAGCGCGAGATCGAGAAGAAGCTCGCCGCTGCGAGCTGATCTCGAATCGCTGAAAAAATCTGCTTTGCGGGCGGCTCGATGCCGCCCGTTTTGCATTGGTGTAAGGCTTAAGCATTTGCCTGGACGAGGCCGCTCATGACCCAAATCGACCGCCGCGACTTTGTCATTTCCCTGACGGCCATGACCCTGGTCGTCCTCTCGTCGAATATCCTGGTCCAATATCCCTTCCAGCATCTGGGTCTGGGCGACTACCTCACCTGGGGCGCCTTTAGCTATCCGTTCTCGTTCCTTGTCACCGACCTGTCGAACCGGCGCTTCGGCACGCAAGGGGCACGCCGGGTGGTCTATGCCGGCTTCGTCCTGGCCGTCATCCTCTCGATCATCCTGGCCACGCCGCGAATCGCCATCGCGTCGGGCGCGGCCTTCCTCGTGGCCCAGCTCCTCGACATCAGCATCTTCGCCCGCCTGCGCGACCGGGCCTGGTGGATGCCGCCCTTCATCTCGTCGGTGATCTCGTCGGGCCTCGATACGGCGATCTTCTTCTCGTTTGCCTTCTATTGCGGCGTCGTGCCGGGCTTTGGGCTGACGATCAGCTACATGCTGGGACAGGTCGGCATCGCGGACCAGTGCATCGCGCTGCCGTGGACCAACCTCGCCCTGGCCGATTACCTGGTGAAGCTCGCCCTCGCGGCGATCGCGATTGCCCCTTACGGCGCGGTCCTTGCCCTGATGCGCCCGAGGCTCCAGCGGGCGGCCTGATCAGGCCGCTCCAGCATTTCTCCTCAAAGCGCATCCTCTGCATAGGGAGGATGCGGAATGGCTTGGTGCGCCGCGCGTAAGGCCGCGGACCAGCGTTCGCGCAGGTCGCGGAAATAGGGCTCGTCCTCCTGGATCCGGTAGGTGATCCCGGCCTTCAGGGCATTGTGCTTGGCCACGACGATATCGATCGGCAGGCCGACGCCCAGATTGGATTTCAGCGTCGAATCCATGGAGATGAGGCCCAGCTTCAAGGCCTCCACGAGGCTGGTGCCGTGGGAAATCGCCCGGTCGAGGATCGGCTTGCCGTATTTCGGCTCGCCGATCTGCAGGAAGGGCGTATCGATGGTGGCCTCGATGGCGTTGCCGGCCGAATAGACCTGATAGAGCCGCATCGGGGTCGACCCGATCTGCCCGCCGAGCAGCATGGTGACGTCGAAGGTCATCTGGCGTTTTTCGATCTCGACCCCGTCCATTTCGTAGACCTGGCGGATGGCGCGGCCGACGAGCTGGGCCGCCTTGAACAGGCTGGGCACCGTCAGAAGCGTCTCGACCATACCGGTTTCAGGATTTTCCAGCCCCTCGGTCAGCAGGGACAGGACGGATTGGCTCGCCGAGAGATTGCCGGCGGTCGCAAGCGTGACAATGCGCTCGCCGGGCTTCTCGAACAGATGCAGCTTGCGGAAGATTGCGATGTTGTCGACGCCGGCATTGGTGCGCGTGTCGGCGATCATGACGAGACCATCCCGCACGAGGATGCCGACACAATACGTCATGGGGGTTCCTCCAGGGGCCTTCTGGTCGAGTTGCTGCGTTGTCGAGGCCATTCTCACGCCTGTGCTTGACGGGCGCTTTCGATCCTCAAACGAACGTCGAGCGCTTCACGGGTGATTCCGTAATAGCTTCCTCGAACCGGGGCCGCATCAAGATAATCGAGCCCGACGGCCAATCTGACGTAGTGTTCCGTTGCGGAAATGGCGTTGGCGGGGTCGAAACTCACCCAGCCGAGATCTGGTAGATAGGCCTCGGCCCAGGCGTGGCCCGCCTCCTGTTCGGTCTCGCCGGGCTTGTGGAGATAGCCGGACACATAGCGTGCGGGGATTCCCAGCGACCGCGCCGCGCCTAGGAAAACATGGGTGAAATCCTGGCAGACCCCATGTCCCGCCGCGAAGGCGTCGGCTCCTGCGGTCGTGGCGCTCGTGGCCCCTGTGTCGAAGCGCAGGCGCTCCGGAATCGCGTTCAAAAGCGCATGAGTCTGATCCAGCGGACCCGTAAAGCGCCCGGCGGTCGTCTCGGCGAATTCGCGGATGGCGGCATCGGGCCTGGTCAGGGGCGTTTCCCGCAAATAGAAGATCTCCGGGAAGCGCTCGACCCCTCCCCGAATGAGGCCTGCCGTATCCGTCGTCTCGATCTCGCCGGCCACATGCAGGCTGATCTGGCTCACGGGACCCGAGACCGACAGGCTGTGGACAATGTTGCCGTACCAGTCCTCCCGGCGCATCAGTCGGGCGTCACCGTCCAGATCGATGTTCCAGGAGAGGACCGTTTGACCGTCATGACCGCGCGGTGTGAGCCGCAGGAGCTGGACCGCGGACTTGGCGGGCTCGCTGTAGTGATAGACCGTCTCGTGGGTGATGCGGATGCGCATGGGTCAGCACAGATACTGGTTCGTGATGGCGTGACCGAGCCGGTTGTTCTCGGCCAGGAAGTCCTGCAGGAATTCATGCAGCCCGTGCTGGAAGATATCCTCGATGTTCCGGTTTGTCAGGCGGGCATGGGTCGCCCGCGCCTGACGCTGCGCGACGCCCGATGTGCCATAGCGGTGCGAGATGTCGTCGAGATGGCGCGAGAGGGCCGCGTAGCAGGCTGACAGCGAGCGCGGCATCTCCTCGCGCAGGATCAGGAGATCCGCCACGAGCCAGGGCCTCAGGTTCTGGTGATAGACCCATTGATAGCTCACGAGCGCGGAGACCGAGCGCAGGATGGCAGCCCATTGGTAATAATCGATGCCGCCCCCGACCGCCGCGTCCTGCGGCAGGAGCACATGGTATTTCACGTCCAGCACCCTGGCGGTGTTGTCGGCGCGCTCGAGATAGAGGCCGAGACGTGAGAACCAATAGGCATCGTTGCGCAGCATGGTGCGCATGGCGGAGCCGTCATAGCGGAGCGAGGCTTCCTTCACGAGGTTCAGGAAGCGGGGAAGGTCCTCCACCTTGATCTTCCTGGCCTTGTAGCGACGCAGATCGAGCCAGGCGGAGTTGATCGCCTCCCACATCTCGGAGGTGAGCGCAGAACGCACCGAGCGCGCATTCTGCCGGGCCGTGTCGAAGCAGTTCTGGATGCTCGAGGGATTCTCCTCGGAAAAGGCCAGGTACTCGATCACGTTCTCAGGGGTGGCATCCCCATAGATGGCGCGGAACTGATCGACGCCGCCGGCGGTGATGAGGGCGGATTCCCATTCATTGGTCTCGACGCCGTTGTAGGAAATCGGCATCGACGCCATGCGGTAGGCGACATCGAGGACGCGGGCGGTGTTCTCGGCCCGCTCCACATAGCGGGAGAGCCAGTAGAGGCTGTCGGCATCACGACTCAGCACGCGAAACGCTCCCGCTCATTCACTCAGCACCCAAGTATCCTTGGTCCCGCCGCCCTGGCTCGAATTGACCACGAGCGACCCCTCCGTCAGCGCCACGCGGGTGAGGCCGCCCGGCACGAGCCTGACGCCATCGCGTCCGGTCAGGACGAAGGGGCGCAGATCCACATGGCGAGGGGCAAGACCCTTCTCCGTGAAGATCGGGCTCGTCGACAGGGCCAGCGTCGGCTGGGCGATGTAATTGTCGGGCGCCGCGAGGATCCGCGCCTTGAAATGCTCGCAGGCATCCGCCGTCGCATGGGGCCCTACGAGCATGCCGTAGCCGCCCGAGCCGTTGACCTCCTTCACGACGAGTTCGTGCAGATTGTCGACGACATAGGAGAGAGATTCCCGCTCGCGGCAGCGCCAGGTCGGCACGTTCTTCAGGATCGGCTCCTCGCCCATGTAGAAGCGCACGATGTCGGGCACGTAGCTGTACATGGCCTTGTCGTCGGCAATTCCCGTCCCGGGCGCGTTGGCGATGGCGACATTGCCGGCGCGATAGGCGGCGATCAGGCCCGGCACGCCGAGAGCGGAATCGGGCCGGAAGACCAACGGGTCGAGGAAATCGTCGTCGATGCGGCTGTAGATCACGTCGACGCGCTTCGGCCCCTCGGTGGTGCGCATGTAGACCATGTCGTCGCGCACGAAGAGATCGCGTCCTTCGACCAGTTCCACGCCCATACGGTCGGCGAGGAAGCTGTGCTCGTAATAGGCGGAGTTGAGAGAGCCGGGTGTGAGGAGAACGACGGTCGGATCCCAGGGGCTGCTCGCCGGGGCGACGGATTTGAGGGTGCCCAGAAGCTCGTCGACGTAGTTCTCGATGGGACGGATGCGCTGCATTCCCACGAGTTCTGGGAAGAGGCGCATCATCACGTCCCGGTTCTCCAGCATGTAGGAGACGCCGGAGGGCGTGCGCAGGTTGTCCTCGAGCACGTAGAAATCCTGGTCGTCGACCCGGACGATGTCGATCCCCGCCACCTGCACGTAGATGTCGCTGTTCAAGGACAGTCCATGCATCTGCGGGCGGTAATAGGGATTGAGATAGACGAGCTCCGGCGGGATGATCCCGGCGCGCAGGATCTCACGCGCGCCATAGATGTCCTTGAGGAACATGTTGAGCGCCTTGACCCGCGGTTCGAGTCCGCGCGAGAGCCGGGCCCATTCCTTGCCGGACAGAATGCGCGGAATGATGTCGAACGGGATCAGCCGCTCCTCGGCTTCCGTATTGCCGTAAACCGCGAAGGTGATGCCGACCCGGCGGAAGAAGAGCTCTGCCTCCTCGCGGCGATGTTCCAGCAGTTGCGGCGGGGCCGATTTCAGCCAGTCCTGGAGGATGCGGTAGGCATCCCTGCTTTCGCCGTCATGGCCGCTCATTTCATCGAAGATCGCCTGCGCCGCCACCGGGTCTCCTCAGCCTCTCGAGGCGGACACCCGGCGCAAAGATTGGCATCGGGCCCGCATGAAAGAAGCTTAGTTGCCTAAAACCTAGGGCTTCAAGCGAGACGAAGGGATAGGGGCAGGCAAAGGATGATGAGAAAAACGGCAGATGCCTATCCGGAAGGCAACGCTCGCTGGCGGCTCAGCCAGACAGCGAGAACTCGAGCAGCAAGGTTTTCTGCAGAGAGCTGAAATTGTCGTCGGAGATCAGGGAAAGAACGACATCGCCGCCTTCCCGATGGATGGCGAGTCCCTCCATGTTGTCGACCTGATGCGAGGCTTCGCTCTCGTAGAGGGTCTCGCCATCGACGCGGGCGCCGAACTTGAGCGCACTCGCGTCGATGCGGCGAAGCCGGCAGCCGAAGCCCCCGAAGAGCGAGAAGCGGCGCTCCAGGATCACGGCATCGCCATCGGGCAGGAAAGCGAGGTCGGTGACGTCGTAGCCCCCGGAGAGAACCATCTGGAAGGCGCCCTGCCGCGGGCCCGTCAGGATGAAGCCGCTGCCGCCTTCCGCGAGCCCGACGAGCGCCCCATTCAGGGGCGAGCGCTGGGGCGCGACGCCGAGCGCCTCCAGGCCGCCGTTGCTGGGCAGGTCTTTCAGCTCCTTCGGCACAGGAATGGGAACGCCGCGGATGATGGTCCCTGCACCGGTGCGCTCGAAGCGGATCACGGCGTGGTTGCGCTCGACGCCGACGAAAGCGGCATTGCCTGCAAGCGCAAAGCTCTCCGTGTCGTAATAGCGCGATCGCCTCAATGGGACGCCGTTGCTCAGGATCAGAGGAGACAAAACCGGACTGGACAGGCCCGAGAGCCGGCCGTCCGATGTCTCGACCCGGGCTTTCAGCAATTGTGCATTGTCGGCGAGCGCAATGATGTCCTGGCCATTGGCTGAGCGCCAGAGACCGGAAAAGCCGCCGAAGGCCGAGACCTGCGAGCGCAGATCGACGCCGGAGCGGAATATCAGAGCGCCGAACCGGGAGCGGTCGGGATCGGTGGTGGAGAGATGGCTGATCGGCTGCGCCTCCACGTCGATGGAGGTCGCACCCCTGAAAGCCTGCGGGCGCTGTGCCAAAGCAACGCCTGTGCAGGCTATCGTCGCGGCCGCGGCACCGCCGCCGATCAGGAAGTTGCGCCGGGTGAGCCTCAAGCGACGGCCCTGCGCCGGGGAGCGCCACGGGCCGGCGGCCCGGCATTCTCCTCGAACAGCTCCGCGAGCTTCTCGGTCATGACGCCGCCGAGCTCCTCCGCGTCGACGATCGTCACTGCGCGGCGGTAATAGCGCGTCACGTCGTGGCCGATGCCGATGGCGATAAGCTCCACCGGGGAACGGGTTTCGATCTCCTCGATGATGAAGCGCAGATGCCGCTCGAGATAGTTGCCGGGATTGACCGAGAGCGTCGAGTCGTCCACCGGCGCGCCGTCCGAGATCACCATCAGGATGCGCCGCTGCTCGGGCCGCCCGAGCAGGCGCTTGTGGGCCCAGTCGAGAGCCTCGCCGTCGATGTTTTCCTTCAGCAGGCCCTCGCGCATCATCAGGCCGAGGTTCTTGCGCGCGCGCCGCCAGGGCGCGTCCGCCGACTTGTAGATGATGTGGCGAAGATCGTTCAGGCGGCCGGGATTGGCGGGCTTGCCGTTCTGCAGCCATGTCTCGCGGGCCTGCCCGCCCTTCCAGGCGCGAGTGGTGAAGCCGAGGATCTCGACCTTCACGCCGCAGCGCTCCAGCGTGCGGGCGAGAATGTCCGCGCAGGTGGCGGCGACCGTGATCGGGCGCCCGCGCATGGAACCGGAATTGTCGAGAAGCAGCGTCACCACCGTGTCGCGGAAGTTCGTGTCCTGCTCCTGCTTGAAGCTGAGAGGCTGGAACGGGTCCATGATGATGCGCGGCAGGCGCACGGGATCGAGCGTGCCCTCTTCGAGGTCGAACTCCCAGGACCGGTTCTGCTGCGCCATCAGTCGGCGCTGCAGGCGGTTCGCCAGACGCCCGACCACGCCCTGAAGATGGGCGAGCTGCTTGTCGAGATAGGCGCGAAGGCGCGTCAGCTCGTCGGCATCGCAGAGGTCTTCCGCATGGGTGATCTCGTCGAACCTGTTGGTATAGGCCTTGTAGTCGGGTCCGCGCGCCTCGTTGGAGCGCGAGGGCGGACGCCATGATTCGCCAGCATCCTCCGAATCCGCTTCCTCGGATTCCTCGGGCAGCTCGCCGGAAGGCCCATCGGCTTCTTCCGAAGCGCCATCCTCCATCTCGTCGCTCGAATCCTCGCTGATTTCCACATCGGCCCGGTCGCCTTGGCTCTCCTGCTCGGATTCGCCCTCGCCCTGCTGCTCCTGCTCGTCGGATTCGTTGTCGTCCTCGTTCTCCTCGTCCTCGGAATCGAGAGCCGCCTCGTCGGCCATATCGAGGGAGGAGAGCAGGTCGCGGATATTGCGGGCGAAGCTGCGCTGGTTCTCGATGTTCTTGAGCAGGCCATCGAGGTCGCGCCCGGCGCGGTCCTCGATGAAATCGCGCCAGAGATCGACGATCTTGGCAGCCGATGCGGGCGGCTTCGCGCCGGTCAGGCGCTCGCGCACCATGAGGGCAACCGCATCCTCCAAGGGAGCATCGGCGCGGTCCGTGATTTCTTCGTATTTGCCGCCTCGATGGTAGCGATCCTCCAGCATGGCCGAAATGTTGGAGGAGATGCCGGCCATGCGCCGCGAGCCGATGGATTCCACGCGCGCCTGCTCGACCGCATCGAACACGGCACGGGCGGCTTGGCCGTCGGGGGCGAGCTTGCGGTGAAGATTCGTGTCGTGGCAGGCGAGGCGCAGGGCCATGGCATCGGCATTGCCACGCAGGATCGCCACGTCCTGCGCGGTCAGCCGCCGGGGCGGCTCCGGCAGGCGCGCCTTGTCCTGCCCCATGAGCACCGGACGGTCGGACGCGAAGGCGACCTCGAGATCGGGCTTGCGGGCAATCGCCTTCATGGTGCCGGCGATGGAGCGCTTCAGCGGCTCCGCCGGCGCTTCCTTCTTCTCACCCGGCTTGCGGTTCGAGATGGACATCTCACCTCTCCTGACACCCGTTTCGTGTCATCCCCGCGAAGGCGGGGATCCATAACCACGACAGAATGAGGATGGTTGCTGCGTTTGCACCTGATCCCGAAACGTTAGCGGTTATGGATTCCGGGCTCGGCTGTGCCGACCCGGAATGACAGGATTAGCTTTACGACAGCACCATGTTCACGGCGCTCTCCGGCAGTTCCTTGCCGAAGGAGCGCTGGTAGAACTCTGCCACGAGAGAGCGCTCGAGCTCGTCGCACTTGTTCAGGAAGGTGACGCGGAAGGCGAAGCCCGTGTCGCCGAAGATCTCGGCGTTCTCGGCCCAGGTGATCACCGTGCGCGGGCTCATGACGGTCGAGAGATCGCCGTTCATGAAGGCCGAGCGGGTGAGATCGGCCACGCGCACCATCTTGTTGACGATGTCCCGACCTGACGCATCCTCCTGGTAGTGCTTCGCCTTGGACAGGACGATGTCCACTTCCTTGTCGTGCGGGAGGTAGTTGAGCGTCGTGACGATGGACCAGCGGTCCATCTGGCCCTGATTGATCTGCTGCGTGCCGTGATACAGGCCCGAGGTATCGCCCAGGCCCACCGTATTGGCGGTGGCGAAGAGGCGGAAGGCCGGGTGAGGCCGGATCACGCGCTTCTGGTCGAGCAGGGTGAGCTTGCCCGACTGCTCCAGCACGCGCTGGATCACGAACATCACGTCCGGGCGGCCGGCATCGTATTCGTCGAACACGAGAGCCACATTGTTCTGCAGGGCCCAGGGCAGGATGCCGTCCTGGAAGGCGGTGACCTGCTTGCCCTCCTGCAGCACAATGGCGTCCTTGCCGACGAGATCGATCCGGGAGACGTGGCTGTCCAGGTTCACGCGCACGCAGGGCCAGTTGAGGCGAGCGGCGACCTGCTCGATATGGGTCGACTTGCCGGTGCCGTGATAGCCGGTGATCATGACGCGGCGGTTGCGCGCGAAGCCCGCAAGGATCGCAAGGGTCGTATCGCGGTCGAAGAGATAGTCGGGATCAAAATCGGGCACATGCTGCTCGGCTTGCGAAAAGGCCGGGACCTCAAGATCCGAGTCGATGCCGAAGACCTGTCGCACGGACACCTTCATGTCCGGCGTAAGGGTCGCTGTCTCGGTATGTGCCGTCATAGGGGCCTCTTGGTCTTTGGAGTGTGTCTCGAAAATGTCATGGGCTTCTTAACCCCCACGACGGAATGGTGCAATTTCCTAATCCGCCTAGCTGCCTTGCCTAAAAGCATATCGTTTCAGCACAGGCCGGCGCTTTTGAGGGCATCGTGCGCCTTGATGATGTCGCGCAGGCGCTCCTCGAAGGACCGGTCGCCGCCATTGGCGTCCGGATGGAATCGCTTCACCAGGGCCTTGTACTGGGCCTTGATGGCGGGTCCGTCGGCGGTCTCGTCGAGGCCGAGGATGTCCAGGGCCCGGCGCACGGCCCCCGTATAGCGCGGGCGCTTCGGCTCGGGCCGGGCCCGGCTGGTCCGCGCCTGGGTGAAATCCTCGCCCCTGAGGATTCCCAGAGGATCGACATAGGCCCAGTCCCGCGTCTCCTGTTGAGCGCTCTGCCCCTCGCCGCTCCCGGCGGCGTTCACGCCCATGGCCCAGGTCGGGCGATGGCCGATGATGGCATCCTTCTGGAAGGCCGCGACGGCACTGTCGGACATGCCGGTGAAATAGTTGTAGGAGGCATTGTACTCGCGCACGTGCTGCAGGCAGAAGCGCCAGTACTGGCCTTCCCGGTCCCGCCCCTTGGGCGCGCGGTATTCGCCCGCGGCCTTGCAGGAGGGGTGCTCGCAGACGGGTCCCTTGGCCTCCTGCGGTTCGTCGGAGGAAGGCTTGATGCGGATGCTGTCGAAAAGTGGCGAGTTGAGATCCATGATTCAGCGATTATGAGTGGCTTGGGGCCTTGAGCCAAGGCCTGAACGCTTTTCGCCGCAGACCTGTTCAAAAAGGTTTACAAAACAGCATGACCCTTCAGCACTGGATCACACAAAATTTGCAGGAGAGCCTGCAGCCGACCGAACTGACCGTCACCGACGAATCAGAAAAGCATCACGGCCATACCGGATGGCGGGAGGGCGGAGAAACTCATTTCCAGGTTTATATCGTATCGGAAGCCTTTTCCGGCAAGAGCCGGGTCGAGCGCCACCGCCTCGTCAACGACACCCTGAAGGGTGCCTTCGACAGGGGTCTCCACGCCCTGGCCATTCAGGCCAAGGCGCCGGGGGAATAGGGATAGCGCCGGGCGCGCCTCCCCGCCGGGGAGGGAAGAAATGCGGCGCCTATTTGATCCGCTCGAGCACGCTCACGTAGTTCGCCACCGCGGCGCCGCCCATGTTGAAGATGCCGCCCAGCACCGGGTTCCTCACCTGGATGCCGCCGGCCTCCTCGCAGAGCTGCATGGCGGACAGGGCATGCATGGAGACGCCGGTCGCCCCGATGGGGTGACCCTTGGACTTGAGGCCGCCGGAGGGATTCACCGGCAGCTTGCCGTCGCGATTCGTCCAGCCTTCCTTGATCGCGGTGGCGCCCTGGCCCCGGGGGGTCAGGCCCATCGCCTCGTATTCGATGAGTTCCGCGACGGTGAAGCAGTCGTGAGTCTCGACGAAGGACAGATCCGTCAGCTGAATGCAGGCCTGGGACAGGGCCCGCCGCCAGGCCTCGGCGCAGCCCTCGAACTGGATGATGTCACGCTTCGACATGGGCAGGAAATCCTGCGCATGGGCTGTGGCCCGGAAGGCGACCGCGCGCTTCATCCCAAGCGCCGTTTCGGTATCGGCCAGGACCAGTGCTGCGGCACCGTCCGACACGAGCGAGCAGTCGGTGCGCTTCAAGGGGCCTGCGACGAAAGGATTCTTCTCGCTCTCGGCGCGGCAGAAATCAAATCCTAAGTCCTTGCGCATCTGAGCGTAAGGATTGTCGACGCCGTTCTTGTGGTTCTTGGCGGCAATCATCGCCAGCGCATCGGACTGGTCGCCGTGACGCTGGAAGTAAGTCCCTGCGATCTTGCCGAACACGCCGGCAAAGCCGCCCGGCGTATCGCCGTCCTCGGGCAGGTAGGAGGCCTTGAGGAGAATGTTGCCGATCTCGGGACCCGGCGTCTTCGTCATCTGCTCCACGCCGACCACCAGCACGGTCTTGGCGCGCCTGGCCTCGATAGTCTTGATCGCCTGATGCACGGCGGCCGAGCCCGTCGCACAGGCATTCTCGACCCGGGTCGCCGGCTTGAACCGGAACTTGTCATTGGCCTGGAAGACGAGGGAGGCGGTGAAATCCTGAGCCGAGAAACCGCCGTTGAAGTGGCCGAGCACCACCTCGTCCACATCCTCGACGGCCAAGCCCGCATGCTCCAGCGCCTCGTTGGCGACGCGGACGATCAGGCTCTCGACGGTCTCGGTATCGAGCTTGCCGAAGGGGGTGTGCGCCCAGCCGACGATGCAGGCAGTCATGGATGTCTCCTCGAGGATTGTGTTGTTGGAAGACAAAGTGGCCCTCTTTGGGGCATTCAGCAAGCCACATGAGCGCATGTCAGACACGCCCTTGAACATGGTCTTGAGCTTGGCCTCGTCCTGTCGTTCATCGATACATGACGCGAATCACGAAGGAAAATCCCATGCGCCTGTGTGTCTTCTGCGGTTCCAGCAGCGGCCAGGATCCGATTTATCTCGAGACGGCGCGGGCGCTCGGCGAGACCATGGCGGCCCAGGGGATCGAGCTGGTCTATGGCGGCGCCTCCGTTGGCCTGATGGGAGCGGTCGCCGATGCGGCTCTCGCCAAGGGCGGCCATGTGATCGGCGTGATGCCGCAGGCGCTGGTCGACAAGGAGATCGCCCATGGCGGATTGAGCGACCTGCGGGTGGTGGGCTCCATGCACGAGCGCAAGGCGCTGATGGCGGAACTCGCGGACGGCTTCATCGCCCTGCCCGGCGGCCTCGGCACCTTCGAGGAATTGTTCGAGGTCTGGACCTGGGCGCAGCTCGGCTACCATCGCAAGCCCTGCGCGCTCCTGAACGCCGGCGGCTTCTACGACAAGCTGACGGATTTCCTGGACGACGTGGTCGCGCGCGGTTTCGTGAAGCCGATTCATCGGGCGATGCTGATCGTCGAGAACGAGCCTGCCGGCCTGATCGAGGCTGTTCGTGCCTATGAGCCGCCGAAGGTCGACAAATGGATCAAGGCCGGCGAGCGGTGATCGAGATCGTCACGGCCCTCGTCCGCAACGAGCGTGGCCATGTTCTGCTCGTGCGCAAGCGCGGCATGGAAAGCTTCATGCAGCCCGGCGGCAAGCGCGAACCGGGCGAGAGCGACCCGAATTCGCTCGCGTTCATGCCTTGTAGGCGCCCACGCCCTCGCCGAGATGGGCATTGTTCGCCTCGCGGATCCTGGCGGCCTCCTCGTCATAGAGGAAAGGCAGGAAGGCGAAACGGCGCCCTTGCGTGACGCGGGACACCGCATGAAGAAGCGGGCATGAGAACACCACGGCGCCGCCAGCGGGAGCCTTGTAGCTGCGCGGTCCGTATTCCGGGAAGCTGACCTCGCCGCCCTCGAAATCGCCGTTGAGGTTGATCGAGACCGCAAAGCGGCGATGAGCCGTGCCGCTCGTCGTGTTGTCCCGGTGCGCACGGAAATGCCCACCGTCTTCGGCCGCGTAGCAGGAGACGATGTAGCGCTCCATGCGCGAGGGCTTGAAGAAATGCACACGCTCGATCTCCGGATTGATGCGGCGGACGATGCGGTGCTGCACCTGCCGGACCAGGTTCGGATCCGTGATCGTGTAATCCTTGCGCCGCTTGTGGTTCGGATCGTGGGTGGCGACGGTCTTGCCGTCGATCTCGCGCATGAAGCCCGATTCCTCGCCGCCATGCTGTTCATAGAGGCCGATCAGATGGCGGCAGAATTCAGGCTCGAACACGTCCGGGATGACCAGCACGGGGGCGGGTATCTCGAAACCGGCGAACTGGCTCACCGGTGGCAGGGCGCGCAGGTAAGCGATCACCTTCCCACGATCGCTGCCATCCTGTTCGAACGGGAAGATGGCGCGCACGCGCAAGGTGGGGTTGAGCACCATCCAGAAGCGGCGGATCGGGATCTGCGACTGGGCCGGCAATGCATTGCGCGGAAGAGCTCCGTAGAGGCGTCCGACCGCGCCGTCGAAATCCCAGAAATGGCGGATGCCGGGGATGATCTGCTTCGCCCGCATGTCCGACTCGTCCGCCGGATCGACGCTTACGCCGAACAGGGCGATCCTGTCGTCGTCGAACAGGTCGCGATGCTCCTCCTGGAATGAGGCCAGGGTCGCGCGCCCGATCTCGTCGGAGCCCGTTCCGTAGAAGCACAGGACCACGTAGCGGCCGGCCGCGGTGTCGAAGCTGTATTGCGGATTGCTGGTCGAGTTCTGCTTGAACCACGGAACCGGATCGCCGACCTGGAGGACGCGATAGGCGGGTTGAGCAGTCTCAGGGGCAGCGGCATCGGTCATGAAAGGTGGACCCGAACACGTTCAGATAAACTGTAACTTTGTTCGTTATCATGCGACTGCCGCACCGACAAGCTACCGCTGCGCCAGCAGCAGCAGGCCGACGCCGGCAAGGATCAGCAGCATGCCGGCCAATTCCCGTCGGGTCGTCGCCTGCGCCAGGAATCGGTGAGACACGGCCTGCGCCATCAGCACCTCCACGAGAGCAAGCGTGCGCACATTTGCGGCCGTCGTGAGCGCGAAGCCAATGAACCAGAACTGGGAGGCGAGCGCGCCGAGAAAGCCCGCTCCCAGCGACGGACGCCAAGCTTTGAAGCTCGCCATCAGCGCCTTGCGGTCGAACAGTCCGAGCCAGATCAGGAGAATGGTCGTCTGCAGGCCCAAGCCCCAGACCAGGGTCGTGGAAGCCCGGATCAGGGGGGAGCCCTCATCGAGCGACAGGATGGCGCCGCGAAAGCCGATCGCCGCCAGAGCGAAGAAGGCTCCCGACGCGAGGCCGAAGAAAATCGGCTTCACGCCCGATGACGTGAGGCTCGTGCCCGGCTTCACGGACATGAGCAGGACTCCTGACGTCGCAACGGCAATGGCCAGTCCCATGGCCGGCGTCAGATGATCCCCGAGCAGCACCAGACCGAACAGGGCCACCTGGACCGGCTCGGTCTTGGTATAGGCCGTGACCACCGAGAAGGCACGCTCGCGCATGGCCGCAAGCATGAGGGCCGTGGCAAGGATCTGGGTGACGGCACCGGTGAGGGCATAAGTCAGGAAGGTTGCGTTGGGCCCGGGAACAACCTCACCGGTCACAAGGTTCATCACAGCCAGGGCGAGAAGCGCGAAGGGAAATCCGTAGAGGAACCGGACCTGGGTCGCCCCGACGGTCCCGATGGTCTCGGTCAGACGCCGCTGCGTCGCGTTGCGGCCGGTCTGCGCGGCCGCGGCGGCCAGTGTTACCGGAATCCAGAGAAGGGATGTTGTCATATCGATTTTCAAACCGCACCGCTCTTGCCACTCTCTTGCCACGGATTTCGTTAAGAAGGGCGGTACAAACAAGCAAAAAGCCCCCCAGCCTAGCCAAGGTCAAGGTTTGGGACTAAAAGTAGCCCAGCTGACAGGCGGGGCTTGATCGAGATCCTCTCCTATCGTTGGACGAAGCCAAGGAGTCGTTCCGCATGAACGTTAGCCGAGCCCTCCGCGTGACAGCCTTTGCCTTTGCCGCTCTGATGAGCGGTTCGGCTCTGGCCGCCGGCGGCCCTGCTCTTGTCGTTGAACTCGAATCCGGCCGCGTGCTGCACGTGGAGCGGGCGACCGACCCCTGGTTTCCGGCCTCGATCACCAAGCTGATGACGGTCTATGTGGCCCTCGACAAGGTCCGCTCCGGCCAGATGAGCATGGAGACGCTGCTCACCGTGACCGACGGCGCGGCGGCCCTGCCCCCGTCCAAGATGGGCTTCAAGCCCGGCACGGAGATTCGTCTCGACAACGCCCTCAAGATCTTGATGGTCAAGTCGGCGAACGATATTGCCGCGACCATCGCCGAGAACATCGGCGGCTCGATCGACGGCTTTGCGGAATTGATGAACGCCCAGGCCCAGCGCCTCGGCATGGTCAGCAGCCACTTCGCCAACCCCCATGGCCTTCCCGACGAGCGCAATCAGACCTCGGCCCGCGACATGGCGATTCTGGCCCGCGCGCTGCTGCTGGAATTTCCCGAGCATAAAGATCTGTTCGACATCGGGGCGGTCCAGTTCGGCCGGCGCATCATGCGCAACACCAACGGGCTCATCGGCCGCTATCCCGGCGCCGACGGCATGAAGACCGGCTTCATCTGCTCGGCCGGCTTCAACGTGGTGGCGAGCGCCACACGCAACGGACGCCATCTGATCACGGTCGTGCTCGGCGCCCAATCCGCCAACGAGCGCACGATCAAGGCCGCCGAGCTGTTCGACCGCGGCTTCAACAGCAAGGTGAACTTCACCAATCCGGAACTCACGGCCCTGCCCGCCTCGGCCAATACCACGCCGCCCGACATGCGCCCCGTCATCTGCGACCGACGCGGACCGATGCCGCAGGAAGAGGACGCTCCGGCTGTCGCCGAGACCGACAGCAACATCCCGAACCTGTTTTCCTCCGAGGTCATGGCCTTTGCCGGGAGCTCGGCCGAGAAACCGGTGCGCACCGTGCTCGGCCCCCGCACCACTGTCCAGCCGGAACGCGTCTGGATCGGGCTTAATCCCCCCTCCGAGGCCGAGCTTGCCGCTCAAGCCGCAGCGGAAGAGGCTGCCGAGCAGGCCCGCAAGGCGAAGACCAAGAAGGCCACTGCTTCCAAGAAGACGCCGGCCAAGGATGCCAATGCCAAGGACGCTGATTCCAAGGACGCCGATTCCAAGACGTCGGACGATAAGAAGGCGGCCGACAAGGAGCCCGTGAAGGCCACGGCGAAGGGCAAGGAGCAGCCGCGCGCCAGCGTCGCCGTCAAGCCGGTGACCGGCAGCGCCAAACCCGCCTCCAAGCCTGCTGCCAAGGCCCCCGCCGACACGAAGGCAAAGGCTCCTCAAAAGGCCGATGCCGCCGCGAAGCCCAAATCCGTCGCGAACTGATCGGCGAGACAAAAGATCTTCCGCAACGCCCGGTCGTCGACCGGGCGTTTTGCTTGCTCCCTTGCTTTCGCAGGCGATCCGCGCGAACGGTGCAGCGTCCCAATCCAAAATGTCGTGATGACTCGCTCCTCCTCTCCCGCCAACGGCCTCCTCTTCGCCCTTGCCTCGGCCAGCCTCTACGGCTTCAACATCGTCTATGCGCGCATCGCTTCCTTCGCGGGCGCCAGCGGCTCGGCCATCGTGGTCTACCGGGTCTTCCTGATGCTTGTGCTGGTCGGCATCGTCGCCGCTGTCACGAGAAGCTCCCTGAAGGCGGCGCGGGAGGAGCGTGGCACACTCCTTCTGCTCGGGGTTTCCACCGCCTTCGTGGGCCTCTGCTATCTCTCGTCGGTGGCCTTCATCCCGGTCACCGTGGCAGCGGTGGTGTTCTATACCTTTCCGATCCTGATCGTGCTCGCGAGCCCCTTCGTGGAGGGAACCAGGCTCACGCCCGCCCTGCTTGGCGTGGTGGCGCTGGCCACCCTCGGCGTCGCCCTCGTCGTCGGACCCGCCTTTGGAGTTCTCGACTGGCACGGTCTGGCGCTGGCCTTCGCGGCAAGCATCGCCACGGCGATCCAGTTCTTCGCCGCTGCGCGCTGCTGCAGGACCGGCATCATCGCCAAGACCTTCTGGATTCATCTGCTCGTTTTCCCGACCGCAGCCCTCATCAGCCTGGCGGCGGGGCAGCTCGCGCCACCTTCCGCACTGGCTCTCGCTCCCTTCGCGGTCGCCATGACCATCGGGGGCTATATTATTGGCTTCGTGCTGCAGTTTGTGGCGCTCGGGCGCATCACGGCGGTGGCGGCCGGGATCATCTACTGCGCCGAGCCCGTGGTGGCGGCTCTGTCCTCGGCCCTCATCCTGAACGAGACCCTGGCTCCTCTGCAGGTTGCGGGCGGGGCTCTTGTGCTGGCAGCCATCATTGCCAAGGTATTGTTGGACCAGCGACACCTGAAGGACGCACCTCTGGTGCCGATTGCGGATTGATATGACGACGACCATGACCCCTCCCGCGCCGATTCCGCTCACCATCCTCACCGGCTTCCTGGGCTCCGGGAAAACGACGCTGCTCAATCGGCTCCTGAAGGATCCGGCGCTGCAGGACACGGTGGTCATCATGAACGAGTTCGGCGAGATCGGCCTCGATCACCTGCTGGTGGAAACCATCGACGAGGGCATGGTGCTGCTCTCCGCCGGCTGTCTCTGCTGCACCGTGCGCGGCGACCTCATCGCGACGCTCGAGGACCTGCTGCGCAAGCGCGACAACGACCGCATCCTGCCGTTCAAGCGCGTGATCATCGAGACCACGGGCCTCGCCGATCCGGCACCGATCCTCCACGCCGTGCTTTACCACCCCTATCTTTCGATGCGTTACGCGGTCGAAGGCGTGGTGACGGCGGTCGATGCGGTCAACGGCTCCGCCACCCTGAATGCCCATCGTGAAGCCGTGAAGCAGGCCGCCGTTGCCGAGCGGATCGTTATCACCAAGGCCGATCTCGTTCAGGACCAGGAGAGCCTCACGCGGCTGCGTGAGAGATTGCACCAGCTCAATCCAGGCGCTGCACTTCTGGAAGCGAGTGCCCCGGCCGAGGCGGTGATTGCGGGCGGCCTCTTCGGCCTCGACGGCAAGATCGCCGACGTGGCCGAATGGCTGAAGACGGAGGCCGTGGAGGCGGCGGAACGCGAGAGCCATGCGCACCAGCACGGACATCACCCCCATCACGACCACGATCACCACCATCATCATCACGACGTGAACCGGCACGACGAGAGAATCCGCGCCTTCTGCCTCACCAGCGACCAACCGATCCGCCAGGGCACGCTCGACATGTTCCTGGATCTCCTGCGCTCGTCTCAAGGATCGAAGCTGCTGCGTGTGAAGGGCCTCGTGGCCTTGGCAGAGGATCCCGAACATCCGGTCGTCATTCACGGCGTCCAGCATGTCGTCCACGTTCCCGCCGTACTACCGTCCTGGCCGAGCGAGGACCGGCGCAGCCGCATCGTCTTCATCGTCGACGATCTGGAGCGCGAGACGGTGGAAAAGCTCTGGAACGCCTTTCTCGGGCGCCCCGCCGTCGATCAGCCCGATGCGGCGGCATTGTCGGACAATCCGCTGTCGTTGAGGAGGTAAGACTTGGATCGCGTCTTCGCAGAAGGCAGACCCTCCGCACGTCATCATCGGCCTTGTGCCGGTGATCCCGATTGCGAAAAGCCCAGGGCTCTTCCGATCGGGACGGGCGGGACGAGCCCGGCCATGACGTGACAGCCTAAGCCGCTCGATAGCTCTTTAAAAGGCGAGAGCGTATTTCACGCCGCCATCTGCGAGCGCTGCGCCCAGCCGGTCATGGAGCGCTCCGCATAGGCCGTGATCGCGTACATGACGACGCCGAGCACCGCGAGCACCAGGAGGGCTGCCCAGACGAGGGGCACCTCGAAGGCCGCGGACGCGCGGGTGAGCAGGTTGCCGATGCCGACATTCGAGGCGTTCTGCTCGCCGATGACAGAGCCCACATAGGCGAGCGTGATCGCGACCTTCATCGAGCCGAAGAAATACGGCATGGCACGGGGCAAGCCGACCTTGAACACGATGTCGCGCTTCGAAGCGCCGAGCGCTCGCAGCACGTCCTCCATTTCCGGCTCCACCGTGGAAATGCCCGTGGCGACGTTCACCACGATGGGAAAGAACGAGATCAGGAAGGCCGTCATGACCGGCGGCACCCAGCCGACGCCGAACCAGAACACGAGGATCGGCACCACGGCCACCTTCGGGATCGAGTTGAAGCCCACGAGCAACGGGTAGGAGCCGGCATTGATGAGGCGCGAGGAACCAAGCACCATGCCGAGCAGCAGGCCAAATCCGACCGCAAGGCCGAAGCCTGCCAGCGTCATCCAGAGGGTGTGCATGGCATGGTAGGCGAGCTGGCTCCGGTACTCCCACACGGCGAGAAGGATCGTAGAGGGCGCCGGCAGGATGAAGCTCGACACTTTGAGCCCGCGGCAGACGATCTCCCAGAGCACGAAGAACCCGATGGTGAAGACCCAGGGTGCAAGGGCGAGCTGATTCTTGGTTTTCATGGGTCTCTCAGGCCGCCTTGCGCGCCTGCGCGATGTGGCCGCGCAATTCATGGACGAGAGCGGAGAATTGCGGCGTGTAGGTGATTTCGAGATCGCGCGGCCGCGGGAACTCCACCTCCCGCTCGGCAACGATCCGGCCCGGCCGCGCGCTCATGCAGAAGATCCGGTCCGACAGGAAGGCGGCCTCGCGCAGATCGTGGGTGACGAGGATGATCGTGACATTCTGCGCCGCGTGGAGATCGCGCATCACGCACCACAATTCCTCGCGGGTGAAGCTGTCGAGCGCACCGAAGGGCTCGTCGAGCATCAGGAGCTTCGGCTCATGGATCAGCGCGCGGCAGAGGGAGGCACGCTGCTGCATGCCGCCGGAGAGCTGCCAAGGAAACCTATGCCCCTGCCCTTTCAGGCCTACCTGGGCAAGAAGGCTCTCGGCCTTGGCGACATATTCCGCCTTGTGACGGCGCAGCCGTGAGCGGTGCGGCTCCACGATCTCCAGCGGTAGGAGAATGTTGTCGAGAGTCGTGCGCCAGGGCAGCATGGTGGGATTCTGGAAGGCCATCCCGGCGAGTTTGACAGGAGCTCCCACTTCCCTGCCATCCACGATCACAGTGCCTTCGCGGGGAAACTGCAATCCGGTGGCGAGCTTCATGAGCGTGGACTTGCCGCAGCCTGAGGGGCCGACGATGGCGGCGAACTCGCCCTCGTTCACCTTGAGGTTCAGGTCTCTGACAGCGGGCAGGCCGTCTTCCGCCCGCGCATAGACGTGGGTGACGTCGTGAATGTCGACAAAGGGTTTCATGAAATAAAGCCGGTGAGCCAAAAGAAGAGCCCGGCTGCCGTGACAGCCGGGCTCGCGATATCAGTCTATTTTGCGCTGGTCGGCAGCCGGGAGGAACTCCTCCGTAAACACGGCGCCGACCTCAGGCTTGGCCTTGTAGGCGAAGGTCAGGCCGATCTGGTCGAGGGCCTTGGCGAAGCGGTCCTTGTCGATGCCGCCGAAGCCATTCTCCTTCACCCAAGGAGTGATCATGTTCTGCTCCAGCACCATCTTGAGGCGCTCGAGTTCCACGTCCTTCTTGGCCACGTCGTTGCGCTTGATCACCGAATCGACCGCACTCGACGGGTCCTTCACCGTGTCCTGCACACCCTTCATGATCGCGCGCAGCAGGCCCTTCACGGCCTCCGGCTTCTCCTGGGCGAATTTCTGCGAGACGATGATCGTATTGCCGTAGAGATCGACACCATAATCGCTCATGAGCATCACGACGATATCTTCCCCCGGCACGCCACGGGATTTCAGGTTGATGTAGGAGGACATGGAGAAGCCGAACACCCCATCGACTTCGCCCTGCGCCAGCATAGGCTCGCGGACCGGGAAGCCCACGTTCTCGAACTTCATGGTGGAATCGTCGATCTTGTTGACCGTCTTGAAGATCGGCCATTGCGCATAGGCGCCGTCGGCCGCGGGAGCGCCGAGCTTCTTGGCCTGAAGGCTCGATACCTCCTTGGTGATGCCGCGGCTCTTGCGCCCGATGATGGCAAAGGGCGGACGATCGTAGATCACCATCACGGCCTTGATGTCGGTGCCCGGGTTCTCGTCGCGGAAGCGCACGAGGGAGTTCACGTCGCCGAAGCCCACATCGTAGGTGCCGGAAGCCACGCGGGAGATCGGCTCGCGGGAGCCCGCCGCCGGATCGATCGTCACATCGAGCCCCTCAGCCTTGAAGTAGCCCTTGTCGATCGCAACGGCGAAGGGGGCCGCCGGCCCCTCCCAGCGCCAGTCCAGGGAGAACCGCACCGGCGTCTGAGCCTGGGCGGCAGCGGACCCGAGAAGCGCTGCCGCACCTGCCAGCATCCCCCTGATCCACGTCGCCTTCGTCGAACGATCCGCAAACATCACCGTCACCTCTGTCTTTATGGTTTGGAGCCTCGTGGCACTCTTTTTGGCCGCCTGCCCGGTTCTTAACCATGCAATCAGATCGGCTCTCCGGGTCAAGTCTCTTGCCCGGGCATCCCTGCCCTCGGGGCGGGCACTTGACGCAAAATTGAGCAGAAGTTCTCAGGTTCGAGACCCTTGAAGGCTGCGAGAACGCTTCCCACGTTGGACCCATCGGCGCCCGGGCCCCTCTGGCAGGACGTAAGCATGCGACTGTGATGTCGGAGCCGATGCTTGAACAGAAGCAATCAAAGGTCCGGTTATGCCAGAATTCCTACTCGTGGAATGGCTGGGAAAGCCCGTCTGGATGTGGACGGCTTTCCTGAGCCTTGTCGTTTTTCTCCTCGCTTTCGATCTCGGTGTCCTGAACAGAAAGGACAAGGAGCTCGGCGTGAAGGAGAGCCTCCTGCTGTCCGCCTTCTATATCGGCATCTCGGCGCTTTTCGGCGCCTATATCTGGTGGTCGTTCGAGACCGGCCTCCTGGTGACCCAGGACGGCAGCCATGCGGGCATCGCCTACTTCACGGGGTTCTTCATCGAGAAGTCCCTGTCCATCGACAACGTCTTCGTGATCTCGCTGATCTTCAGCTACTTCGCGATCCCTCAGAAATACCAGTACCGCGCCCTTGTGTGGGGCATCATCGGCGTCATCGTTCTGCGCGGCATCATGATCGCGTTGGGCGCCGCCTTGGTGCAGGAATATGCCTGGATTCTCTACGTCTTCGGCGCCTTCCTGATCGCGACCGGCATCAAGATGCTGGTCGTTCCCGAAAGCGATCCCGACATCGAGAAGAACCCGCTCGTCCGTTCCCTGCGCAAGCACATGCGGGTGACGAACTGCCTTCACGGTCAGCACTTCTTCGTGCGCGAGCCCGATCCGAAAACGGGCAGGATCGTCACCTGGGCAACACCGCTCTTCCTGGCCCTGGTTGTGATCAACGTCGCCGACCTGATCTTCGCGGTGGACTCGGTGCCGGCGATCTTCGCCATCACCACGGACACCTTCGTGGTCTATACGGCCAACATCATGGCGATCCTCGGCCTGCGGGCGCTCTATTTCGCCTTGGCCGCCATGGTGCACCGGTTCCACTACCTGAAATACGCTTTGGCACTGGTGCTCATCTTCATCGGTGGCAAGATCTTCTGGAACCAGATCGTGGGCAAACTCGATCCCACCATCTCGCTCGGCGTGACTCTCGCCCTGATCGCCGGCGGCGTCGTCTTCTCCCTCTGGAAGACGAAGGACGAGGAAAAGACCGCTACCGGCTAAATGCGCCCTTTTTGATCGTCATCACCGGCCTTGTGCCGGTGATTCCCATCTGCATTTCCAACCCCTCCGCCCTCATCCTGAGAAGGTCACGGAGCGACCGTCTCGAAGGAACATCCAGAGTGCACCGGATCCTCCTTCGAGACGCAGCCTCACGGCTGCTCCTCAGGATGAGGTAAGAGGACGCAAAAGCGGCAAGGCGAAGATGGCCGGGACTGATCCCCGGATCGAGTCCGGGGATGGCCACGACATGGTGCGGAGGTCACACCGGCAGCATCCCGTCGCTCTTCACCTCCTCCATCACCGCATAGGTGCGGGTCTCCTTCACGCCCGGCAGGGCGAGGAGGATCTCGCCGAGAAAGCGGCGATAGGCGGCCATGTCGGCCACACGGGTCTTCACCAGATAATCGAAGCCGCCCGCCACCATGTGGCACTCGAGAACCTCGGGGGCCCGCTTCACGGCAGCGGCGAACTTCTCGAAGACGTCGGGCGTCGTCTTGTCGAGAGAGACTTCGACGAAGACCAGGAGCTCGAGGCCGAGCCGGTGCGGATCGAGCCTCGCGCCGTACCCGGCAATGACCCCCTCGCGCTGGAGACGTTTCACACGCTCGCCGGTGGAGGTGGGCGACAATCCCACCTTTTCGGCAAGCTCCACAGTGGCGATGCGGCCATCGGCCTGAAGAGCTTTGAGGATCTTGCGATCGATCCGGTCCAAATCCGTCATTTTCACGGTCTTCCTACAGTCTTACCGCCGCTCCTAAGGCAAATCCGGCAATTTTGCCATCGAAACGCGGCCATCAGCCTCATATATTCCGGGAACCATCCAGAGGATTTCCGATGAGCCCTGCCCCCAGCGCCGCCCTGCCCTTCAACCCGCCCTTCGCGGAAGACGACAAGGCCATTGCGGCCCGGCTTCTCGCCGGTTCGCGTCTCTCGCCGGAGCGGGAGAAGCGCGTGGACGATCAGGCCGCCCGCCTGATTGAGGCGATCCGCGCCAAAGGCGGCGGCCTCGGCGGCGTCGAGGAGATGCTGCGGGAATACGCGCTCTCCACCAAGGAAGGCCTTGCCCTGATGGTTCTCGCCGAGGCCCTGCTGCGGGTGCCGGATGGGGCCACCGCCGACCGGCTGATCGAGGACAAGCTGGGTCAGGCCGATTTTGCCGGTCACGAGTCGAAGTCGGATGCCTTCCTTGTCTCGGCCTCGGCCTGGGCGCTCGGCATTACGGCGCGCATCATCCAGCCCGGCGAGACGCCGGAGAGCATTCTCGGCCAGCTCACCAAGCGCCTCGGCCTTCCTGCCGTGCGCACCGCCACCCGTCAGGCCATGCGGGTCATGGGCAACCACTTCGTGCTCGGCCAGACCATCGAGGAGGCGTTGAAGCGCGCCACGTCGTCCAAGGGCCGCCTCTACCGCTATTCCTTCGACATGCTGGGCGAGGGCGCCCGCACGGCCGAGGATGCGCGCCGCTATTTCCAGTCCTACGCCTCCGCCATCGACGCCATCGGCCGCTCGGCCGGCAACGAGCCGCTCCCGCATCGTCCCGGCATCTCGGTGAAGCTCTCGGCCCTTCATCCGCGCTATGAAGCCACGAGCCGCGACCGGGTCATACGCGAGCTGGTGCCGCTCGTGATCGAACTGGCTCGACAAGCGAAGTCCTACGACCTCAACTTCACCATCGATGCCGAGGAAGCCGACCGGCTCGAACTCTCGCTCGAAGTGATCGAAGCCGTGCTCGCCGATCCGTCCCTCGCCGACTGGAAGGGCTTCGGCCTCGCCATCCAGGCCTATCAGAAGCGCGCCGGCTCGGTGGTCGACGCCATTGCCGCCATGGCGGAGCGCTACGACCGTCAGCTCATGGTGCGCCTCGTGAAGGGCGCCTATTGGGATACGGAGGTGAAGCGCGCCCAGGAGCGCGGCCTCGACGATTATCCGGTCTTCACCCGCAAGGCGATGACGGACCTGCACTACATGGCCTGCGCCGAGAAGATGCTGAGCTTGCGCCCGCGCATCTACCCGCAATTCGCCACGCACAACGCGTTGACCGTCGCATCCATCATCGAGCGCGCCGGCGGCACGGAGGGCTACGAGTTCCAGCGCCTGCACGGCATGGGCGAGGCCCTCTACGCGCGCCTTCTGGAGGACAATCCGGGCTTGGCGTGCCGCGCCTACGCGCCGGTGGGCGGCCATCGCGATCTTCTCGCCTATCTCGTGCGCCGCCTGTTGGAGAACGGCGCGAATTCCTCCTTCGTCTCGGTCGCGGCCGATACCAACGTTCCGATTCAGTCCCTCTTGAAGCGTCCGGCCGACATCATCGTGTCCGCCGACAAGGCGCGCCATTCCAGGCTTCCCCTGCCGCGTGATCTCTATGGCCCCGAGCGTACCAATTCGAAGGGCGTGGAGTTCGGCCGCCATGCCTCGCTCGATGCGTTCCTCGCCGAGATCAAGCGCAGCGCGCAGCAGAGCTTCAAGGCCGAGCCGCTGATCGATGGCAAGGCGGCATCCGGCTCGTCACGTCCTGTCATCAGCCCCATCGACGGCACGACGGTGGCCGGCCAGGTGACGGAAGCCTCACCTGAAGTGGCCGACCGCGCCATGGCTGCGGCCAGTGCCGGCTTCGCCAAGTGGAGCCGCACGGACGCAAATGCGCGTGCCAAGGTGCTCCAGCGCGCCGCCGATCTTCTGGAGGAGCGACGCGGTGCGCTGCTGCACCTGCTGCAGGTCGAAGCCGGCAAGACCCTCGACGACGCGCTCTCCGAGGTACGCGAAGCGATCGATTTCCTGCGCTACTACGCCGTTCAGGGTCGCAGTCTCTTCGGCACAGGCGAGGCGATGCCGGGGCCAACGGGCGAGAGCAACGTGCTGCGCCTGCGCGGCCGCGGCGTGTTCGTGGCGATCTCGCCCTGGAATTTCCCCCTTGCCATCTTCCTCGGTCAGGTCGGCGCCGCGCTGATGGCCGGCAATGCGGTCGTGGCGAAGCCTGCCGAGCAGACGCCGCTCATCGCGGATCTCGCCGTGCGCATCCTGCATGAGGCGGGAGTGCCGAAGGCGGCGCTTCATCTTGTGCCCGGCGATGGACGCGTGGGTGCGCGTCTCGTGGAGCACAAGGATGTGGCCGGTGTGGTCTTCACCGGATCGACCGAGGTGGCCCGCATCATCAACCGCACGCTCGCGAACAAGGATGCGGCTATCGTGCCGCTGATCGCCGAGACCGGCGGCATCAACGCCATGATCGTCGATGCGACCGCTTTGCCCGAGCAGGTCGCCGATGATGTGGTGATGTCCGCCTTCCGCTCCGCCGGTCAGCGCTGCTCGGCCCTGCGCCTGCTCTGCGTGCAGGACGATGTGGCCGATCGCATGATCGAGATGATCGCCGGCAATGCGCGCGAATTGAAGATCGCCGATCCACGCGAAATCGCGACCCAGGTTGGTCCCGTGATCGACCGCGAGGCGAAGGACAAGCTCGATGCGCATGTCGAGGCCATGAAGCGCTCCGCCAAAGTGCATTATGCCGGCGAGGCTCCTTCGGTCGGGACTTATGTGGCGCCGCACATCTTCGAACTCAACAAGCCCCACGATCTCGCGCAGGAGGTGTTCGGACCGGTTCTGCACGTCGTGCGCTACAAGGCGGATCGCCTGGAGGACGTGCTGCGGGCCATCGAGGGCTCCGGCTATGGCCTGACGCTCGGCGTCCACTCGCGCATCGACGCGACCGTGGAGCGCGTCGTGCAGGCTTTGTCGGTGGGCAATGTCTACGTGAACCGCAACATGATCGGTGCTGTCGTCGGCGTGCAGCCCTTCGGCGGTCACGGGCTGTCCGGTACCGGCCCTAAGGCCGGCGGTCCGCACTACCTCCTGCGCTTTGCGACCGAGCAGACGGTGACGATCAACACGGCGGCCGCCGGCGGCAACGCGAACCTAATTGCGATGGGGGAGTGAGGCGTAGCGCCTTTCCCCGATCCTTCGGTGTTCTATACCTGTTTCACGTCATCACCGGCCTTGTGCCGGTGATGACGATTTGTCGGACACCGGAGCTTTTCCTCGTCGAGATGGCCGGGACAAACCCGGCCATGACATAATGGACTCATGGTGTGAACCGGAAAGCTCGCACGCGCTCCCAGGGCCCGCCGCGATACCACCACAACTCCAATCCGACGGCCTCGGCCCGAAACGGCTCGAAACTGTCGCTCAGCTCCTCCAGAAGAGCCCTCGCGGCAGTCGGATCGACCTTGTTCTGCACCGTCACATGCGGCAGGTGGTTCTGGCGATCCTGAGGTTTGAGCCAGTCATTCCATTGCATGGCAAGATGCCGGCGCATCTCAGCCAGCTCAACGGACTCAAGCGTGTAGGCGACACCGCGTCCGAGGGAGCGCAGGCCTTTCACATGGAGCGTGAAGGGATGCTGACGTGATGCATAAGCCTCGACGTCCTGCCGGATGGTTCCGGCGTGCTCGCCGGGCAGATGATGGAACAGTGTCAAATGCGCCGGGATGAAGTTCCGTTCCGGCGGAAAGTAGCGCCGCCTTTGCTCGTCGAAGAACGCGAAGGAGGGTTCGTCGAACTGGAGCGTCAGGATGAGCGGTGCGGCGTGGTCCATCAAAGAAAAACCCGGCTCGGGGCCGGGTTGTTTCAAGCTTTAGAAGTTCAGGGCAGCCTTCGCCTCGCGCAATTGCGCGACCGCCGACTCCGCCGCGTGCTTGGCGGCCGGATCATTGGTGGCATCGTAATGCATTTCGGCCGTCAGGATTTCCTGGTCGAGGATATCCTGGGTCAGCTCTTCCTCAGGAAGAGCGCGTTCGGCGAGAACCGTCAGGCCGTTCTGGTTCACGTCGGCGAAGCCGCCGCGGACGAGAACCCGCCGTCCATTGCCAGGGGTGCTGGTAATGACGAGGAACCCGGTCTTGAGGGCCGTCATCACGGGCGAGTGGCCGGCCAGAACCGTCATGTCGCCCTCGGTCGCCGGCAGCACGACGGCATCGACGTCGCCGGAGAACAGCACACGCTCGGGAGACACGAGTTCGAAGTTGAAGGTAGCCATCTGAGCTCCTCGTCATCCCGATGAGTGATCGGGAATCGTTTGGGAGATACGCTTTGGACAAAGTGATCCCGGAGTGTGCAGGCACGACTCCGGGACAGCACGAACTTTGATTAAGCCGCTTCGGCCGCGAGGCGCTGAGCCTTCTCGACCGCCTCTTCGATGCTGCCGACCATGTAGAAGGCAGCCTCAGGCAGATGATCGTACTGGCCTTCCACGAGACCCTTGAAGCCCTTGATGGTGTCTTCGAGAGCAACGAGCTTGCCCGGCGAGCCGGTGAACACTTCGGCCACGAAGAAGGGCTGCGACAGGAAGCGCTCGATCTTGCGGGCGCGGGCCACGGTCAGTTTGTCCTCTTCCGACAGCTCATCCATGCCCAGGATCGCGATGATGTCCTGAAGCGACTTGTAGCGCTGCAGGATCTGCTGGACCGAGCGCGCCACGTTGTAGTGCTCCTCGCCGAGGATCGCGGCGGAGAGCATGCGCGAGGTCGAGTCGAGCGGATCCACCGCAGGATAAATACCCTTCTCGGCGATCGAGCGCGAGAGCACGGTCGTGGCGTCGAGGTGGGCGAAGGAAGCGGCCGGAGCAGGATCGGTCAGATCGTCGGCGGGCACGTAGATGGCCTGCACCGAGGTGATCGAACCCTTGTTGGTGGTGGTGATGCGCTCCTGCAGCATGCCCATGTCGGTGGCCAATGTCGGCTGGTAGCCCACCGCCGAAGGAATACGGCCGAGGAGCGCCGACACCTCGGAGCCCGCCTGCGTGAAGCGGAAGATGTTGTCGACGAAGAACAGCACGTCCTGGCCCTGGTCGCGGAAGTTCTCGGCAACCGTCAGGCCGGTGAGCGCGACGCGGGCGCGGGCGCCCGGGGGCTCGTTCATCTGACCGTAGACGAGGGCGCATTTGGAGCCTTCGCCGCCGCCATGCTTGTTCACGCCCGACTCGATCATCTCGTGATAGAGGTCGTTGCCCTCGCGGGTGCGCTCGCCGACGCCGGCGAACACGGAGTAGCCGCCGTGAGCCTTCGCGACATTGTTGATGAGCTCCATGATGAGCACGGTCTTGCCGACTCCCGCGCCCCCGAACAGGCCGATCTTGCCGCCCTTGGCGTAAGGAGCGAGCAGGTCGACGACCTTGATGCCGGTGACGAGGATCTGAGCCTCGGTGGCCTGCTCGGCATAGGACGGAGCGGGCTGGTGGATGGCGCGGACGCCTTCCGACGGGATCGGACCGGCTTCGTCCACCGGCTCTCCGATGACGTTCATGATGCGGCCGAGCGTTCCGGCGCCGACCGGCACCGAGATCGGCGCGCCGGTGTCGGTGACCGGCTGGCCGCGCACGAGGCCCTCGGAAGTGTCCATGGCGATGCAGCGCACCGTGCTCTCGCCGAGCTGCTGAGCCACTTCGAGCACGAGGCGGTTGCCGCCGTTGGTGGTCTCGAGAGCGTTCAGGATCTCCGGCAGGTGGCCTTCGAACTGCACGTCGACGACGGCGCCGATGACCTGGGTGATGTGTCCGGTTGCGATGCCGGGGGTAGTGGCGGTGTTGGCCATAGGTGGCTCCTCTCGGATGTCGTCAGAGCGCCTCGGCGCCCGAGATGATTTCGATCAGTTCCTTGGTGATCATCGCCTGACGCGACCGGTTGTAGGTCATCGTCTGCTTCTTGATCATTTCGCCCGCGTTGCGGGTCGCATTGTCCATGGCGCTCATGCGGGCGCCCTGTTCGGAAGCGGCGTTCTCAAGCAGCGCGCGGAAGATCTGCACGGTGAGATTCCGCGGCAGGAGCGTCGTCAGGATCTCGCCTTTATCGGGTTCGTACTCGTAGACCGCGTCGGTGGCACCGGCGCTGGCCTCGAGCTGGGCCGGGATGATCTGCTGCGCCGTCGGGATCTGGGCGATCACCGAGCGGAAGCGCGAGTAGAACAAGGTCGCCACGTCGAACTCGCCGGCCTCGAAACGGGCAAGCACCTTCTGGGCGATCATGTCACCCTGCTCGAAGCCGAGTTGGCGCACAGAGCGCAGGTCGATGAGCTCGATGATCTGTTCGGCGAACTGCCGACGCAGGATGTCGTAGCCCTTCTTGCCGACGCAGATGATCTTGACCGTCTTGCCCTCGGCGAGCAGCCGGTTGGCATGGTCGCGGGCAAGACGCGCGATCGAGGAGTTGAAGGCACCGCAGAGACCACGCTCCGCGGTGCAGACGATCAGCAGATGAACGCGGTCGGAACCGGTGCCGGCGAGCAGGCGCGGCGTCTCGGGTCCGACGGTGATGCCGGACGCGAGGTTGCCGAGCACCACAGCCATGCGCTCCGCGTAAGGACGCGCGGCTTCCGCCGCGCTCTGCGCGCGGCGCAGCTTTGCGGCGGCCACCATCTGCATGGCCTTGGTGATCTTCTGCGTCGCCTTGACCGAGGCGATGCGGTTACGAAGGTCTTTTAAGCTCGGCATCGAGCGGCCCTACCCTCTCCGGTAATCCGGCTGGATCTTGCGAGAACGGAAGTCTTTACGAGAAAGACTTGGCGTAGTTCTGGACGACGTCCTTGAGCTTCGCCTCCGAGTCGCTCGACAGGTCCTTCGAAGCGCGAACGGCTTCGAGAAGATCGGTGTGCTTGCCGCGCAGGAGCGAGAGCAGGCCGCCCTCGAACGCACGGACCCGGTTGAGAGGCAGGTTGTCGAGGTAGCCGTTCACGCCGGCATAGATCACGGCGACCTGCTCTTCCATCTTCAGCGGCGAGAACTGCGGCTGCTTCAGGAGCTCGGTCAGACGCGAACCGCGGTTCAGCAGGCGCTGGGTCGTGGCGTCGAGGTCGGAGCCGAACTGGGCGAAAGCCGCCATCTCGCGGTACTGGGCCAGCTCGCCCTTGATCTTGCCCGCGACCTTCTTCATCGCCTTCGTCTGGGCCGAAGAGCCCACGCGCGACACCGAGAGGCCGACGTTCACCGCCGGGCGAATGCCCTGGTAGAACAGGTCCGTCTCGAGGAAGATCTGGCCGTCGGTGATCGAGATCACGTTGGTCGGGATGTAGGCCGACACGTCGTTCGCCTGCGTCTCGATGACCGGCAGAGCGGTGAGCGAACCCGAGCCGTTGTCCTCGTTGAGCTTCGCCGCGCGCTCCAGGAGCCGCGAATGCAGGTAGAACACGTCGCCCGGATAGGCCTCGCGGCCCGGCGGACGGCGGAGCAGCAGGGACATCTGGCGGTAGGCGACGGCCTGCTTGGACAGATCGTCATACGTGATCACGGCATGCATGCCGTTGTCGCGGAAGAACTCACCCATGGCGCAGCCGGCGAAGGGCGCCAGGAACTGCATCGGGGCCGGGTCCGAAGCGGTGGCCGCGACGATGATGGAATATTCCAGCGCGCCGTTCTCTTCGAGAACCTTCACGAATTGGGCAACCGTGGAGCGCTTTTGGCCGATGGCCACATAGACGCAGTAGAGCTTCTGGCTTTCGTCGTCGCCCTGGTTCAGCGGCTTCTGGTTGAGGATCGTGTCGAGGGCGATGGCGGTCTTGCCGGTCTGGCGATCGCCGATGATCAGCTCGCGCTGGCCGCGGCCGACCGGGATGAGGGCGTCGATGGACTTGAGGCCCGTCGCCATCGGCTCGTGAACGGACTTGCGCGGAATGATGCCGGGAGCCTTCACGTCCACGCGGCGGCGCTCGGTGGCCACGATCGGACCCTTGCCGTCGATGGGGTTGCCGAGCGCGTCGACGACGCGGCCGAGCAGGCCCTTGCCGACCGGCACGTCAACGATGGCGCCCGTGCGCTTCACGGTCTGGCCTTCGGCGATCTCGCGGTCGGAGCCGAACACCACGATGCCGACATTGTCGGTCTCGAGGTTGAGGGCCATGCCCTGCACGCCCGACTCGAACTGCACCATCTCACCGGCCTGGACATTGTCGAGGCCGTAGCAACGGGCGATGCCGTCACCCACGGACAGGACCTGCCCGACTTCGGTGACTTCAGCCTCGGTGCCGAAGTTCTTGATCTGCTCTTTGAGGATCGCGGAGATCTCAGCGGCTCGAATGTCCATCAGTGGACCTCTTTCATCGCTAGACGAATGGAATTGAGTTTGGTGCGCACCGAGGCATCCACCATGCGGGAGCCCATCTTCACGATGAGACCGCCGATGAGGCTCGGGTCGATTTTGACGTCGACGGAGACGTCAGCCTTGGCGACGTCGCGCAGCGCCGCCTTGATTTCGTTCAGGACTGTGTCGGACGGCGCTTCCGCCAGGGTGACCTGCGCCCGGACAATGCCCTTCGCATCGGACACGAGGTCCTGATAGGCGCGGATCATGTCGGGCAGCACGAAGAGCCGGCGCTTGGCCGCCACGAGGCGGATGAAGTTGCCCGCAAGACCCGAAATGGCGGCCTTGTCGAGAATGGCTCCGATCGCGTTCGACTGCTCTTCGACCGTAAAGATGGGGTTTTGGATCAGGCGCTGCAAGTCGTCGCTGCCGCGGATCAACTCACCGAAGCGGGCGAGATCGCCGGCAACGGCATCCACGGCATTCGCTTCCCGAGCGAGTTCGAACAGCCCCGACGCATAGCGCAATGCTACGCCCGACAGGAGGGGTCCTTCTTGCGAACCGCTTTGCGCCACGTAACCGTCTCTCTCGTGTCTTAACGGGCCTCGGACCGGGAAAGCCTGCGAACGAGGCCCTCGGGAAACCCGTCAGGTGTGGAAATGAGCCCGGAGCGAAAGCCTTCTCCGCCCGTCAGGCGAGGGTGCACTAGCATGGGTTTTTCCGAGGCGCAAGGCGAGCTGGGCCCTGTCTGGCCGGGAAAAAACCAGGCAGCCGGTTAAGGTAAAGGTCCAGAGGAGCCCCTTCGCCGAAAAATGCTCTAGAGCTCCAGGGTGGCAACTTCGCAGTTGTTCAGAAATCGTCCGGTGAGCTTGCTGAAGAAGGTGCCGTGCCCGACGACGGCGATCATGCTTTCCGGCCGCTCGGCGAGCCAGCCGCGGAACCGCTCGACCCGCTCCTCGAACACATGGGCCGGCTCGTAGACGAAGCCCCGCTCGTTCACCTCGCCCTCGTTGTGCCACCAGACCTCGTCCAGGTGCCCGAAGGACAGATGGGGGAACTCCTGCGACAGATGAGAGACGGCCCGCCCCACGTCGCAGCTGCTCTCCAGATACTCACGGTGGAGGCATTCCACGAGGATCGACGGAGAGGCGGGATGGTCCCCGAACAGACCCATGGTGGTCTGGATCGCCCGGGTCAGCGGCGAGGTCACGACGAGCTCATAGGGATGCTGGCGCAGCTCGGGCGCCCGCTCGGCCACCTGGCGCCGGCCGAGCTCGGTCAGGGGCGCATCGATGTGGAGCGGATCCTCGCCGTGTTCGGCCCAGTGCGCGTTGAAGGTGGACTGGCCGTGGCGGATGCAATGGACGATCTTGGTCATGGTGCCTTGTCTTGATGATGCGCTTTCGCTTGATCACAAAAAGCTCTGCGGGTCCACGTCGATGGAAACGCGGGTGTTGCCGCGGATCTTCGGGCTGCGGGCCATCCAGCCGCGCAAATAGGCTTGGAGATCCACCTCCCGCTCGGTCTTGACCAGGAGCCGGAAGCGGTAGCGGCCGCGGATCAGGGCGAGCGGCGCTTCGGCGGGGCCGAGCACCGTGACGCCGGGCGGCGGCTCCGCCACCAGGGCCATGGCGCGGGCATGGGCTTCCGCCGCCTCGCGCTCGGCGGCCGAGACGATGAGGGACGCCAAGCGCCCGAACGGGGGCAGGCCCGCCATTTCGCGGACGCGGGTCTCCTCCGCGTAGAACCGCTCCGCATCGCCGGAGATCAGCGCCGCGATCACCGGATGGTCCGGCTGCCAGGTCTGGACGAGGGCCCGGCCCGGTTTCTCCCCACGCCCGGCGCGGCCCGTGACCTGCTGGAGCATTTGGAACGTGCGCTCGGCCGCGCGCGGATCGCCGGAGGTGAGGCCGATATCGGCGTCGAGCACGCCCACCAGCGTCATGAGCGGGAAGTTGTGTCCCTTGGCGACGAGCTGCGTGCCGATGACGATGTCGAACTCGCCGGCGGCGATGGCGGCGAGTTCCGTCCGCAGGCGCTCCGTGCCGCCGGGAAAGTCGCTTGAGAGCACGATGCAGCGCTTGTCCGGAAACAGCTCCGCCGCCTCCTCGGCGATCCGCTCGACTCCGGGGCCGCAGGGCACCAGCGAATCGACGCTGCCGCATTCGACGCAGGCGTGCGGCGTGCGCTCCACATGGCCGCAATGATGGCACACGAGGGAGCGCCGGAAGCGGTGCTCCACGAGCCAGGAGGAGCAGTTCGGGCATTCGTAGCGATGGGCGCAGGCCCTGCAGAGGGTGAGCGGGGCATAGCCGCGCCGGTTGAGGAAGAGCAGCGCCTGCTCGCCTCGGGCGACCGTGTCCTCCACGGCCGTCACCAGGGCCGGCGAGAGCCAGCGCCCTTTCGGGATGGCTTCCCTGCGCAGGTCCACGGCCCGGATCTGCGGCATGGACCGCCCGCCGAACCGCTCGGGGAGGCGCACATGACGGTAGCGCCCGCGCTCCACGTTGACCCGGCTCTCGATGGAGGGCGTCGCGGAGGCCAGCACCACCGGGGCATTCTCGATCTTGCCGCGCACCACCGCCATGTCGCGGGCATGGTAATGCACTCCGTCGTCCTGCTTGTAGGCGGTCTCGTGCTCCTCGTCGACGATGACGAGGCCGAGATCCGCGTAGGGCAGGAACAGGGCCGAGCGGGCGCCCGCCACGACCTTCACCTCGCCCGCCGCGATGGCCGCATAAAGCCGCTCGCGCCGGCGGCCGGTCACGCCGGAATGCCAGGTGGCGGGCTTGACGCCGAAGCGAGCCGCGAACCGGTCGAGGAATTGCGCCGTGAGGGCGATTTCCGGCATGAGGATCAGCGCCTGCCGGCCCGCCCGCACGGCCTCGGCGACCGCCTCGAAATAGACCTCGGTCTTGCCGGAGCCCGTGACGCCTTCGAGCAGGATTACGGGCGGGTGCTCCTCGCCCATGGCGGCGACGAGTTCGTGCGCCGCCTCGCGCTGGCCATCGGAGAGGGCCGTGTGGCCGAAGGCGGGATCGGGCATCTCGGCGACGGGCTCGGCCAGAAGCGCCACGGTTTCCAGGGTCCCCTCGTCGATGAGGCCGTTGACGACGCCGCTGCTGACGCCCGCCGCATGTGCCAGCTCGCTTTTGAGCCGCACGATTCCATCCTGGGCGATCTCGACCACCTTCTGCCGCGCCGGCGTCATGCGCTTCGGCAGGGCGCCCGCCAGCCTCACGCCGACGCGCGCCACCTCCTGCCGGTCGGGATCCGGGATCTTCAGCCCCATGGCGAGGGCCGAGCCCTTGGGCGCCAGGGTGTACCACGCGATCCAGTCGAGGAACTTGCGCATCCGGGGCGACAGGTTCGGCGCCTCGATGACGCCGGTCACCTTCTTGAGGTTTCCCCCCTGCCCGTCCCGCAAGCCCCAGACGACGCCGGCCACCTCGCGGTTGGCGAGCGGCACCTGCACCACGTCGCCCTCCTCGAGGGCGAGGCCGTCCGGCACGGCATAGGAATAGGCCGTGTCCAGCGCCAGCGGGATGAGGACATCGGCGATCTTGGAAGCCATCAGCGAGAGAGCACGAGCAACAGGGACATGGCGACAGCTTAGACCCGATTTTCCTTCTCGAAAGCAAGCATGGTCCAGCTCACATCCCTGCGGCCAAGCATATCGCCGAATTCGTACTTCCGACGAAGCGCAAGTCCCATCGATTGCGCCTGCGACACCAATGGATCGATCGGAACCTCGAACATCCTGCGGCCCGTCGGCACCGGACCTTTGCGGATGGTCATGAATATCCGGCCTCCCCGGGCGAGCAGCCCGGCAATCCGAGTCAAAGCATGACTTCGCTCGCGTTCGTCGAGATGCATCCACACGGCCGTCATCAGGACGAGATCGAAACGCTCGCCGCTGTCGTAAACCTGCGCCAGATCCGGTAGGCCATCGTCGATCCAGACGATGCTCGGATCGGGATGGAAGCGCTGCGCATGATTCCGCAGTTCTGGCGTCGGCTCGACCGCATAAACCTGAAAGCCGCGCCGCGCCAAGGCCGCCGCGTCGCGGCCCGTACCGGCACCGATATCGAGGGCCCTGCCGGTCTCGGGCAGTAGCTCCAGGAGGGGACGATACAGGTCGTCGAAGACGATGCTTTCATATGAATCGACGAGTCCATCGGCCTGCTCTCCGTACCCCTCCGTTCCCGGAACGCTGCCTCCTGCTTGGCTCACGCTGTTTTCCTCACTCAAGCTCATCTGGTCCGAACATTATCTTGTCCAGTCGCATTTGGCCTTTCCGGTTTCACACTTTGGCAAGGTCATGAACAGATAGTGTGGTTGTGTCGGACGCAAAAAAACCATCCTCGATCCTCGATCTCGTCCTTCCCGGCGCGGATGACACCCGCCGCGAGGCGATGGCGTGGCTCGCCTCGCTCGCCAAGGAGCGGCGGCTCTCAGGCAAAACCGTCGAGGCCTACGGGCGGGATCTGCGCCAGTTCCTGGCCTTCTTGACCAACCATCTCGGCGAGCCGCCGAGCGTGAAAGGCATCCTGGGCCTCAAGCCTCTCGACATCCGGGCGTTTCTCGCCGCCCGTCGGATGGATTCGGTCGGCAGCCGCTCGCTCATGCGCCAGCTCGCGGCCCTGCGCTCCTTTGCCCGCCATCTGGAACGGGAGGGCTTCGGGACGGCCTCGGCCTTTGCGGCGATTCGCACGCCGAAGGTGGACAAGAACCTGCCGCGCCCCCTCTCAGCCTCCTCGGCCGTCGCGGTGACGGATGCCGGGACGCGGGCGTCCGAGAACCGCAAGCCCTGGATCCTGGCGCGCGACGCCGCCGTGCTCTCTCTGCTCTACGGCGCGGGCCTGCGCATTTCCGAGGCGCTGGGGCTGCAGCGGCGCGATGCCCCGGTCAACGGGATCGACACGATCACGGTCACCGGCAAGGGCGGCAAGATGCGCAGCGTGCCGGTCATCTCGGCCATCCAGCGCGCCGTGGAGGAGTATCTGCAGCTCTGCCCCTATGCGATCCCGCCCGAGGGTCCGCTCTTCGTCGGGGCGCGGGGCGGTCCGCTCTCGCCGCGCATCATCCAGCTCGCCGTCGAGGAACTGCGTGGCGCGTTGGGTCTGCCGGACAGCGCCACGCCTCATGCCCTGCGCCATTCCTTCGCGACACATCTTCTCGCCAAGGGCGGCGACCTGCGCGGCATCCAGGAGCTCCTGGGCCACGCCTCGCTCTCGACCACGCAGCTTTACACGAAGGTGGATGCCGCCCGTCTGATGGATGCCTTCAACGCGGCCCATCCGCGGGCGAGGGTGAAGCAGGACGTTTCGTAATGCCGGCCATCGGACAGACGGGGATGGCATCTCCCGCTTTGTCATCACCTCCCCGGGCTTGATCCGGGGATCGGTGCCGGTAATCCCGATGGATGGCCGGCGTCTGGTTCCGCTAGCGGTTTCATTGGGGCCCTCGCACCCTCCGACAGCCCCCTCCCCGTCATCACCGGGCTCGTCCCGGTGATCCCGATGATGAGAAGCGCCGCGCCTCACCGCATCGGGATGGCCGGGACAGGCCCGGCCATGACGGGAGAGGGTGTCACGGGCCGTGATCCCGATCGTCTCGCTCGGCCTCATCCTGAGGAGCCGCTGCAAGCGGCGTCTCGAAGGAGGAGTTCAGCGCTTTTCCGGACCCTCCTTCGAGACGCAGCCTCACGGCTGCTCCTCAGGATGAGGGCGATGGGTCTGGAAGCGTCATGGCCGGCACAAGCCCGGCCATGACGAAGGAGAGGATGCACGGGGACCAGCGGATGTCCTTCCCGCCAGACGCGCAGAGGAGGGAACGGAGTCCATCACGCAGGTCGCAGCAGTGGATCCCGTCCCGGCCTGCGGACCACCGGAGACGACGCGCATCGGATGACCTTCGGGACGACCCGGCGGCGCGGTCGTCTGGCCCACGTGGGGCGAGGGCCGGTCCTTATTCCGCCGCCACGGGCTGGGCCAGCAGCTGCCGCGCGGCAGGGCCGATATCGCCCTTCGTCCAATGGGGGCGGCAGACGGAGACGTAGCGGCCCTCGCCGCCGATCTCGACCACCTCGCCCGAGCGCACGGCCTCGCCGTTGCGGGCATATTTGAGAATCATCGTCGCCTTGCGGCCGCAATGGCAGAGCTGCTTGATTTCCTGGAAATCGTCGGCGAGCGCCATCATGGCGATGATCGCGTCGCTGAACAGCGTGCCGTAGACGTTGTTCTTGAGCCCGTAGGCCATGACCGGGATCCTCAGCTCGTCGACGATCCAGGCCAGTTGGCGGACCTGGTCCGCCGTCATGAACTGGACCTCGTCGATGAGAACCGCCGTCACCGGCCGCCTCGCATGCTCCGCCGCCACGACGTCGTGGATGGCGTCTTCCTTTCGCAGCGGGATGGCATCGGCTTCCAGGCCGAGGCGTGACTTGACCTTGCCGATTCCGAAGCGGTCGTCGATCACACTCGTGAACAGCAGCACGTGGCCGCCGTTCTTGATGTAATTGTAGCGAACCTGCAGGAGATGGGTGGTCTTGCCTGCATTCATCACCGAGTAGAGGAAGTGGAGCTTTGCCATCCGGCGATCTTACATATGGATCGCGCGCTTTTCGACCGCCAGCGCCGCTTCCTTCACAGCTTCCGCAAGCGTCGGATGCGCGTGGCAGGTGCGGGCCATGTCTTCGGACGATCCGCCGAACTCCATGGTGATCGCGGCCTCGTGGATGAGGTTGCCCGCCTCCGCGCCGATGATGTGGACGCCCAGCACCTTGTCGGTCGTCGCATCGGCCAGGATCTTCACGAAGCCGTCCGTGGTGCGGTTGACCTTGGCGCGTCCGTTGGCCGTGAAGGGGAACTTGCCGATGTTGTAGGCGATGCCCGCGCTTTTGAGCTCCTCCTCGGTCTTGCCGATGGAGGCGACCTCGGGGAACGTGTAGACCACGCTCGGGATCACGTCGTAATTTACGTGGCCCGCCTTGCCGGCGATGATTTCCGCAACGGCAACGCCCTCGTCCTCGGCCTTGTGGGCAAGCATGGGGCCGGCGATCACGTCGCCGATGGCGTAGATGCCGGTGACGTTGGTGGAGAAATGCGCGTCGGTCTGGATGCGGCCGCGATTGTCGAGCTGGACGCCCACATGATCGAGGCCGAGGCCCTGCGTGTACGGCACGCGGCCGATGGCCACGAGCACCACGTCGGCCTCGATGGTCTCAGCCGCACCGCCGGCAGCCGGCTCGAAGGTGAGCGTCGCGCCCTTGGCCGTCTTCTCGACCTTGGTGACCTTGGAGCCGAGCTTGAACTGGAAACCCTGCTTGCTGAGGATGCGCTGGAAGTTCTTGGCGACCTCGCCGTCCATGCCGGGCAGGATGCGGTCGAGATATTCCACCACCGTCACCTCGGAGCCGAGGCGGCGCCACACGGAGCCGAGCTCCAGGCCGATCACGCCGGCGCCAATGACCACGAGGCGCTTCGGCACGCTCTCGAGTTCGAGCGCCCCGGTGGAGGACACCACGATCTTTTCGTCGATGTCGATGCCGGGGAGGCGCGTCACGTCCGAGCCCGTGGCGATGATGATGTTCTTCGTCTCGAGCATCTGGTTCGAGCCGTCCTCGCCCGTCACCTCGACCTGACCGGCCGCCGCGATGCGCGCGGTGCCGATGAAGGCATCGATCTTGTTCTTCTTGAGCAGGAACTCGACGCCCTTGGTGTTGCCGTCGACGCCTTCCTGCTTGAAGGCCTGCATGGTCTTGAGGTCGAGCGTCGGGGCGCTGACGCCGATGCCGAGGCCGGCGAAATGATCGCGCGCCTCCTCGAACATGTGCGAGGAATGCAGCAGCGCCTTCGACGGGATGCAGCCCACGTTGAGGCAGGTGCCGCCATGGGTCTTGCGTTTCTCGACGACGGCGGTCTTCAGGCCGAGCTGCGCGGCGCGGATGGCGGCCACGTAGCCGCCGGGGCCGGTGCCGATGACGATGACATCGTAGGACATTGCTTGTCTCCACTTAACGGCATGCCCGGAGGTGATCCGGGCATCCACGTCTTTAGCGTTGCGTTTGAAGGCGTGGATGGCCGGGAGAACCCGGCCATGACGCTGAAAGGATTGTTGTTCTTAGAGATCGAGAACGAGGCGGGCCGGATCTTCCAGCGCTTCCTTAACCCGCACGAGGAAGGTCACGGCTTCCTTGCCGTCGACGATGCGGTGATCGTAGGAGAGCGCGAGATACATCATCGGGCGCACGACGACCTGGCCGTTGCGAACCACAGGACGGTCCTCGATGCGGTGCATGCCGAGAATGCCCGATTGCGGCGCGTTGAGGATCGGCGTCGACATCAGCGAACCGTAGATGCCGCCATTGGTGATGGTGAAGGTGCCGCCCTGCATCTCGTCGATGGAGAGCTTGCCGTCACGGGCGCGCTTGCCGAAATCGGCGATCTTCTTCTCGATGCCGGCGACCGACAGATCGTCCGCGTCGCGCACCACGGGAACCACGAGGCCCTTCTCGGTGCCGACCGCGATGCCGATGTGGTAGTAGTTCTTGTAGACGAGGTCCTGCCCGTCGATCTCGGCATTCACGGCCGGAACGTCCTTGAGCGCCTGGATCACCGCCTTGGTGAAGAAGCCCATGAAGCCGAGCTTGGTGCCGTGCTTCTTCTCGAACACGTCCTTGTACTGGCTGCGGAGCTGCATCACCGCGCTCATGTCCACGTCGTTGAACGTGGTGAGCATGGCGGCACTGTTCTGGGCATCCTTCAGGCGGCGCGCGATGGTCTGGCGCAGCTTGGTCATCTTCACGCGCTCTTCGCGCTCGGCATCGACGGGAGCCGAGGGGGCACGGACCTGGACCGGAGCGGCAGGCGCGGGAGCAGCAGCCCCGCCGGTGGCGATGGCCGCGAGCATGTCACCCTTGGTGACGCGGCCGTCCTTGCCGGAGCCGGCGACACCCGCCGGGCTCACGCCGCTCTCGGCTGCCAGGCGGGCGACGGCCGGACCATTGTCGCGGGACGCTGCTGCAGCCGGAGCGGGAGCCGCTGCGGGAGCGGGAGCAGGAGTCGGTGCAGGGGTCGGTGCCGCCTTGGGAGCCTCGGCCTTCGGAGCGGGAGCAGCCGCAGCGCCGCCCTCGAGGATGGAGCCGAGGACCGCGCCGGGGCTCACCGTCTCACCGTCCTTGGCAACGATGTCGCCGAGGGTGCCGCTCGCGGGAGCGTTGACCTCGAGCGTCACCTTGTCGGTCTCGAGTTCGAGCACGGGCTCGTCGGCCTTCACGGGATCGCCGGGCTTCTTGAACCAGCGGCCGATGGTGGCCTCTGACACGGATTCGCCAAGGGTGGGTACGCGGATTTCGGTTGCCATGGTCGTCTTTGGGTCTTGCGGGACTCGGTGGAGCCCCTCGGAGTCGGGTGAGAGCCGCCGCGGTTTTTAAGCCGCGTAAGCCTCGTCGAGGAAGGCCTGCAATTGGGCCGTATGCTTGGACATGAGGCCGGTGGCGGTGGCGGCGGAGGCGGGACGTCCCACATAGCGCGGACGATCCACCTTGGAGCCGGCCGTCTTGAGCACCCATTCGAGATAGGGCTCGACGAAGGTCCAGGAGCCCATGTTCTTGGGCTCTTCCTGGCACCAAACCACGTCGGCCTTCTTGAAGCGGGAGAGCTCGGCGGCCACCGACTTCGCCGGGAACGGATAGAGCTGCTCGACGCGCAGCAGATAGACGTCGTCGATGCCCCGCTTTTCGCGGTCCTCGAGAAGGTCGTAATAGACCTTGCCCGTGCAGATCACCACCCGCCGGATCTTCTCGTCCTTCACCAGCTTGATGCCCTCGGAGCTGCGCTGCGCATCATCGTGCAGCACGCGGTGGAACGAGGTTCCCTCCGCGATGTCGGCGATGGTCGAGGTGCAGCGCTTGTGGCGCAGCAGGGACTTCGGCGTCATCAGGATCAGCGGCTTGCGGAAATCGCGCTTCAGCTGACGGCGCAGGATGTGGAAGTAGTTCGACGGCGTCGAGCAGTAACCAACCTGCATGTTGTCCTCGGCGCACATCTGGAGCCAGCGCTCCAGGCGGGCGGAGGAATGCTCCGGTCCCTGGCCCTCGTAGCCATGCGGCAGCAGGCAGACGAGGCCCGACATGCGCAGCCACTTGCGCTCGCCCGACGAGATGAACTGGTCGAACACCACCTGGGCGCCGTTGGCGAAGTCGCCGAACTGGGCTTCCCACAGGGTCAGCGCGTTGGGCTCCGAGAGGGTGTAGCCGTACTCGAAGCCGAGCACCGCCTCTTCCGACAGCATCGAGTTGATGACCTCGTAGCGGGCCTGGTTCTCGCTGATGTGGTTGAGGTTGGTGTAGCGCTCCTCGTTCTCCTGGTCGATGAGCACCGAGTGGCGCGACGAGAAGGTGCCGCGCTCCACGTCCTGACCGGAGAGGCGCACGCGGTGGCCTTCGAGCAGGAGCGACCCGAAGGCGAGCGCCTCGGCCATGGCCCAGTCGAATCCTTCGCCGGTCTCCAGCATCTTCTTGCGGTTGTCGAGGAAGCGCTGGATCGTCCGGTGGAGGTGGAAGCCCTCCGGAATCGTGGTGAGCGCCTTGCCAATCTGCTGCAGGGTCTCGACCGACACGCCGGTCTGCCCGCGACGCGGATCGTCCTGATCCTCGCGCACCGCCTTGAGGCCAGACCAGCGTCCGTCGAGCCAGTCGGCCTTGTTGGGCTTGTAGCTGCCAGCGATGTCGAACTCGGCGTCGAGCTTCGAGCGCCAGCCCGACTTCATCTCCTCGACATCGGTCTCGGTGACGACGCCCTCGGCGACGAGCTTCTTCGAGTAGAGCTCCACGATGGCCGGATGCGACCGGATCTTGCGGTACATGAGCGGCTGGGTGAACGCCGGCTCGTCGCCCTCGTTATGGCCGAAGCGGCGGTAGCAGAACATGTCGATGACGACGGGCTTCTGGAAGCGCTGGCGGTATTCCGCCGCCACCTTCGCGGCGAACACGACGGCTTCCGGATCGTCGCCGTTCACGTGGAAGATCGGCGCCTCGACCATCTTCGCCACATCCGACGGATAGGGCGAGGAGCGCGAGAAGCGCGGATCGGTGGTGAAGCCGATCTGGTTGTTGATGATGAAGTGGATCGAGCCGCCGGTGCGGTGACCGCGCAGACCCGACAAACCCAGGCACTCCGCCACGACGCCCTGGCCCGCGAAGGCGGCATCGCCGTGGATGAGGAGCGGCATGACGGCGACGCGGTTCTCGGGCGTGCAGCCGTGCTGGTCCTGCTTGGCGCGGACCTTGCCGAGCACCACGGGATCGACAATCTCGAGATGCGACGGGTTCGCGGTCAGCGACAGGTGGACGTTGTTGCCGTCGAAGGTGCGGTCGGACGAGGCGCCGAGGTGGTACTTCACGTCGCCCGAGCCTTCCACGTCGTCCGGCGCGAAGGAACCGCCCTTGAACTCGTGGAACAGCGCCCGGTGCGGCTTGCCCATCACCTGGGTGAGCACGTTGAGGCGGCCGCGATGGGCCATGCCGAGCACGATTTCCTTCACGCCGAGATTGCCTCCGCGCTTGATGATCTGCTCAAGCGCCGGGATCAGCGACTCGCCGCCGTCGAGACCGAAGCGCTTGGTGCCGGTGTAGCGGACGTCCAGGAACTTCTCGAACCCTTCCGCCTCGACGAGCTTGTTGAGGATGGCGCGCTTGCCTTCCTTGGTGAAGGTGATCTCCTTGTCCGGCCCCTCGATGCGCTCCTGGATCCAGGCCTTCTCGACCGGATCGGAGATGTGCATGAACTCGACTCCGAGCGTCTGGCAATAGGTGCGTTCCAGGATCGCGACGATTTCGCGGATCGTGCCGAACTCGAGGCCGAGCACGTTGTCGAGGAAGATCTTGCGGTCCCAATCGGCTTCCGTGAAGCCGTAATGGGACGGATGCAGCTCCTGGTCGTTCGGGCGCGGATTGATGTCGAGCGGATCGAGCTTCGCATGCAGGTGGCCGCGCACGCGATAGGCACGGATCAGCATGATGGCGCGAATGGAGTCGCGGGTCGCCTGCTGCACGTCGATCTGGCTGATCTCGACGCCCTTGGCTTCCGCCTTCGCCCTGATCTTGTCGCCGACCGCCTTCTCGACCTGGGCCCAGTTGCCGTCGAGGGCGGAGACGAGTTCGCCGTTGGCGTGGATCGGCCAGTTCGGCTTTTCCCAGGACGGGCCGTTGGCCGCCTTCTCGACAGCCCGCTTGTCGTCCCTCAGGGCGCCGAAGAAAGCCTGCCACTCGGCATCGACCGAGGAGGGATCCTTCTCATAGCGGGCCTGAAGATCCTCGATATAGGACGCGTTCGCCCCGTACAGGAAAGCGGTGTTCAGGAGGTTTTGGTTGGCGTCTTGGCGTGCCATGGCAATTGTCGATCCAAATGAGGGATGGCCGCCCCGGAGTCGGGGCGGCTCATTGCTTGGTTATTGGCCCTTGAGAACCTCGACCAGGGTCTTGCCGAGGCGAGCCGGCGACGGTGACACGCGGATGCCCGCGGCCTCCATGGCGGCGATCTTGTCCTCGGCGCCGCCCTTGCCGCCGGAGATGATCGCGCCGGCGTGGCCCATGCGCCGTCCGGGAGGAGCCGTGCGGCCGGCGATGAAGCCGACCATCGGCTTCTTGCGGCCCTTCTTGGCCTCGCGGGCGATGAACGCGGCCGCCTCTTCCTCGGCCGAGCCGCCGATCTCGCCGATCATGACGATCGACTCGGTCTTGGGATCGGAGAGGAACATGTCGAGCATCTCGATGAACTCGGTGCCCTTCACCGGGTCGCCGCCGATGCCGACCGCCGTGGTCTGGCCGAGGCCTTCATTGGTGGTCTGGAACACGGCCTCGTAGGTGAGCGTGCCGGAGCGCGACACGATGCCGACGGAGCCGGGCTTGAAGATGTTGGCCGGCATGATGCCGATCTTCGACTCGCCCGCCGTGACGATGCCGGGGCAGTTCGGGCCGATAAGGCGCGACTTGGAGCCCTCGAGCGCACGCTTCACGCGCACCATGTCGAGCACCGGAATGCCTTCCGTGATGCAGACGATGAGCGGGATCTCCGCCTGGATCGCCTCGCAGATGGCGTCCGCCGCGCCCGGCGGCGGAACGTAGACGACCGAGGCGTCGGCGCCGGTCTTCTCGCGCGCTTCCATGACCGTGTCGAACACGGGCAGGTTCAGGTGCGTGGAGCCGCCTTTGCCCGGCGAGGTGCCGCCGACCATCTTGGTGCCGTAGGCGATGGCCTGCTCGGAATGGAAGGTCCCATTCTTGCCGGTGAAGCCCTGGCAAATGACCTTGGTGTCTTTGGTGATGAGGATGGACATCAGCTCGAAACCTTACTTTCCGCCGCGCACGGCGTTCACGATCTTCTGGGCGGCGTCGTCGAGGTCGTCCGCCGGGATCACGTTGAGGCCGGATTCGCGGATGATCTGCTTGCCCTCTTCCACGTTGGTGCCCTCGAGGCGCACCACCAGCGGAACCTGCAAGCCGACCGTCTTCACCGCCGCGATCACGCCGCGGGCGATGACGTCGCACTTCATGATGCCGCCGAAGATGTTGACGAGGATGCCCTTCACGTTCGGATCGGCGGTGATGATCTTGAACGCCGCCGTCACCTTCTCCTCGGACGCGCCGCCGCCGACATCGAGGAAGTTCGCCGGCTCTTCGCCGTAGAGCTTGATGATGTCCAGCGTCGCCATGGCGAGGCCTGCGCCGTTGACCATGCAGCCGATGGTGCCGTCGAGCGCGATATAGGCGAGGTCGTACTTGGAGGCCTCGATTTCCTTCTCGTCCTCCTCCGTGATGTCACGCAGGGCGATCACGTCGGGGTGACGGTAGAGGGCGTTGCCATCGAAGGAGATCTTGGCGTCGAGGCACTTGAGGTGTTGGTCCTTGGTGACGATCAGCGGGTTGATCTCCAGCATCTCCATGTCCTTCGCGACGAAGGCCGTGTAGAGCTTGGTCACCAGATCCTCGGCTTCCTTGGCGAGTGCCCCCTTCAGGCCCAGCGCCTTGGCGACCGTGCGGCCGTGGTGAGGCATCACGCCGGTGGCCGGATCGACGGAGAAGGTCAGGATCTTCTCAGGGGTGTCGTGAGCGACCTGCTCGATGTCCATGCCGCCTTCCGTCGACACGACGAAAGCGACCTGGCCGGTGGCGCGGTCGACGAGCATGGAGAGATAGAGCTCGGTGTCGATGTCGGAGCCGTCCTCGATATAGAGACGGTTGACCTGCTTGCCGGCCTCGCCGGTCTGGATCGTCACCAGGGTGTTGCCGAGCATCTGACGGGCGAATTCCTTGACCTCGTCGATCGACTTGGCGAGACGCACGCCGCCCTTTTCGCCGGCGGCGGCTTCCTTGAACTTGCCCTTGCCGCGGCCGCCCGCGTGAATCTGGGACTTCACGACCCAGAGCGGGCCGCCGAGTTCCTTGGCCGCGGCCTCCGCCTCGTCGGCGGAGAAGATGGCCTTGCCGCGGGAGACAGGCAGGCCGAATTCCTTCAGGACTGCTTTGCCTTGATATTCATGGATGTTCATTCGTTTCTCTCCGCATCAGCGGTTGAAGGTGCTGTGGCCGGGTCGAGCCCGGCCATGACGTCCTTGAGGAATCTTAGGCGAGGGCCGAGTTGATCTGCTTGCAGGCGTCGACGAGGCCCTGCACCGAAGCGACGGACTTCTCGAACATGGCCTTCTCGTCGGCGGAGAACGCGACCTCGACGATACGCTCGACGCCGTTCTCGCCGATCACGATCGGAACGCCCACGAACATGTCCTTCACACCGTACTGGCCGTTCAGGTAGGCCGCGCAGGGCAGGACGCGCTTCTTGTCCTTGAGATAGCTCTCGGCCATTGCAATCGCCGAAGCGGCGGGCGCGTAGAAGGCGGAGCCGGTCTTGAGCAGGTTGACGATCTCGCCGCCGCCCTTGCGGGTGCGCTCGACCATGGCGTCGAGCTTCTCCTGGGAGGTCCAGCCCATCTTCACGAGATCGGGCAGCGGAACGCCGGCAACTGTGGAATAGCGCACCAGCGGCACCATGTCGTCGCCGTGGCCGCCGAGCACGAAGGCGGTCACGTCCTCGACCGACACGTTGAACTCTTCCGCGAGGAAATGACGGAAGCGGGCGCTATCCAGCACGCCGGCCATGCCGACGATCTTTTCCGGCTTCAGGCCGGAGAACTTCTGGAGCGCCCACACCATGGCGTCGAGCGGGTTGGTGATGCAGATGACGAAGGCGTTCGGGGCATATTGCCTGATGCCGTTGCCGACCGCTTCCATGACCTTCAGATTGATGCCGATCAGGTCGTCGCGGCTCATGCCGGGCTTGCGCGGCACGCCGGCGGTGACAATGATGACGTCGGCGCCCTCGATGGCCGCGTAGTCATTCGCGCCCTCGTACTTGGCGTCGAACCCATCGACCGGGGCGGATTCCGCGATGTCGAGACCTTTGCCCTGGGGGATACCTTCCGCGATGTCGAAGAGAATGACGTCGCCGAGTTCCTTCAAGCCGACGAGATGGGCGAGCGTTCCGCCGATCTGGCCTGCACCGATGAGCGCGATCTTTTTCCGGGCCATGGTCTGTCCTTGGGTTTTGGCATGCCTTGGGTTTTGGCATGCCTTTTTTGAGGTGGCGCTGTTTGCCATGAGAAATGGGCCGCCATCAAGCGACCAAAAGGTTAACAGGCACGGCTTTGAGCCCTCATGAAAGTCTCGACAAGCTTAACGTTTCGGAAATACTTTGCCTTTACAGCAACTTGAGCGGCCTTAGACGTTATGAATTTTCTTGTTACAAGTTTCGAAAATTGTAACTGATGTTACACGCTACCATTCGCCAGCGCCCGCAGGATGGCCCGGATCATGGTGGCGAGACGCTGGTCGAGGATATCCTGCGGCACGTCCGCATCGAGCCGGACGGTGAGCGGGTTGATGAAGCGATAGACCGCGTCGGTGATGAAGGCATGCGCCTTCTCCCGGTCCCGGGGGTCGAACTTTCCGGTCGCGATGCCCTCGTCCAGCACCCGCTCGATCAGAAGGCGCATGCGGGACCGGTGCTTGCGGATGAGGGGCCGGGCCGTCTCGGTGGCCGTGCAATAGACGTCGAAGAGATGCCGGTCCGCCTTCAGGAGGTCCCGATGGATCCGCGCCCAGGCCTGGATCAGGCGTTCCAGCTTGTCGTCGGCGGGATCGGGGGAATCCGCGATGTCCGCAATGGTCGCCTCCATCCTGCGCAGCCATTGCCCGGCGACCGCATCGATGAGGGCCGCCTTGTTGGCGAAGTAGCGATAGACATTGGCGTGAGTCATGCCGGCCGCATCGGCGATCCCGACGACCGTGATGTGCTTGGGCCCGAATTCCTTGAGCTGATCGGCCGCAATGGCGAGAAGCCGAGTATCGGCCGGAGAGGCTTCCGCGATCCGCACCGCTCCGCCGGTAGGCCGCTTCATGTCTCGGCGAGCCCGGTCATGCTGCCCGAGGCTTCCGAATCCGAGCGCCCATGCGGCAGGGACAGGTATTCCTCGGAGCGCATCTCGATGAGGCGGGACACGGTGCGGTCGAACTCGAAGGCTTCGCGGCCGGTATCGGCGTGATAGAGTTCCGTCACCTCGGCCTCGGCAGAAGCGAGGAGCTTCACATGGGCATCGTAGAGGGCGTCGATGAGCATGATGAAGCGCTTCGCCTCGTTGCGACGCTCGAAGGACATCGTCGGGATGTTCTCCAGGACGATTGTATGAAACTCCTCCGCAACAGCGAGGTAATCGGCGGCCCCGAGCGGTTTGGAGCAGAGATCCTCGAAGGAGAACCGTGCCACGCCGCCGGCGGCCTGCGGCACCTCGACCGGATGCCCCTTGACGGTGAGGATCAGGGACTTGCCCTGATCGCGGCCCGTCAGGCTCTTGAAGGCGCGGGTGAGCGCCGAACGGGAGTGCTCGTCGGCCGGCGTATAGAAGACCGGGCTGCCGGCCAGCTTCTCGAGCCGGAAATCCGTGCGGGATTCGAGCTTCACCACCGCCATCCGCTCCTGCAGCAGCCCGATGAAGGGCAGGAAGAGCGAGCGGTTGAGGCCGCCTTCATAGAGCCGGTCGGGTTCCACGTTGGAGGTGGCGACCACCACCACGCCACGGGCGAAGAGAGCCGTGAACAGGCGTCCCAGGATCATCGCATCCGCAATGTCCGTGACGGTGAACTCGTCGAAGCAGAGGACCCAGGCCTGGTCGGCCAGCGCCTCCGCCACGGGACCGATGGGGTCGTCGCCGGAGACCTCCCCGCTTTTCAGCCTCTGCCGGTACTCGTGGATGCGCTCGTGCACATCGGCCATGAAGGCGTGGAAATGGACCCGGCGCTTGCGCCGCACCGGCAGCGCCTCGAAGAACAAGTCCATCAGCATGGTCTTGCCGCGTCCGACCGAGCCCCAGACATAGAGGCCTTTCGGGGGTGCGGCGCTCTTCTTGCCGAAGAGCCAGCCGAGCGCGCTTGGCTTGCGGGCCAGACGGTGGTTGGCGAGGCTCCCGGCGAGCGCCTCGAGCCGTTTGAGCAGGGCCACCTGCGCCGGATCGCGTTCGATGGCGCCCGACGTGACCAGGGCGTTGTAGCGGGCCGTGATGGATTGAGGCGAGGAGAAGGGGGTGTCGTTCACAGGATGACCGATACCCCTCCGCGCCTTGGAGCGCAAACGTCTTGAGGCCGTTTGTCTTGAAAAAGCAGCCCACTTTTAAAACCTGTCCGACATTCATCCCTTCGTCATCACCGGCCTTGTGCCGGTGATCCCGATTGCTTAAAGCGCCGCGCCTCACCGCATCGGGATGGCCGGGACAGGCCCGGCCACGACGACAGAGGTTCGCTCGCGGAAGGCTGATGCGTCCTTGTTGCCTGATCGTCAGCGCGCCAGCGTCAGCGGTGCGCCGGATTTGGCGAGTACGCCGCTGAGCGCCGAAGACGATCCGCGCAGGCGCGCCGTCACGGCGCCGCCCGTCTGGTAGAGGTAGACCTCGCCGTCGCGGTAGTCCCAGGCATTGACCTTGGACAGGTCCTGGTTCGAGCAGCCGGAAGCCGACGCCCGGTAGAGATCGAGCGCGGGCGAGCTCGAAAGCTGGAGGCGGCAATTGCCGCCCGACGTCTGGACGCTCCAGTTGCCGACCATGGCGGTGCGGCTGGACGGAGCCGGGGCGGGCGCGGGAGCCGGCGCCGCGACGGTCGGCGGCGGGGGCGCCGGCGGCAGTCCGGCGATTTCGGTTCCGCCGGCCGGGGGAGCCATCATCTCGGGCGCAACGGGCGCTCCGGCGAGCGGCGGCAGCGGAGCCGCCTCGATCGGCCCCGACGGCACGGCTTCGACCGGCGGCACCTCGGTGATTGGCGCCATCCCGGCCCCGCGAGACGGCGGCCCGCCGAGGCGGGTCGAGGAGCACGCGCCGAGCGCCAGGGCGGAGCAGATTACAGCAGTCGTCAGCCACAGCGGCTTCGTCATCTTGGTCCTCGTGTGCATGTCCGTCCGTTCGGACGGGTGATTGTCTAGAGCATCGGACCCATAAGTGGAGTGCACTTATGGGTCCGATGCTCAATCCTTTAAGCGGCGCATCGTTCTTCGCGGAAGACCGGGTCCACTTTTCGCTGACGCGGACCTCCGGTTCCGCACGATGCGTCAGCCCAGGCTACAGAGAGGAATATGAACCCAGGCCAACATGGTTTCGGCTTCGACATATGGGATCGCAAACCACAAAAAAAGGCGCCCGAGGCGCCTTTTCGTGAAGTTGTTGCAAGGAAGCGTCACCGACGTTACGTCACACGACCCGCGCGATCATCATCTTCTTGACCTCGGCGATGGCCTTGGCCGGGTTGAGGCCCTTCGGGCAGGTGTTGGCGCAGTTCATGATCGTGTGGCAGCGATAGAGCCGGAACGGATCATGCAGGTTGTTGAGGCGCTCGCCGGTGTTCTCGTCCCGGCTGTCGATAAGCCAGCGATAGGCCTGGAGCAGGGCCGCGGGACCTAGGAACCGGTCGCCGTTCCACCAGTAGCTCGGGCAGGAGGTAGTGCAGCAGGCGCAGAGAATGCACTCGTACAGGCCGTCGAGCTTCGAGCGCTCTTCCGGCGTCTGGCGCCATTCGGTCTCGGGCGCGGGCGTCTCCGTCTGGAGCCAAGGCTCGACGGAGGCGTGCTGGGCGAAGAAGCTCGTCAGGTCCGGCACCAGATCCTTCAGCACCGGCATGTGCGGCAGCGGATAGATCTTGATCGAGCCCGATCCGCAATCGTCGATGCCGAGCGTGCAGGCGAGCGTATTGCCGCCCATGATGTTCATGGCGCAGGAGCCGCAGATGCCTTCGCGGCAGGAGCGGCGGAAGACCAGCGTCGAGTCGACGTTGTTCTTGATCCACAGCAGCGCGTCGAGAACCATCGGGCCGCAATCGTCCCGGTCGACGTAATAGGTGTCGATGCGCGGATTGGCGCCGTCGTCCGGGTTCCAGCGGTAGATGCGGAATTCCTGAAGGTTCGCGGCCCCGGCCGGCTTCGGCCAGGTCTTGCCTTCGGTGTACCGGGAGTTCTTGGGAAGGGTAAATTGGGCCATTTAGGTCTTACCTTGCCTCTACTTCGTCATGCCCGGCGCTTTAAGCCGGGTATCCACGCCTTTGCTCCGCTCCAGCGTGGGAAGACGTGGATGGCCGGGGCGAGCCCGGCCATGAAGGGTGTTGGTTAGTACACGCGAGCCTTGGGCTCGATGTACTGGATGTCGTTCGACATGGTGTAGGTGTGCACCGGCCGATAATCGAGGGTCACCTTGTGGGAGGTGTCGTCGAGCCAAGCCAGGGTGTGCTTCATCCAGTTCTTGTCGTCGCGCTCGGAGAAGTCCTCGCGGGCATGCGCGCCGCGGGATTCCTGACGGTTCGCGGCACCCTCCATGGTGACCACGGCCTGGCCGATCAGGTTGTCGAACTCCAGGGTCTCGAGGAGATCGGTGTTCCAGATCAGCGAGCGGTCCGTAACCTTGATGTCGGCAGCCGCATTCCAGACGTCGTGGATGAGCTTCCGGCCCTCCTCCAGAACCTCGCCGGTGCGGAACACCGCGCAGTTGTTCTGCATGGTCTTCTGCATCTGGAGGCGCAGGTCCGCGGTCGAGGTCGAGCCGTTGGCATAACGGAACTTGTCGAGGCGCGAGAGCGAAAGCTCGTCGGCGTTCTTCGGCAGATCAGCGTGACGGGCGTTCGGCTCCAGGATCTCGGCGCAGCGCAGGCCCGCCGCGCGGCCGAACACCACGAGGTCGATGAGCGAGTTCGAGCCGAGACGGTTCGCCCCGTGCACGGACACGCAGGCCGCTTCGCCGAGCGCCATCAGGCCCGGCACCACCGTGTCAGGGTTGCCGTTCTTCAGGGTCAGCACTTCGCCGTGATAGTTCGTCGGGATGCCGCCCATGTTGTAATGGACGGTCGGCAGGACCGGGATCGGCTCCTTCGTCACATCGACGCCGGCGAAGATCTTGGCGCTTTCCGAGATGCCGGGCAGGCGCTCGTGCAGGATCTTCGGATCGAGGTGGTCGAGGTGGAGATAGATGTGGTCCTTGTTCTTGCCCACGCCGCGGCCGGCGCGGATCTCCATGGTCATCGCGCGCGAGACCACGTCGCGGGAGGCGAGGTCCTTGGCGGAGGGCGCATAGCGCTCCATGAAGCGCTCGCCTTCCGAGTTGGTGAGGTACCCGCCCTCGCCGCGCGCGCCCTCGGTGATGAGGCAGCCCGAGCCGTAGATGCCGGTCGGGTGGAACTGCACGAACTCCATGTCCTGCAGCGGCAGGCCGGCGCGCAGCACCATGGCGTTGCCGTCGCCGGTGCAGGTATGGGCCGAGGTCGCCGAGAAATAGGCGCGTCCATAGCCGCCCGTGGCGAGGATCGTCATATGGGCGCGGAAGCGGTGGATCTCGCCGGTCGACTGGTTGAGGGCCACGACACCGACGCAGCGGCCGTCGGAATCCATCATCAGGTCGAGGGCGAAATACTCGATGAAGAAGTTGGTCTGGTTGCGCACCGCCTGGCCATAGAGCGTGTGCAGGATCGCATGGCCCGTGCGGTCGGCGGCCGCGCAGGTGCGCTGCGCGGTGCCCTTGCCGAAATCGGTCGTCATGCCGCCGAAGGGGCGCTGGTAGATCTTGCCCTCGGCCGTGCGGGAGAAGGGAACGCCCCAGTGCTCCAGCTCATAGACGGCCGCGGGAGCATTGCGGACGAGATACTCGATGGCATCCTGATCGCCGAGCCAGTCCGAGCCCTTCACGGTGTCGTACATGTGCCAGCGCCAGTCGTCCGGCCCCATGTTGCCGAGCGAGGCGGAGATGCCGCCCTGAGCCGCCACCGTGTGCGAGCGGGTCGGGAACACCTTGGTGATGCAGGCGGTGCGAAGGCCGGCCTGCGAACAGCCGACGGTGGCGCGAAGACCCGCGCCGCCGGCGCCGACGATCACCACGTCGAAGGTGTGATCGATGATCGTATAGGCCTTGCCGTTGGTTGCTTGAGCCATGAGAGAATTCCTTAAACGAGGATGCGGCCGAGGCTGACCTTGAGGATGGCGTAGAGGCAGGCCACCCCGACGATCACGGCGTAGAAATTGTTCGCGATGACGGCAGCGATCTTCGGGCCCTTGTCGTGGACGTAGTCCTCGATGACGATCTGCATGCCCAGGCGCATGTGGTTCGTGACCGAGAGCACCGCCAGGATCAGGATGATCGCGATCAGCGGATGCGAGATGATGGCAATGGCTTCCTCGTAGGAGCTGCCGGCCAGTGCCGCGATGATGATCACGAAGGAAATGATGAGCGGGATGTTCGACACCGCCGTCATGCGGTGGATCCACCAATGCTCGACGCCGTGCCCGGAAGCGCCGAGGCCCTTCACGCGGGCGAGCGGGGTGCGCATGGAAACGCGGGTGTCAGCCCTGTTGTCGGCCATGGTCCGGTCTCCTTAGAAAGCAATGAAGGCGACGACCCAGATCGCCAGCGTGAGCACGATCGAGCCGACGAGGGTGAAGCGGGCCATGTTGATGCGCTGCGCCGGCTCCATGCCATGGCCGAAATCCCACACCAGATGGCGCACGCCGCCCAGCATATGGTGCATCAGGATCCAGGTATAGCCGAACAGGATCAGGTAACCGACGGGCGAGCCGAAGAACCCTTGCACGGTGTCGAAAGCCGAAGGGCCGGAGGCCAGCGCCACGAGCCAGATCGCGAAAAGCGCGATGCCGCCATAGAGCGCGATGCCCGTGATGCGGTGGGCGACGGACATCGCCATCGTCCAGCTCCACTTGTAAACCTGAAGATGCGGGGACAAGGGCCGCGGGGCCACTTTCGCCTCAGCCATGGTGTTCACTCCTGATCGGCGACGTCGGCCGCCCGTAGTTTGGAATGGTTCGTAACGGAAGCGCGGCAACACCGCAATGCGCCTTCTGCCCAACCGGGCGACAGGAGACACACTTCGTCAGCCGCGAAGTTTGATACAGGCTCGCTTATCGCACAATTTTTAATTATTCTTATCTCCCTTCGCAAATGACGAAGGATAACTATGCAATTCGATCTCACCGATCTGAGCGTCTTCCGGCACGTGGTCGAGGCCGGCAGCATCACCCACGGAGCCGAGCGGGCTCATCTGGCGCTGGCGGCTGCGAGCACCCGCATCCGCAACATGGAAAAGTCCCTCGGCGCTCCCCTCCTGCTGCGAACCCGGGCGGGGGTGACCCCGACGCCCGCCGGTCGGACCCTGCTCCAGCATGCCCGCGCCCTCCTCGCCCAGGCCGAGCGCCTGCGGGAGGATCTGGGCTCCTATACGGGCGGACTGACCGGCCAGATCCGGATCCTCTCCAACACCAACGCCCTGACAGAGTTCCTGCCGGAAGCGCTCGGCGCCTTCCTCGCCGGGCACCCGCAGGTCTCCATCGACCTGGAGGAGCGCCTGAGCGACGAAATCGTCGGCCTGATCGCCGAAGGCGTCGGCGATCTCGGCATCGTGGCCGGCACCGTCGACACGGGGCGGCTCGAGACCTACCCGTTCCGCAGCGACCGCTTCGTGCTTGTGGTGCCCAAAGGTCATCCCCTCGCCTCCCGGCCCAGCATCTCCTTCGCCGAGGTGCTGGAGCACGATTTCGTCGGCCTCGACCGGGCGAGCGCTCTCCAGCGCTTCCTCGCCGGCAAGGCGACGCGCATCGGCAGGCCCATCCGCCTCCGGGTGCAGCTGCGCAGCTTCGACGCGGTCTGCCGCATGGTGGAGGCTGGCGTGGGCCTCGGCATCGTGCCCGAGACCACCGCCCGCCGCGCCGCCCGAACCACGGCCATCATCCCGGTCGAACTAGAGGACGCCTGGGCTGCGCGCGATCTCACCCTGTGCATCCGGTCCTTGAAGGATCTGCCGACTTCGGCGCGACAGCTCATCGAGCATTTGCGCAAGGAAGCGTGACCGATCACGCAATTGGGAACTCACCTCCCTGCCTGTCCGCCGTCAAAACGCCGTGAGGAGGGAATGATTCTTCTCCCAGGATCGTCTATAGAACCGTCCGTCTCGAACAAGGACGGTCTCAATCCATCACAGGAGGAAACAATGCGCGGAACGAATGGCGGTTGGCTTATCGCCGCAATCGGGTTTTTGCCCTCGCTCCCATGGGTGCTGCTCAGGCCCAGAGCGCCCAGGATACCACGTTCTTCGTCACCAGCGTCGGTTCCGGCAAGGGCGCGGATCTCGGCGGCCTCGAAGGAGCGGACCGGCATTGCCAGACCCTGGCCGAAGCCGCCGGCATTCGCGGGAAGATGTGGCGCGCCTATCTCTCGACTCAAGCCGTCGCGGCGGAACGGCCACGAACGCGAAGGACCGCATCGGACGCGGCCCCTGGCAGAACGCCAAGGGCACTGTCATCGCCAAGGACGTGGTGGACCTGCACGGCGCCAGCAACAATCTCACCAAGCAGACGGCCCTCACTGAGAAGGGCGAGATGGTGAAGGGGCGCGGCGACCAACCGACCCAGCACGACATCCTCACCGGCTCTCAAGCAGACGGCACCACCTTTACCGGCAACGAGGACATGACCTGCGGCAACTGGACGAAGAGCGGCACCGAAGGCGCCGCCATGATGGGGCACCACGACCGCACGGGCCTGGACGAGTCGCCGCCGGCCAAGTCCTGGAACTCGTCCCATGCCTCACGCGGCGGATGCAGTCAGGACGCCCTGCGCGGCACCGGCGGGGCCGGCCTGTTCTATTGCTTCGCGGCGAACTGACGAGCCCGTCGAACGGATCCCAAAAGTGGAATCCACTTTTGGGATCGATGCTCAGGCGGCGAAATCCACCGCCGGCATCGTGATCCCGCGCCGGAGGCAGGCGGCCTCCAGGGTGTTGCGCAACAGGCACGCGATGGTCATCGGGCCGACGCCGCCCGGCACCGGCGTGATGGCGGAAGCGACCTTGGCCGCTTCCGCATAAGCCACGTCGCCGACCACCTTGGTCTTGCCTTCGCCGGCAGCCGGGTTCGGCACCCGGTTGATGCCCACATCGATCACGATGGCGCCCGGCTTGACCCAGTCGCCGCGCACCATCTCGGGCCGCCCGACGGCGGCCACGAGGAGATCCGCGCTGCGGCAGACCTCGGCAAGATCGCGGGTCCTGGAATGGGCCACCGTCACCGTGCAGCTCTGGGCGATGAGCAATTGCGCCATGGGTTTGCCGACGATGTTGGAGCGTCCGACCACGACAGCATTGAGCCCGGCGAGATCGCGCCGCACCGACTGCGCGAGCAGAAGACACCCTAAGGGCGTGCAGGAGACGAGACCGGGCACGCCGGTCATGAGCCTCCCGGCATTGATCGGATGGAAGCCGTCCACGTCCTTCGCCGGATCGATGGCCTCGATCACCTTCTGCGCATCGACCTGCTTCGGCAGCGGCAATTGCACGAGGATGCCGTCCACCGCCGGGTCGGCATTGAGCCGGGCGACGAGATCCAGAAGCTCCGCCTCGCCGGTGGAGGCCGGCAGCGTGTGCTCGAAGGAGCGCATGCCGACCTCGACGGTCTGGCGCGCCTTATTCTTCACATAGAGCTGGCTCGCCGGATCCTCGCCGACGATCACCACGGCAAGGCCGGGCGTCACACCCTGCCGCGACAGGCCGGAAACGGCATCGGCGATGCGGGCGCGCAGGCCCTGGGCATAGGCTTTTCCGTCGATGATCGTGGCGCTCATGGGTCTGTCCGTCCTGTCAAGGCGGCGAAGGCGGCGGCCAGCGCCTCGCCTTCGCCTGAAATCACAAACGTCTTCAGCCGGGCCGTGGCGCCGGTCTCGAGGCTGACCGCCGAGGCCGGAACCTTGAGCGCCTTCGCCAGCAGGCGCCGGACCCCCTCGTTGGCGGCCCCATCCTCCGGCACGGCCCTGACCCGGACTTTGAGCACCGACTTGCCGTCCGAGAGAGCCTCGACTCCGTCGATGGCATCGCGCCCGCCCCGGGGCGTCACCCGGACCCGGACTTCGAGCCCGTCGGGGCGGATGCGCCAGGCCACGCGGCGCGCCCTTTTAGAAGGCGATCGGCATCAGGTAGTCGACGATCAGGTTCTGGATAAAAATGATCAGCAGAATCAGGATGATGGGCGAAATATCGACCCCGCCGAGATTGGGCAGGATGCTCCGGATCGGCCTCAGGACCGGCTCCGTCACCGCATCCAGGAAGTTCCAGATCGAGCGGACGAAATTGTTACGGGTGTTGACCACGTTGAAGGCCACCAGCCAGCTCAGGATCGCCGAGGCGACGATGAGATAGGTATAGAGCTGCAGAGCCAGCAGAATGACGTTGAGAAGCGCGCGCATGAGGAACCTGTCAGGGATCGGCGTTGCTCATGTAGCGTTTGAAGCGGGGCTGAACAACCCATAACCGCCTCGCAGGGCCGCCCCTTCCCGCCCCGATGCCATCTCCAGCCCCTCACCGACCGATTGACAGACCAAAGCCGGCAGGCCTAAAACTTGCGCCACTTGGCTCGATGGAATCGACCGGGGCTGTAGCTCAGATGGGAGAGCGCTGCAATCGCACTGCAGAGGTCAGGGGTTCGATTCCCCTCAGCTCCACCAAGTCTCACTTAGGCTGTTGATTTCTTTAAAAAACGTTTGATTTCAATGGATTCATTGTGCTGTTTGGTACATAGCTTTGGTACACAACAGACCCACGAACCCTTATGGCCCGTCGTCCTGAACACCTCCAGCTTCGCGGCAGCATCTATTGGTTGAGGGTGCGTGTTCCGGATGAGATCAGGCCAATAATTGGCAAACTGGAGGTCAGGCGCTCCCTTAAAACTTCTGATGCTGCAGAAGCTAAGCGACGTGTTCGGATTGAGCGGCTCAAAGTTGAGGCTGAGTTTGACGATGCGCGCATCAAACTAGCCCGATCCAACGAGGCCGCCGGCAACTCCCGCGCGATTGATCTCACCGACGAGCAGGTATGGACACTTGCTACTCGCTGGTTCGTAGCAGCTGAGAAGAAGAATGCCTCTCGTCAGCTCGACCCAGACGAGACCCTAATCCACGAGGAAGACCTTGGATTTATTGAGGATTGGGAGGTGGTATCCGCAAGCGTTCACGAGCAGGTGCGGACGCTTCTCTCAGAAGTCGGCATTCCCGACCCTGCAGAACAGGGTATCATTTCACCGTGGCGTGCCAAGCTGGCTCGTGTGTTGCACGAAGCAACGATCGAAAGTGAGCGGCGGCTTATAAACCGCTCGTCACGTACCGCCCTTTACCCTCTGGACCACCGTTTCACCAATCTATCTGCCGTTACGGCTGTGAACCCGGTTTCAATCTCGGCCGTTACGCTGTCCGACCTGATACAAAGATATGACCGTGATCCTACGCGACCGCGTCCCTCCCCGAAGACGAAGTTGAAGCAAGAGGCTCAGCACCGGCTGTTCAAGGAAGTTATTGGAGCCAAGACCCTCGTTACCGCCATCGACCGCGAGAAGGCACGCAAACTCCTCGACACGGTAAAGGCGCTCCCCTCGAACGCTACCAAGCGCTTTCCGAAAAAAACGACGGGAGAGGTCCTGCGGCTTGCCGAGGCGCGCGGTCTCAAGCCGATGTCCGTGACGACAGCCAACAGCTACATGAGTGCGTTCGTGTCGCTGATGGACTTCGCGGTAAAGGAGCACCTGATCGAGAAGAACCCGGCTACCGGCCTGCGGCTGGCCGGCGACGGTCTGCGGCGGAAGGACCGCCGCCTGCCTTTCACCTCGTCTGACTTGGCCTGCATTTTCGCAGCGCCGCTTTACACGGGCTGTCTCGACGACGAGCGGGGGTATGCCTGCCCCGGACCCGATCGGCCGCGACGGGGCCGCTTTTGGGTTCCACTGATCTCGCTCTACTCCGGTATGCGCCTCAACGAGGCGTGCCAGCTGAGTGAGGATGACATTGTCGTCGAGGATGGAACTGACATCATCCTGATCCGATCGGACGAGGACGGGCTCAAGCGCGTGAAGACGCATGCCGGACATCGTTTCGTGCCGGTTCACCCCGAATTAAGGCGCATCGGCTTTCTGGAATACGTGGCCAAGATTAGAGCCGACCATCCACCTAAAGCGCGCCTCTTCCCTGAGCTGACGGTCGCCAGCACAGGCTACATCTCCGACAACTTCAGCAAATGGTTCGCCCATTTCCTCGATAAGGTTGGTATCCAGGAAGGCCGCAAGAATTTCCACTCGTTCCGTCACACGTTCCGAGATGCCCTCCGCAACGCCGAAGTCCCGCAGGATCGGGTGCGGGAGCTGGGCGGCTGGTCGAGCAGTAGCACCGAGGACGATTACGGCTCAGGCACACGGCCCAGCATGCTTGCCAAAGATATTGCGAAGGTCGGGTACGATGGGCTCGATCTGCGACATCTCTACCCGAGCAGCGAAACATAAATTCCGAGCCCTGTTGGTACGCAGTATCATTCACGTTCGAGTTGAGCCTGAGGCTGGATCGCTGATCGACCCCTATGGGCGTTAAACGAGAGCTTTCGCTCGACCGAGCCTGATAAGGGCATTAGTAGCCACGTGCGGACTGGCGTTGGCAACAGCGGGTCCCCTCAACCTGCCTGGCCCTGTTCAGAACCTCATGACGAATTCCTTTCCCAGTACCCGCCCTGTTCCCTCCATAGGGGACCCCACAGAGATCAAAACCACCGGAGGTCATGCTCGGAGACGCGTCCGCCCTGGCTTGCACTTGCTCAGCGATCAGCAGGTGAACCCAGCCTTCGGCCGCCACGACAAGATCGAACTCACCATGCAGGGCGTGGTCACTTCCCCTGACGATCAGGTTTTCGAGCATCTTGTGCGTCGTCAGCACGCCCAATCCTTGGAGTGGGGAAACGTGTTTTCCGCCCCGCGAGGGCGTGGCCGATCCTCGGTTTTGCAACCCGTTGCAAAGGGGTGGCTGTTTTCTGGAGAAGTTCGCTATGTGCGGGCGGAGCAAACTAACCAGCGTCAGGTCTTTTTGACGCTGAGCATCAATCCGACGCGCTTCGCGGCCTATGCCCGCCGGTTCAATCCAGACAGCGTCCAAGCCCTGCGAGCGATCGAGCCGCACCGACTGCTGCAGATCGACCCCGATGAGCAATCTGCTTTGGAGGCAGGAGCCCTCTCGGATTGGGACAACTACCTGCCGGGCGATCGCTGGCTTTCGCTCGTCACTCAACAATGGGACGAACTCGTTGCACTCTACGTCGAGGCCATCACCCGCCACATCGTGACCGATTTCAGCCGCCGATCAGGGGCGGCTTACCCAATGATGGAGCGCCCACAACTAATCCTGCTGCCTCCCACCGAACAGGTTCCGCAGCTCCATCATGTGGAAGTGCACTGGGAATTCCCGCTCGACGACGCCCGGCTGTCTTTTGCTGGGTTAGAACTTGCCCTACGAGCGGCAGCCCCAAACTTCGAAATTACAGAAGAGTACACCCTCAGAGAGGGCCGAGAGGCTTCGTCGAAGTGGCTTGCGATCAACCTTCGCACAGGTCTCAGCCTCAAGGTCTATCCGAAGCTCTCAACCCGGTTGAGGATTGAGGTGACCTACAATGGCCGGACCCGTAGCGTTGGCGACCTGGTAAACCCAGAGTTTCGGTTCAGCGAGGACCTGTCCTTCTGGCAGCGACTTGAGCACGTCCGCCTCGATGGCGCGCGGCGTTTGAACCATATTCTGGCTGGACTGCCTAACCTTGCAAGGCAAGAGGCGGCTAATGAAATGATAGAGCTTGCATGCGCCTTCGCTGAGATCACCAAACGTGCAAAGGGGGATCAGGACCTGATCCGCGAGGTCCTCACGCAACTCACCATCGATGGAGCTATCGACGCGCGACCCCGCACAAGCCTGTTGCGAGTAGCCAAAGCCCTCGCAAAGGCTGGTGTTCTGGAGAAGGTGTCATTGATCGAGAGGTCCTCAAGCCAGCGGTACGTCTTGCTAGAGCCTCTAGCCTCCACATTCCACCGGTTCCGCGATCGCCTCATCCATGGAGGAGAAGGATGATGGATGTGATAGGGTTTTGGAAAATTAGCTTTTCTGGCGAGGAAAAATGAACCCGGTTTCACGAATTGAGGGACTGTATCCTTTGCAACGAAAGCATAAGGATGGGCGATAAGGTGCGGAGCATCTATGAGGTTATCGACGTAGCGAAAGCGCTAGCAGTTGAATACAAGCAACTAACCGGCAAGCCGCTAGGGATTTCTGGCGAAGTGGCCGAGATCGAGGCCCATCGACTACTTGGGCTAGAATTGGCTCCAGCACGAACCCCCGGCTACGACGCAGTCCGTCATCCCAAGGAGTTAATCCAGATCAAAGGGCGTGCGGTGAACGTGCAGCATCCTCGAGTTGGCCGCGTCCCCCGCATCAACCTCGAACACGAGTTCCATAGCGTTCTCTTAGTATTAATCGACGAGAGTACAATGGAGCCGTATGAGATATGGGAAGCACCACGCGACAGCGTAAGTGAGCGGCTCACGGCACCTGGCTCTAAGGCTCGCAATTTGCGCGGTAGCCTCGGCATCGCACAGTTCTGCACAATTGCGAAACGCGTTTGGCGTTCAGACCTGAGTGTTGCAATCGAGAGTGCTAAGCGCGACCGCTTGGAGAGCAAAGTTGCCGCGCGTGTTTCTCCGCGTTCAGCACCGGTTGATGCTTTCACCCCAGAACGTCGCGAGCGTTGGAAAAGGCTGGTGAAGGACGGGCCTTTTAACATTTGGCTTAGTGATCAGGTGCGGTCTCCCGATGGCACTCTGGACCTTGAGAGGCTTTACACAGTTGCACGACAGTGGGGCATTAACGAGCGGTATGACCATCTCAATCCTGGCATGGCTCGAATGAACATCGGTAACCGGCTACGCGCCGTTGTCCCTCGCGAGGTCTATGAGCCGAGCTTCAAGCGCACGGTTCCGAGCAGTGGCGAAGGCGCTTAGTCCGAGTGAGCCTTGATCTAGGCATTTGAGACACTGATGGTCATTCTGGCAGCCCTACAATGACGGTCCCAACCTTCCCGTAAGCCTCCAGTGCTATCTTCAGAAGTAGGTAGCCGTTGGCGGACCCGTGATTATAGGTTCGACCTAAAACTGTGGTGATAATCTCTATGTCGTATTCAGGTTCAGTTTCTTCTGCCGATTTTGCAGTATCTCTCCCCCGGTTGGGTTCCTTGCTTGGGCAACTGACCGAGATCGGAGCAACCCCAGTCTTGTTCCGTGTCCTTGAAGCGGCTGAGTTTGATCGGGATCAGTTCCGAGGAGACTGCTTCGTCAGTCCTCAATCTACAGCGCCTCGTGTTGCAATACTTGAGGTGGAGTACGACGGAAGTTATGCGAAATTCAGTCAGGCGTTCGAGTTGATCTACGGACATCTTGGCATCCAGCGTACGGCTGTGTCCCGCCCCCTGCCTCCAGATATTCCGGATGACGCGATTTGGATGACTATTCTGGCTGTGCCTGTGGCATCAGTTCGAGTGCGGACCAAGCGCGTCGACCCATATAAAGTACGGCGAAAAGTTCAGCTCGGGTGAACGTCTATCGCTTCTCCATAGAAGACAGCGCCTTCAAAAACGGAGAACCCAGATGACGCTCACAGCCCACGATGCTCTCGACCATCTCCTTTCTCAGCCTCTTCGTCGCTTTGATGACATGCCCGACGCAGTCGGCCTCTACGGGCTTGGTGACCACGAGGGCAAGCTTCACTACTTCGGCATGACCGACAGCGATAGCTTCAGGGATCGCATCTGGAGCCGCCACATCACCGGGTCCGAGGAGCGCAGCCATAAGCTGGCCTGCAACTATTCAGTTGGCCGCCTTTGGCACGATCGCCACCATCCCAGCACGAATGCCCGCGATGGGGAGATTGCTCGCCGGGTGCGGCAGGCATTTATCCGCAAGCATTGTGGTTTCGTGTGCCTGCCTCTCAAACCGACTAAAGATGAGTTGCGCCGGCTGGAAAAGGGCGTGATTGCCCTCGCTTGGCCACATATCGCCGACTGGAACAAGACCCGGAAACGTGTAGCCACGTTCGAGGAACCCAAGGAAATGGTCAACGAGATCATTCGCGAGCTGGGGTTGGGTGTCAGCGAGATAGCGGCATTGGAGCGGCAGAATGCGATTTACCGCCGTCTTTGACGACCGCATGCATGCACCTAGGACCCGCGCCCAAGTTACCCGTGCTCTCGAAGTCTTCGAGAGAACCGTAACTGACTGGTGGGCCAAGGCTTGCGAGGTTAGGCCAAGACGAGCCGGCATTCAATCATTTCGAAGTATCTGCCGAAGCTCATCCGGACTTAGCCAAGGCTGCGCTGAATGGATCATCCGATGGCAGTTAGCACAGAGGAGGGCGAGGTCGCCAAGGCTTGTTTTGGTAGCCTCCGAAAGTGTGTGCAGGGGTTTGAGATGATGCGCCTCTATGAACCCTCTTCCTCGCTCTCCGTACTTTTCCTCGAAGTCGAAGTTACAAACCTCGCAGGAGAGCCGCCCTGACGCCGCAAGGACAGAGGCTTTCTTTTGGGCGACCAGCTCAGGGCGTCGCTCACGGAACCGATGAAGGCGTGTGAGAATGCGCCCCTCCTCTGCCTCCGCGCCGTCTCCGTCACCAGAAGTCTGTGAGGCGCCTTCCATATTGCTCTCGGCGGCAGTCCGGATCGCCTGGGCAACTTGGGCGAGCCTCTCTTGGTCATGAGCGAATTCATGCCAAACAGCCTCCTCCTCCCTTCCGCCTCTCGTGAGGCCAACCTTGCCGGCAGCCGTGAACAAGGGGTCGAAACGGCGGAAGTTCATCATCTTCATGTAGACGCCGTTTGGGTTACGATACTCCTGCCCATGACCAGCGTTGAGCCGCCCCAGCGTGTTGAGCAGTGAGGAGAGGCTCAGAACCTCATCACTGGATTTGCCTGGAGGTGAGCTCGGATTTCTCATGTAGAGATCGAGGGCAAGGATGAGTTCATCCCTGGACCAGCTAGGGTTGCGGCGCGGCTGGTCCATGGGCACAGTTGCAAGCTCCGGCAGCGGCAGAACGCGATCGGGCAGAGGCCCGCTAATCGCAATTCCGGCTCCTTCTACCTTATCCCAGAATTTGGACGTCAACTGCAGGTGGGTGATAACGCCTTTGCTATCGGTCACTTCAGCAGCGAACTCGCCATTCAGGAGGAACGCTGCTGCGCCTGCGTCGAACCAATACACTTTCCCGGCCGGTGTTGAGAACGCCCAAGGAAGGGCCGCCGCTCTGTTGCCGGCTGCCATACTGCCCAGAACACCCTCAATCCAGTGCTGGCGCTCAGTATCCGCGCCACCCCTCACAGCCAATTCGTCTCGGCGGAACCACCGAGGCTCATTTGTGAGCCCTTTGGTCCGGAGGGGAGCACTGGAGCCCGGATACTCTGGGATGTTCACAGGGATTGTCGGTATAGCGAGGTACTTGGCCCTACCCTTTGTCGGTTTAGATGGCATGAATTCTGGCTACCCCTTGTGCCGCTCGTAAAACCCAGCCTTAAGAAAACCAATGGCTTGCTATGGGCTAGCGGACCTTTTGCACTACGTCGTTCAACGTCCACAGCAGCCAATGTACTTCAGCCGCATAACTCCCTGCGCCGTCGTCCCTCGACGGTGGGAAAACCTCCTCCACCATTGCATTCACTTCAGTCATCACGGTCCGCCCAAATATGTTGGTCGGCGTTGCGACGTGCGCGACCAAAGCCGCCTGGGGTGCAACACGAGGGCTCGCCTGAAGGTCTGCCAGAAGGTCGTGGGAATGATTAAGGTGAAGGTCGTTGGTGTAGTTAGCTACCTGCGATACCAGTTGCTCGCGCGCCTTGTCCCAACCGAAGATGTGCATCGTCTGTCTGATCAGATCATGGTCGATAACATTCTTCATGTTAAGGACAACCATACCCTTGTCGACGCTCGAAGCATTGATTTGCTTGATGCCACCGCGCATCAGCCTGCTCATATTACTCGGAACGTTTACAGGATTGCTTACACGCGCCAGCGTCTTGAGCGCGAACCCCCATTTTATCCCGTCCGTCGCGGTAGCTATAACATCTGGGTTCTTGCCGCCGGATGAGTTCACTGGATCATCCAGATCAACCTTCATCCCGGCGATGATGCACAAGCATGCCCAATACAGCTCGATGATCTTGTCAGCGTCGTCGTGTTGACGCCCGTTCGCGCCATCAGCGGTCCAACGATCATTGACAGCGTTTTGGGTAATAAACTTGGTTCCGGCCAGGAGCTTGAGATGAGGCTCAAGGGTACCTCGCTCCAGGGGGAAGTGGTCCCATACTGCGCAAATCTTTGCAGACAGGTCATGCACACCAGCGCCAACAACTAGCTTATCGATAAGTGCCTGATCCGCCGTCTGAGGCGGGTCTTTTAGGACCTCTAGGATGTCCCACATTGTGAGGACACCCTCCTCGACACCGCCGCTGCGATCGGTGGTCAAGGACAGTTCCTTCGTCAAGATTTCGTAAAGCCGCTCCACATTCTTTGTGATCTGCTTTGCTGTGATGAACAATTGGCACCTCTCACACTCGCGGTGTCTTTAAACATCCTGCTCGTCAGCTATCAAGCTGCACTGTTAACGGATGACTTCGCCACGTGCCCGATTATAGGGGCGATCATTCGTGCAGCTGGATTTGCACTCTTCTCGTTCCACTAGACCCTGCCCATATGGCAGAGCTTGGTGTGGACAATTCTGGGTGCCAATGAAGTGGTTCTTGCCTTTTGGCATAGTCTCTGACTCAATGTCTTAGACCTCAATGGCAGGAACACACATGACAATGCTGGTGGGCTACGGACGCACAAGCACCCTGGATCAAGTTGCTGGTTTGGAAGCTCAGGAGCGAGACCTGAAGGCCCTTGGGTGTACCAAGGTGTTCTTGGAGCAAACATCCTCTGTGGGTCACAGGAAAGCCCTGGATGATGCTCTGGACTATGTTCGTGAGGGTGACACGCTGGTGGTCACCAAACTGGACCGTCTCGCCCGTTCAGTGGTCCATCTGGGTCAAATCATTGCTGCCCTGGAAGCTAAGAGGGTTGCCCTCCGCATCTTGGACTTGGGTATCGACACCAACACCCCGACAGGAAAGCTGATGCTCAATGTCTTGGGCAGCGTGGCTCAGTTTGAACGCGAAATGATGCTGGAACGGCAGCGTGAGGGTATCGCTAAGGCTAAGGCGGAGAACAAGTATAAGGGGCGCGCCCCGACCGCACGGTCCAAGGCTGGCGAGATAAAGGCTTTGGCCTCTCAGGGACTCACCAAGAGGGAGATTGCCCAGCATCTTGGTGTGGGTGAACGCTCTGTGTTCAGGGTGCTAGCTGGGTGAGTAATTGCTGAACGATGACCCGCGTAGAAGGCGTGATCCTATGAACTATAAAGCAGCATTGTTCTAACCATCAGAGGTGAGATTGATTCCCAAGAGTTTGCTAATCGCTCTCATAGCCCTGTTGGGTTTTGGTGTGTGGCACAGGACCATTGGTAATGCTGACTTCATGGCGGATTGTTCTCCTGAAGACAGGATCAACACACCAGAACAGGCAATTGCGTTCGCCAAGCAGTTAATCAGCCCACAAGGGAAACCAAGTGATGTGCGGAAGTTCGTCAGTCCTGAGGACTATGTTGCCGTTATTGAGGCAGACCCAACCTGTTGCTCTGGAGGGTATGGCAAGCGCGTTGCAGAGGGTGGCGCGGCGGGATGGGGCTGGAGTGTGACAAGGAAGCATCTAGATCCTTAGCCGTTCTTATGCATGGGAAGGTTGATGAAGGCTGGCGAGTGTAGCTTAAGCACTTGAAGCAGCGTAGGATTTGGTTGCTGAGACTAATCCCTGCCACCAATTGCCCTGTGCCACACTCGCCATGCCGGACGATACACCTGCCACCTTCCCGTTTCCAGCCGTTGGCCGCAAGAAGATCACCGCTGCTTTCGACGGTGGGCGCCTG
>NZ_VOSK01000099.1 GCF_009296175.1 Microvirga tunisiensis | reverse complement strand
ACCAGGAGGCCGATGAGCAAGTCCGTTCGCTGCACCTTGTCATCGGGAAGCTCGACCTGTTTGCCGCAATGGTGCGCGAGCGGCTCGCGGCTGCGGATTGGGCGACTAAGCGGGACATCATCTGTACTCTCGTCAAGCGCATTGAGGTTGCCGATGATGTTGTCGGGGTGATCTTCCGGGTTGAGCCCGGCTTCTCAGGTCCACCTGAGACAGGTCGAACTTTGCACCATTGTCCAACACGTCGTCTCCAGTCTGCGCCACCTGTTCACATTCTGCGCGATGGAAAGGTCCGGTACCGTGCGATTGTGCCGGCAAGCCCGGCAATAAGGGTTGTTTTCCTCTTCGGGGATCAGCCAATTGCACGCATCGTGCTCCGCATTGGCGCAGAACCGGAAGCGCCCCTCGGGGAGAGCCAACGCCTTCCAGAATCCGGCCTCTGCAGGCTCCAAAGCGCTGATCTCCTGAAGAGACGGCAGGCAGCCGAGGCGCCGACTGCAGCTCTCACAGCGGCTGTTCTCGAAATAGAGCGGCTGGCTGCAGGCCTGACATTCGAAAAGCTTCATGATCGCCCCTGCTGTTTGCCAGCTCACGAGAACCAAGCTTGCTCGGCTTGGCTGCGCCATCACGGCAACGGTTCATGAACCCGTTGGTTCGCAAGCCCTTGCACCGTCGTCGCCAGGTCACTGCTCATAATTTAATCTTTGTGCAAAGCGCCTCTCATTTCATCATGAGCGCACGACGGACCCGGAGCCCGGGCTCCGCATCAGTGGATGACCCATGGTACATGTTGCCAAACAGGCGACTCAGGACGGCACATTCACCGTGTATCTCGGCGACCAGCCCGTCGCCTGGGGGCTGACCCGTCACGCAGCCGATGCCTTGATCCAAAGGCTGCTCCAGCGCTGATTCCACGCATCTCCGCCCCTCGGTGCATTCCAGCACGGCGGCTGCTATAGCCATTCCCGCTCGCGGCAATCGAGGGAAGATCAGTGGAACTTGGTGTCTATACCTTTGGTGAGCTGACGAAAGATGCTGTCACCGGAGATCGGCTCTCCCCGGCACAGCGCCTGCGCGATCTCGTCGAGGAGGTGGAGCTGGCCGATCAGGTCGGCCTGGACGTGTTCGGCCTCGGCGAACATCACCGGCCCGACTATGTCGTCTCCGCCCCGGCCGTCGTGCTGGCCGCCGCCGCCGAGCGCACGAAAAGAATCCGCCTGACGAGCGCCGTGACCGTACTGAGTTCCGACGATCCGATCCGCGTGTTCCAGAGCTTCGCGACCCTCGACCTTCTGTCGGGTGGGCGCGCTGAGATCATGGCGGGCCGCGGCTCGTTCATTGAGTCCTTCCCGCTGTTCGGCTACGATCTTGACGACTACGACGCCCTGTTCGCCGAGAAGCTCGATCTGCTCCTGAAGATCAGGGGCGAGGGACGGGTGACATGGGCCGGCCGGCATCGGGCACCCCTGAGCGATCAGCCGGTCTATCCCCGCCCGGTTCAGGAGCCTTTGCCGGTCTGGAGCGCTGTCGGCGGAACGCCGCAATCGGTGGTGCGTGCCGGCACGCTCGGCCTGCCTCTTGCTCTCGGCATCATCGGAGGACAGCCGGAGCGCTTCGCCCCGCTCGTTTCACTTTATCGTGAGGCGGGGAGCCGGGCCGGACACGATCCGGCAAACCTCAAGGTCGGCATCAACACCCACGCCTATGTGGTGGACACCTCGCAGCAGGCCGCCGACGAATTCTTTCCCGCCTATGCCCAGGTGATGACCCAGCTTGGCCGTGAACGTGGATGGCCTCCCACGACCCGCCCGCAATTCGACGCGATGCAGGAGCCGCGCGGTGCCCTCGCCGTGGGCGGTCCGCAGGAAGTAATCGACAAGATCCTGTTTCAGTACGAGCTCTTCCGCCACGACCGCTATCTGGCGCAGTTCAGCGTCGGGACCCTGCCGCATGCGCGGATCATGCGCTCCATCGAGCTTCTGGGGACCAAGGTTGCACCAGTCGTGCGCGCAGAAATTGCACGCCGGAAAGCTGTATAATCAGGATGCAACCAGGGTCTTTACTTTGGTTGCCCCCCAGCATTACCATACATCCCAAGTCATAATAACCTAAGATAGTGATGGCGTACCAAACCATCGATTATAGTTGTTGCAACTGATTCGTTTAATGACGTCGCAAGGCGCTTTTCAGATGCAATCCGGCTTGGAGGGGCTATGCTCGAGAGTCGCACAAAGCGGGTCCTGATCGTAGAGGACGAGGCGATGATCTCGATGCTGATCGAGGACATGGTTCTCGATTTCGGCTGTGAGGTCGTGGGCCCCGCTGCGCGTCTGGACCATGCTCTGACCCTTGCGCTCCAGGCCGATATCGATATCGGGATCCTCGACATCAATGTCGATGGATCAGTGGTCTTTCCCGTCGCCGATGTCCTGCGTTTCCGCGGGATCCCGTTCATCTTCTCGACGGGTTACGATTTTCGCTCGCTTCCTGAACGGTTTCGCGACTCTTCGACCTTGTCGAAGCCGTTCTCGTACGACAATTTCGCCGATACCCTGCGCCGCACTCTGGCGGGAACCTCCGACACGACCGAGGTGGTCTAAGGAGCCTCGTTCGAGGACAAGGGCGATGCGCCCTTATCCCGCGTGAATGACCTTTTTTCGAACTCCCGGCGCATCGTGCGGAATCAGAGGTCCGCGCCCAACGATACGCACCGCATAACGGTTTGACCATCGGACGAGCCCCAGGCGCATCCCGCTTCCCGGCCCGTCGCTTCAGGAGCGCCGCTCGACCAGCATCTCGGCCTCTTTCTTCGGGCGCAGCGTCACCTTCATCATGGGTGCGGGCATGTCGTCCGCCCGGCTCCGCAGTCTGACGGCCTGCAGCAGCACCGCCAGGATGGCGACAGCCTCCATGGTTGCGAACGCGCTGCCGATGCAGATGCGCGGGCCTGCGCCGAACGGCATGTAGGCATAGCGATGGCGGCTCTTCGCCGGCTCGGGCGCAAATCGCTCGGGATCGAACCGCTCCGGGCTCTCCCAGAGCGTCGCATGATGGTGAACCGCATGGATCGGGAGGATGAGGACCGCCCCTTGCGGCACCATGAACCCGCCGAGCGGAAAGGCGCGCGTAGCGGTCCGCGTAATGATCGGCGCGGGCGGATAGAGCCGCATCGCTTCAGAGAATACCTGCCGTGTGTAGGCGAGCCGGGCGATGTGCTCGGGGCGAACGGGCCCGCCCGCCGTCACCTCGTCGATTTCGGCAAGAACCCTCGCCTCGTGGTTGGGATGACGCGCCAGCAGGAGAAAGGTCCAGGCAAGGCCGAGAGCCGTGGTCTCGTGTCCGGCCGTCATGAAGGTCAGAAGATTGTCCGCGATGTCCTCGTCCGTCATCGTTCGGCCGCTCTCGGGATCGGACGCCGCAAGGAGCAAGGCCACCAGGTCCTCCCGCCCGTCCGGTTTCCGGCGGCGCTCCGCGATCATGCGGGTGATGGCGGAACGGAGATAGGTTGCCGCCGCCCGCGCCCGGCTGCGGCCGGGATACGGCAGCCATTCGGGAGCATCCAGGATGCTCAGGGCAAAGACCCAGCCGGTCGGCTTGAGATAATCCGTGATGCCTCTCTCCACACGCGCCACGTCGATTCCGCCCGGGCCCGACATCATGGTCTCGACGATGATGTCAAAGGTCGTGCGCATCATCTCGTGACCAATGCCGATGGACGATCCGGACGCCAGCCAGCGATCCCTGGTCTTCTCCGCCGTGGCGATCATCGGGGGCAGCAATCCCATGAGCTTCTCGTGCCGGAACGCCGGCGCCACCGATTGGCGCTGCCAGCGCCAGTGGGCGCCGTCCGCCGTCAGCAGCCCCTGGCCGAGCGCCGGGCCCAGGGCCCTGCGGACGTCTTCGCCCTTGTTCAAGGCGTCGGCGTTGCGCACCAAAGCCTCATGGATCAGGGCCGGATCGGCCAGGAGAATACGCCGCCGTCCGGCCACCTGCGAATAGACCACCGGCTCATGATAGATCTCCGGCGGCAGGGCCTGCAGCGGGTCGCGCACCAGGGCGGGAAGGACCGAGAACGGGGAGCGTCGGCTCACCGTCACGCCCGGGCACTCCTCCGAGATCGTGGGAAGGGCATCGATGCTCATGAAGATCTCCCTGAAATCGCCTATACTCGAACCTGATGCCGGCAGGCACCGCGTATAAGGTTCTCACCTTAGACAGCTTGCGATTTAAGGTGTCTACCTTATATCTCCAAGTGCGACATAGAGGACCATCGGTGAGCGAGCCAGGACAGATGCCCAGAGCCAAGCGCCGCCGGAAAGCGGTCAGCACGCGCGATCACCTGATTGCCGTGTCCCTGGCCCTCTTCAACGAGCGTGGCCCCGACCGGGTCACGACGGCGCAGATCGCTGAAGCTGCCGGGATCAACGAGGGCAATCTCTACTACTACTTCAAGACCAAGCAGGCCTTGATCCTGACGATCTTCGACCGCTTCGAAGCCGCCGTCGACGATCTGCTGGACCGCGACCGGGCCGCAGGCGCCGATCCGGCCGCCTATGTGGCGTTCCTGACCGAGTGGTTCGAGATCGTCTGGACCTACCGGTTCCTTTACCGGGACTTCATGGGGCTCATCGCCACGGCGCCCGAGCTGCGCCGCCGCATCAGGGCGATCAGCGACCGCATTCGAGCTCCGGTCAGGCAGCTCATCGAACATATGCGAGCGGCGGGATTGATGGACGTCTCCGACGAGGCCCTCGAAGCCTTGCTCCACAACGTGTGGATCGTGTCGACCTATTGGGTCGTCTATCTCGATGTGCAGGAAGGTGTCCGCGCCTTGAAGAAGTCTCACCTCGAATGGGGCCTCAAGCAGGTCGCAAGCCTGTTTCAGCCGCATCTGTCCGAGCCCGCGCGCCACTGGCTCGATGGCCAATCGGAAGCAGACCGTTCATCGGTCTAGGGGAGTGCAAAAAACTTCGGCAGGATCTGGAGAAGATCGGGCGACGACCCAATTTAATCGCTCCGAGTTTACGGCTATTGAGCGTTCGAGAGCCCTGGAGTATCTGCCCATCATGAAAGCCAAACAGCCGGAAGGCCCTTTTCGCATTGCGCGCTCGTCCACCGGTCTTGGCCTCTTTGCGACCGATGTGATCGAGAAGGGAACGTTCATCATCGAATATATCGGGCCGAAGATCACGAGCGAGGAAGTCGAGCGCCGGAGCAATACACGCTACCTGTTCGAGATCAACAGCCGCTGGACCATCGACGGCTCGCCCCGCTGGAACACCGCGCGCTACATCAACCATGGCTGCCGTCCGAATGCCCAGGCCACGGTGTCGAGAGGCAAGATCCGGATCAAGGCCATCAAGCGCATCAAGCCGGGCGAGGAAATCACCTACAATTACGGCAAGAACTACTTCGAGACTTTCATCAAGCCGATCGGCTGCAAATGCCAGTCCTGCGAACGCAAGCGCGCGAAGCAGGCGGGTGCTTGAGGGTCCGGGACATCAACGCACACCAAGAGTGTGCCCTTCAGTCCGCTACACTCAACCTCGTCGTCACCGGCCTTGTGCCGGTGATGACGAACCGATGACCGCGGTGCTTCACACAATCGGGATGGCCGGGACGCGCCCGGCCATGACGGTCGGAGCACTGGTGCGACTGGATGATGGAAAACGCTGGAAGAGCCGCAGCCTCTCACTCACGTCCTCCACGTCGTCACCGGCCTTGTGCCGGCCATGACGTGGAGGGTGTGAACAGGGACAGTGTCATTCCCGGCCGGAGATGGCGGAAGCTATCGCAGGGGAAGGGATCCACTCACACGCTCAGCGCTATGGATCACCTTCCCGCACTTCGTGCGCCGGGGATGACACAACACAAGGCCGGCGATGACGTGGAGGGTATCGACGCCCTAATCCGCCTTGAACTCCGAAACCGTCCGCTTGGCACCGCGCTCGTAAAGCCGCGCCAGGTTCGCCGTGACCGCTCCTGTGAAACGGGGATCGCCGGGCAGGTCATCGCCGAAGATCTCACGCACGCCGAACAACGCGCCGGCCAGATTCTCGGCCGAGCCCCCTGCCCCGTCGGCCAGTTCCCGCAACCGAGCCGCCATGGGATCGCGCACGTCGATGGGCGCGCCCTTCTCGTCGATGCCCGTCGCATAGCGCATCCAGGCGGCCACCCCGAGCGAAAGCCGCGCGATGGACGCATGTTCGCGCAGACGGTCACGGACCGTTCCCAGAAGGCGCTGCGGCAGCTTCTGCGAGCCGTCCATGGCAATCTGCCAGGTGCGATGTTTCAAGGCCGGGTTCCTGAAGCGCTCGATGAGCGCTTTCTTGTAGGAATTCAGGTCGGCGCCCGGCGGCATGTGGAGGGTCGGGGCGACCTCTTCGTCCATGAGCCCTTCGATCAGCCGCACGAAGGCCGGGTCGGCCATGGTGTCGGCAACGGTCTCATAGCCCGAGAGATAGCCGAGATAGGCCAGGGTCGAGTGGCTCCCGTTGAGCAGCTTGAGCTTCATGTGCTCATAGGGCTCGACATCGGCCACGAACTCGGCGCCCGCATTCTCCCAGGCCGGTCGACCCTGCGGGAAGCGATCCTCGATCACCCATTGCGTGAAAGGCTCGGTGACGACGGGCCAGGCATCCTGGACGCCCAGAGCGGCGCCGATGCGCTCCCGGTCCTGATCGCCGGTCGCCGGCACGATCCGGTCGACCATGGTCGACGGGCAGGAGACCTCGTTCGCCACGAACCGGCCGAGCTCCGGATCGACCAGCTCGGCGAAGCGGGTGAGAACGCGCTTCACCGTGCGCCCGTTGGAGGGAAGATTATCGCAGGTCAGCACCGTGAAGGGCGCAACGCCCGCCAGGCGCCGGCGGCGCAGGGCCTCGACGATGAAGCCCGGAGCGGATCGCGGCGTTCTCAGATAGGCGAGATCGTGCACGATGTCCGGATGAGCCTCGTTGAGGGCGCCGGTCGCGGGGTCATGGCAGTAGCCCTTCTCCGTCACCGTCAGCGTGACGATCCGCGTCCCGGGATCGGCCATGACCTCGAGGAGATCGTCCGTCGCCCGCGGGGCAACGATGATCCGGCCGATCGAGCCGACCACCCGCAGCGCTTCTCCCTCCCGCGAGCGTACAGCCAGGGTGTAGAGGCCGTCCTGGGGCTGAAGGGCGTCGAAGGTATCAGGGCTGCGCAGGCTGGCCGCCACGATGCCCCATTGCGGGTCCTGGCCGAGAACGTCGTCGGTATAGACCGCCTGATGCGCCCTGTGGAAGGCACCGACGCCGAGATGCACGATTCCGGTTTTCACCGCCCTCCGGTCGTAAGCCGGGCGGCGAATTTCGCTCGGCAGCTCGCTCAGGGCGTCATCGTTCAGTCGATCTGGCATCATGTCCTCAAGGCCTGACCCATAAAAGTATTGCGCCTGTCTCCCTCTTCACAAGAGGGAGGGATCAAGGTGCTCACGGCTCTCGTCATCACCGGCCTTGTGCCGGTGATCCCGATCGTGTGAAGCGCCGCGCCTCACCGTCTCGGGATGGTTGAGAAACGCCCGGCTATGACGAAAAGGTCTCGCTCAGCGGCACCCTGCTCCAACTTCTCCCCCGTGCTTTACGAGCCGGCGTCTCAATGCGCCGGCTGCTGCTTCGCGCGGGTGACGATCTGCGTCGGATTGACGAAGCGCAGCGCGATGATGAGCCAGACCAGGGTCGTTACCATGTAGATCACCGCCATGGCATCGATGGACTGCACGGCGCGCACGCCTGCGGCGAAGACCGCGTAATAGAGCGCCACCACGAGGGTTTGGCTCGTCGGCCCCGCCACGAGGAAGGTGAGCTCGAACATCGCGATGGTGCGCACCAGCACCAGCAGCAGCGCCGCGAGAATGCCCGGCAGGAGCAGCGGCAGGAGCACGTGAACGAAGAGCTTGAAGGTGTTGGCCCCGAACACCCGGGCCGCCGCCTCGATCTTCGGATCGATCTGCTCGATGAACGGGATCATGACGAGGATCACGAAGGGAACGGTCGGCACGAGATTGGCCGCCACCACGCCCCAGAAGGTGCCGGCGAGGCCCGTCTGGTAAAGCACGGTCGCGAGCGGGATGCCGAACGTTATTGGCGGAATGAGCAGCGGCAGCAGGAAGAGCAGGACGAGAAGCCGCTTGCCCGGAAAATCGCGGCGGGCCAACGCGTAGGCCGCCGTGATGCCGAGAGCGCCGGAAATGAAGACAACGGCGGCGATGACCTGGAACGTGACCACCAGGACGTCCCAGAGCTGGAACTCGCTCCAGGCGGAGGAATACCAGCGCGTGGTGAAGCCCACGGGCAGCCATGTGCCGAGCCAGCGGGTGGCGAAGGAACTCGTCACCACGGTGGCGATCATTGCGAACAGGTTGATGACGAAGAAGCCGACGAGGAACCAGATGGCCGCCGCCCAGAGCTTCGAGCCGAGTGTCGTGTCGCGGATCATCGGCATTACCCTTTCGCGCCGGAGGCTGGGCCACGGTAGAACAGGCCGCGGGAGGCGAGCACCGCCACGACGATCCCGAGTTGGACGAAGCCCATGATCATCGCGATCGCCGAGGCCATGGAGTAGTCGTATTCCTCGAAGGCCGCCGTCGCCGCGGCAATCGAGATGACACGGGTGTTGCCAGCCGGCTCGCCGAGCAGCACCGCCGAGGGAAATACCGAAAAGGCCTGCACGAAGGACAGGCAGAAGGTGATGGCGAACCCCGGCATCAGCAGGGGCAGGTAGACATGGCGGAAACGCTGCCACGCACTGGCGCCCAGCGTCGCCGCCGCCTGCTCGAGCGCCGGATCGATGCCCGTGACGTAGGACAGGGTCAGGAGGAACGTGAACGGAAATCCCGTAATCACCAGCGAGGCGAAGACGCCCCAGTAATTGTGAACGAGCTTCAGGGGCTGCGAGATCAACCCGAAGGTGATCAGGGTGCGGTTGAACCAGCCCTGCGGCCCGAGATAGTTCAACAGGCCCTCGGCCACGAGAACGGTGCCGAGCGTGATCGGCAGCACGAGGATTGTGGTCAGCAGGCGCTGGCGCCGCATGAGGCGCACGCGGAACGCGATCGGTACCGCCAGCAGCAGGTTGACGAGCGTGACGGGGATCGCGAGCCAGAGCGTCTTGGCGATCGTCTCGTAGAGAAAGGGATCGGAGAAGAAGCGCCTGTAATTGGCCAGCCAGTCGCCGCCGGCCTTCGGTTCGAAGGAGAGAACGAAGCCGAAGGCGAAGGGATAGACGAAGAGCAGCAGGCTGAAGATCGCCGCCGGGATGACGAGCAGGGTGACCGCATCGAAGCCCCTCGCGGCCAGACGCTGGCGCAGGCTGGGGCCGTGCTCGACGGGGGCTGCAGGCGCGAGGGCGTCCATCAATGCCTCCCCTGGATCGGCTCCGCGAAGACGAGCACGCGCTGGTCGTCCGCCCGCAGATGCACCGAGGATCCCGGCTCCACCGGCTGATGGGACCGGAACACGAAATCGAGCCCGCCGGCCGAATGGGCGGTGCCGACGAACTCGCGGCCGCGATACTCGATGGTGTCGACCGTCGCCGCGATGGCGTTTTGTCCCGCCTCGCCGACCATCAGGTCGTCCGGACGGACGGCCGCGTAGGCTGCGGCGCCGGCGGACAGGCTTTCGCGGGCAACGCCGCTGATCCGAGCGCCTTCCACGTCGAGAACGACACGGCTGCCGTCGCTCCCGATCACCTTCCCTTGCAGCTTGTTGCGGAAGCCCATGAAGTCGGCCACGTCAAGATGGGCCGGAGCGTCGTAGAGCTCCTTCGGCGTCCCGACCTGCCGGACCACGCCGTCGCGCAGCACCACGATGCGGTCGGCGAGCGACAGCGCCTCGTCCTGGTCGTGGGTCACGTAGATGGTCGTGGCACCGAGTTCATTATGGATGCGCCGGATCTCGGCGCGCATCTCGAGACGCAGCTTGGCATCGAGGTTCGACAGGGGCTCGTCCATCAGCACCAGCGGCGGCTCGATGACGATGGCGCGGGCAATCGCCACGCGCTGCTGCTGGCCACCGGAGAGCTGGCCCGGCAGCTTGTTCTCCTGGCCCCGGAGGCGGACCAGGTTCAGGGCCTCGTCGACCTTGCGGTCGATCTCGGCCTTGGGCTTACCCCGCATCTTGAGGCCGAAGCCGATGTTCTGGCGCACGTTGAGGTGGGGAAAGAGTGCGTAGTTCTGGAACACCATCCCGAACCCGCGCTCCTCGGGACGCAGCGTATCGACCCGGCTCTTGTCGAGCCAGATCGCTCCGCCGGTCACAGGCAGAAGACCCGCGATGCAGTTCAACGTCGTCGACTTTCCGCAGCCCGACGGGCCGAGCAGCGCGATGAACTCGCGCCGCCGGATCGTCAGGGAGACGTCGCGCAAAGCATTGAGCGCCCCGAAATCGCGGCTGACGCGATCGAGCCGGACTTCGTCGAACTGGGAGAGGGCTATGGTCATCGCGGGTCCTTGTTTTGTCGTCTTACCTGCGCAGTCTTACTTGCGCTTGCCGCCGCCGATTTGCTCGTCCCACATGCGGAAGGCGACAACCATCTGCTCGGGCTGGAGCGGCAACTCGATCGGATTCTCGGCAATCCACTTCTCGTATTCGGGACGGCCGAATTCCTTGATGGCGGCCTGGCTCTCCGGCGGAGCCATGTCGAGGGTCACGCCCTTCACGGCCGGACCGGGATAGAAGTAGCCCTCGTCATAAGCGTAGGCCTGCTGCTCCTTGGTGAGCAGGAAACTCATGAGGTCGAGGAGAACGGCGAGCTTCTCGTTCGCCAGGCCCTTGGGCACGCACATGTAGTGAGCATCCGCCACCCAGTGGAAGCCCTTGAGCGCTGCCACCTTCGCCTCCTTCGGCACGACGCCGAGAACGCGCGGGTTGATGTCCCAGCCGGTGGTCGACACGGTCATGTCGCGAGAGCCTTCGCCGAGCTCCTTCATCACCGCGCCGGTGCCGGACGGGTAGTACTCGACGTTCTGCCCGAGCTCCTTCAGGAATGCCCAGGTCTTGTCCCAGCCCTTGGCGGGATCCTGCGGGTTGCTGTCGCCCAGGATGTAGGGCAGGCCCATGATGAAGGTGCGGCCCGGACCGGAATTCGCAGGACGCGCATAGAGGAAGCGTCCGGGATTGGCCTTGGTATAGGCCAGGAGCTCCTCGGCCGTGGTCGGCACGTTCTTGACCTTGTCGGGCATGTATTCGAGCAGCGGACCCGACGGGTAATAGGTCACGACGACGCCCTGCCCTTTCGCAAGCCCCTGCATCTTGGCGGCGGGCGGAAGATAGATGTCGTCGAGCTTCGGCAGGGAATTCGCCTGGCCGGGGATCAGGTCGACCCAGAGCTTCTGCTCGATGCCGGCGGAGAGCCCATCGGTGCCGGTGAGCACGAGGTCGATGTCGACGCGGCCGGCATCCTGCTGCGCCTTGATCTTGCCCGCGAGTTCCGGTGCGGTCGCTTTGGTGAAGGAGATGCGCGAAACGAGGTTGGGCTTCGCCTTGCGGTAATTCTCGATGGCCTTCTGCGTCAGCGCCAGGTTGCCGGCAACGTCGATGACGTTGAGCGAAACCGGGCTCGTGGGCAGGGTCGCTTGCGCAAAGCTCGGTCCGCCGAGGGCTGCGACGCCTGCGGCGCCGGCGACCCCGCCGACGAAAGTCCGCCTGGTGATCATGTTCGTCATGGTCTTCCTCCCGTTCTGTGTGACATGGCTCGTTCTCGGCCATGTCCCGTGTCACAGCTTGTAGGCCTCTTTCGCGAGGCGATAGGCGAGATCATAGGCTACCTCGTGCGCCTCATCCTCTTCGAGGCGATGGGTCGTCACGAGATTGGCCAGATAGCTGCAGTCGACCCGGCGGGCCACGTCATGCCGCGCCGGTATGGACAGATAGGCCCGCGTGTCGTCGTTGAAGCCGACCGTGTTGTAGAAGCCGGCCGTCTCGGTGGTGAGTTCGCGGAAGCGGCGCATGCCTTCGGGCGCATCGAAGAACCACCAGGCCGGACCGAGTCTCAACGCCGGATAATGGCCTGCGAGCGGCGCGAGTTCGCGCGAATAGCTCGTCTCGTCCAGGGTGAAGACGATCAGGGTGAAATCGGGCTCGTTGCCGAACCGGTCGAGCAGCGGCTTCAACGCCCGGACGTAGTCCGTCTGGAGCGGAATGTCGGCGCCCATGTCGCGGCCGAAGCGGCGATAGAGCGCATCGTTGTGATTGCGGAACGAGCCGGGATGGATCTGCATGACCATGCCGTCTTCCACGCTCATCGCCGCCATTTCGGTCAGCATCTGTGCCCGAAACAACTCCGCATCCGCGGGGTTCGCATCTCCCGTCGAGACGCGGCGGAACAGGGCCTCGACATCCGCCTGCGAAAGGTTGGCGGTCCGCGCGGTGGGATGGCCGTGGTCGGTGGAGGTGGCGCCATAGTCGCGGAAGAAGGCGCGCCGCTTGCGATGCGCGTCCAGGTAGCCGCTCCAGGTTGACGTATCGCAGCCGGTGATCTCGCCGAAGCGCACGAGGTTCTGGCGGAAACCTTCGAACTCGGGATCGATGACCGGGTCGGGTCGATAGGCGGTCACCACGCGTCCCTTCCAGCCCGATTGCCGGATGGTCTCGTGATGTTTCAGCGGATCGAGCGGGCTTTCCGTCGTGGCGATGGCTTCGATTCGGAAGCGCTCGAAGAGCGCGCGCGGCCGGAACTCCGGCGTCTGCAGCGCCTCGTCGATACGGTCGTAATAGGCATCCGCATTCGCAGCCGACAGCCGCTCGGTGAAGCCGAACAGGGTCGCGAAGGTATGATCGAGCCAGGCGCGCGTGGGTGTGCCGCGGAAGAGATGATAATGCGAGGCGAAGCGGCGCCAGATCGCCCGCGGGTCGGTCTCGACGGGGCTGCCGTCCTTCGTTGCAATACCAAGATCTTCGAGCCGCACGCCCTGGCTGTAGAGCATGCGGAAAACATAGTGATCGGGAATCACGAAGAGCGTCGCCGGATTCGGAAAGGGCTCGTTCTCCGCGTACCAGCGGGGATCCGTGTGGCCATGCGGCGAGATGATGGGCAGGTCCCGGACTTGCCCATAGAGTCTGCGCGCCACCTCGCGAGTGGCGGGATCAACAGGAAACAGCCGGTCCGGGTGGATCAGCATGGCGTACTCCCTTGGCACTTCTCCCAAGCCCTTCCAGGCCGGTTCCGAGCACCTCACTGAGCAAACCTTAAAACGATCCACGATCCGTTGCAATGGTCTACTAGTATGGTAGTGTGCCACTTATGACGAATAGACTTGCCCTTGCGAAGCTCGATCTCAGCCGCGAACCCATGGCCCGGCAGGTCACGCGCACGCTTCGCCAAGCCATCGTCAGCATGAAGATTTCGCCCGGCGAGATGCTGTCCGAGCAGGATCTGGCGCAGCGATTCGGGGTCAGTCGCTCCCCCGTACGCGAGGCCCTGATCAAGCTGAGCGAAGCGGGCCTCGTGCGGGTTCTGCCGCAGCGAGGCACGCAGGTCGTCAAGATTTCACGTTCAGCCGTCGAGGATGCGCGTTTCATTCGTGAAGCGGTCGAATGTGCCGTCGTGCGGGAGGCTGCCCTGAAGGCCACTCCGATGATGCTGGCCGAGTTGAACGCCAATCTGGCCCGACAGCGACGTGCCCAGCGTTCAACCTCGTCGGACGATTTCATGGCCCTCGACGAGGAGTTTCACCGTCTTCTGGCGGAAGCGGCAGGACGGCCCGCCGCATGGCGGATGATCGAGGATGTCAAACCGCAGATGGACCGGGTGCGATATCTGGATGTGAAGCAGGCCACGCCGCGCCACCTCATCGTCGCGCAGCACGCAGAGATCGTCGATGCCATCAAGGCGTCCGATCCCGTTGCGGCCGAAAAGGCCATGCATCAGCATCTTAGCGAGATCCTGCGTTCCTTGCCGGAACTTGCCGCGCAACATCCGGACCTCTTCGAGTCCGAGGTCGATGGTCTACCGGAGGTGCTCAGCGCGTGACCTCAGTCAAAGACGAATTCAGAACCTCCGCCGACGCCCAAGTTCGGCCTAACGTTTAAGAGGCAATCATGGAACAGACCTGGCGCTGGTTCGGCCCCGACGATGTCGTTCAGCTTTCCCATATCCGTCAGACGGGTGCTACGGGCATCGTCACCGCGCTGCATCAGATCCCCTATGGGGTCATCTGGAGCGTCGAGGAGATCGAGAAGCGGAAAGCGCTCATCGCCGCCGATCCGTCGCTGGGATTGCGGTGGAGCGTGGTCGAGAGCCTGCCGATCCACGAGCGCATCAAGATCGGCGAAGGCGACCTGACGGGCCTGTTCGACAATTACCGCCAATCCATGCGCAACCTAGCGCAATGCGGCGTCACCACGATCTGCTACAATTTCATGCCCGTGGTCGATTGGACAAGGACAGAGCTGGCCTACCCTCTTCCCGGCGGCGCAACGGCGCTTCGCTTCAACGCTCACGAATTTGCGGCGTTCGACTGCTTCATGCTGGAGCGACCCGGCGCAGAGGCGGACTACTCACAAGATGTTTTGACACGGGCCAAAGACTGGCATCTCCGCTCATCGGAAGCAGACCGGCGCAAGCTCCTGTCCAATATCATGGCGGGCCTGCCGGGCGCCTATGACCGGTACGACGTCCCGGGACTGCGCGCGATGCTCGATCGCTACAAGGATATCGATGCCGTGGCCCTTCGCGAAAACCTCGCCCGCTTCCTGCGGGAGGTGATCCCGACGGCGGAAGAGGTCGGCATCCGGATGTGCATCCATCCCGACGATCCGCCACGGCCGCTCATGGGCCTGCCGCGCATCGTGTCCAACGCGGACGACATCGCGTTCATCCTTGGTGCCGTCGACTCGCCTGCCAACGGGCTCACGCTCTGCAGCGGTTCGCTGGGAGCCAATCCCGTCAACGACGTTCCGGCCATTGCGAAGCGCTTCGCTGACCGAATCTGGTTCGCTCACCTGCGAAACGTCGCAAAGGACCCGGACGGGTCCTTCATGGAAGCGGATCATCTCGGCGGCGACACGGACATGGTGGCCCTGGTCATGGTGCTGCTCGAAGAACAGAAGCGCCGCAAGGATGCTGGCGACGTGCATTGGCGCATCCCCATGCGTCCCGATCATGGGCACGAGCTTCTCGACGATGTCGGCAGACCCACGCATCCCGGCTATCCGATTATCGGTCGCATGAGAGGCCTTGCCGAACTGCGCGGAGTGATGCAGGCCGTCTCGGCCCTGCGCGGCCTGCCGCTTTAGCGAAGCGCTCCCGTCCCACGGCTTGTCCGGACCACTATCCCTCGACGTCATGGCCGGGCTTGTCCCGGCCATCTCGCTACGGCGATGCTCAACATTTCATGTCATCGGGATCACCGGCACAAGGCCGGTGATGACGTTGGAGGGAATGCAACTGTCACTCCCGGCCGGAGCGGAGCGGAAGCGGAGCCATCGGCGCTGAGCATAGGGGATCCCCTTCCCTCGCTACGCTTGGCCCGAGGATGACCGTGCGTAGCGCGGAAACCTACCCAAGCAGATTCCGTACCGTCCGCATGAACACCCGTGCGCCGATGCCGATCAGGTCATCGGGAAAATCGTAGTTCGGATTGTGCAGGCTCGGGTGGTTCTCGCCGGCTCCGAGGAAGAACATGGCGGCGGGCGCCCGTTGGCCGAAGCGTCCGAAATCCTCCGAGGCCCGTATCGGCAGGTTGCCCTTGTCGTGGGGCACGCCTTCTTCATCGAGCGCACGGCGAAGATGGGCCACCGCCTCCGGCGCGTTCTCGCAATGCCCGAAGATGTCGTCATGGGACACCTCGACGCTCAGTCCCTTCTCCCGCGCCGCGCTCAGGACCAGATGCTCGGCGCTCACGCAGAGATCTTCCATCCCGGCATCGGTCAATGTGCGCAGGGTCGCCCAGATTTCGGCGCGCGCCGGAGCCACGCCGAAGGCGGGCTCGCCGATCTTCACGAGGGTGACGGTCACCATTGCGAAGTCTTTGTCCAGCGGGCCACCCCGGCCGAGAGCCGTCAGCGCCGGCATCAGCTCGGCCACGACATTCACGGGCGATATGCCCGTCTCGGGCATCGACGCGTGAGCGGTCTTGCCGTTGAGAACGATGCGCATGCCCCGGGATGCGCAATTGACCGGTCCCTCCGCCAGCGCGACCTGGCCGAGCGGCAGACCTGGAAGATTGTGTAGGGCGAATGCAAAATCCGGTGAGATCTCGCGGAAGCGCGGGTCGGCCACGACGGCCGCCACCCCGGAGCCATCCTCCTCCGCCGGCTGGAACAGCAGGATGGCGCGGCCGCGCTGCGGACGTCGGCGGCCAAGCGCACGAGCCAGACCGGCCAGGATCGCCATATGACCGTCATGGCCGCACAGATGTCCCTTGCCCGGAACGCCGGAGCGATGAGGCAGATCGGAAATCTCCTCGATCGGCAGGCCATCGAGTTCCGCCCGGACCATGACGGTTGGCCCCGGCGCCTTGCCCTCATAGATGGCCGCGATTCCGTGGCCGCCGAGACCCGTGATGATTCGGTCCGGCCGTGTGGGAGCCAGGAACGCGCGAACCTCAGCTGCGGTCTGAACCTCCTCTCGGGAGAGTTCAGGCGTGCGGTGGAGCTTGCGCCGAAACGCCGCCAGCTCGACCATGTCTTCGTTGCTCAAAATCATGGATCGCCTCCGCACTGGACCTTGATGGGAGCAGAACCGCTCAAGCGATAACAGCCCGGCCTGTTTCGGCACGACGTTATGGACCGAAGGACCGGCCTCGATCAAGCTGTCCATACGGAAGCATCATGGGTTGAAACAGAGTTCCTGTCCCCGTTTCGGATTGGAGATTGCTGGGTCCGCCCGGTGACGCTAGGTTCCGTTCACGTTTCCTCACCCATAAAATTTCGCTGGTCTCATGAACCTGTTCGTCTTCGGTCTCGGCTATTCCGTCCGCCAGTTCCTCAGCCTGCACCGCGAGCGCTTCACGGAGATCGGCGGCACGGTGCGCACGCCGGAGAAGGTTCGGGCGATGGAGGCGGAGGGCATCCAGGCCTTCCGGTTCGACGGCACGGATTTCGATCCTCGCATCCTCGAGCGGATCGCCCGTGCGGATGCGCTTCTCGTCTCCATCCCTCCCATGCGCGAGGCGGATCCGGTGCTGGAGCGTTTTTCCGAAGCCATCGCGTCGGCTCCCCATCTGCGCTGGATCGGCTACCTGTCGACCGTCGGCGTCTACGGCCATGCGGACGGGAATTGGGTGGACGAGACGACAGCGCCCAATCCGGCGACGATCCGCTCCCGCCACCGCATCGCCGCCGAGCGGGAGTGGCTTGCACTCGGGGAGAGCGCCCCGTTTGCGGTGCAGATCTTTCGGCTGGCCGGCATCTACGGCCCCGGCCGCAATGCTCTGGTGAAGGTCGCCGACGGCACCGCCAAGCGCATCGTCAAAAAGGGCCAGGTGTTCAACCGAATCCACACGACCGATATCGCGCAGGTTCTGATGGCGTCGATCGAGCGTCCGAGCCGGAACGCGATCTACAACGTGGCGGACGATGAGCCGCGCCCGCCGCAGGATGTCATTGCCTATGCGGCTCAGCTGCTCGGCCGCGAGCCTCCGCCGGAGGTGCCGTTCGAGGAGGCCGAGATGACCCCGATGGCGCGCACCTTCTACGAGGACAACAAGCGGGTTCGCAACACGCGCATCAGGACGGAGCTGGGCGTGATGCTTCGCTACCCGACCTATCGCGAGGGTCTGCAGGCCCTTCTCGAAGCCGGCGAAGGGATCACGCGGGACTGACGTGAGCCGCTGACAGCTTCCTGCCGAAGGCCATCACCAGCGGTTTGAGGTGGTAGCTGTCCTGCGGCATCGCGCCGACAGGCCAGCCCGCCTTTTCCACGGCCTCCGCCGTGACCGGCCCGACGGCGGCGATCAGGATCCGCCGCATGGCCGCGTCGAGATCCGCCTCCTGGCCGAACCGCCGCGCGACCTCCTGCAGCCGCCGCACCTGCGCCGTGCTCGTGAAGGCGATCAGGTCGACGGTTCCGGAGGCGAGTTCCTGAATGAACGCGAGGACCTGCCCGTCTTCCTCATCCGAGGCATAGCGATAGCTCAGGACGGGATCGACCTGCGCCCCTGCCGCTTCCAGGAAATTCGGCAGAGCCTCCTCGCCGCCCGGATAGAGCAGAATGCCGATGCGCCTGCCCTCGATGCGATGGGCGGACAAGGTCTTCATCAATCCCGCCGTCGTCGGCTCGTCGGCCATCAGGTCGGGCGCGAGACCGATGCCACGCAGGACCTTGGCGGGCTTGGGTCCGCGAGCGACCTTGAAGGCTTTGCGCAGCGCCGCGATCACATCCGCTTCGATGCCCTTGCGGCGGGCGAAGCCCAGAAGGCGGGACAACCCTTCTCCGGTGTAGAGGACCACGATCTCGTGCCGGCCCTGGACGAGCCGATCGAGCCAGGCGTCAACCGAGCCGGAATCCTGCACATCGTGGATCGACACCAGCGGGCAACGAACGACGACGGCGCCCTGCCGTTCGAGCATTCGCGTGAACAGATCGAGTTCCCGGCTCTCGGGCACGGCGATGCGGCGTCCATCCAGCATGATCTTGCCTTTGTCCTTCCTTTCAAGCCGTCGCATCGAGCATGAGAGGCTGTTCGAGCCCCCGATCGTTTGCTTTGGCGGCTCGCTCGAACACGCGGCCGACGCCGATGATGACGGGCTTCGTCGGATCGCGCCGTTCGCTGGCCCAGCCGAGATCAGCGATCGAACCGGCCCAGCGTTCGTCACCCCGCGACACGTTCGAGACCAGCACGGCAGGCATGGTCGGCGAACATCCCGCCTCCATCAGGCGCTCGGCGATGGCGCCCGCCGTGCCGCCCGCCATGTAGAAGATCGTCGTGGTGGTCGGATCCGCCAGTCCCTGCCAGTCGAGACCGCTTGGAAGCCGCTCGGTCTTCGCGCATCCGGTGACGAAGCGGACCGACTGCGCCATGTCGCGATGGGTGAGCGACACGCCGAGAGCGGATGCCATGGCGATGCCGGCGGTGATGCCCGGCACCACGTCGACGGGAACGCCGGCTTTCTCCAGATGCTCGATCTCCTCTCCAGCGCGGCCGAAGACCATCGGGTCGCCGGACTTGAGCCGCACCACCTGCTTTCCCTGGAGAGCAAGGCGGGTCATCAGATCGTTGATGTCGCCTTGGGCGCAGGAGGCACGCCCTCCCCGCTTGCCGACCATGAGGCGCTTCGCCTCGCGGCGGGCGAGCTCCAGCACGTCCTCGGACACGAGATCGTCGAAGAGAATGACATCCGCGGATTGGAGGGCGCGCATGGCTTTGAGTGTCAGCAGTTCCGCATCGCCGGGCCCGGCGCCGACGAGCGTGACGCGTCCAGTCCTTGCTGCCGGTTCGGACGCGATCCGATCCAGCACCGTCTGCACGGTATCGCCGAAGCTTTCCGGCGCTCTGCCCTGGAAGGCGAGATCCGTGAAGCGCTCCCAGAAGGCGCGTCGTGCCATGCCCGGAGACAGATTCCGCATGACGTGCTCGCGCAGATGTTTGGCAACGGCCGCCCAGGAGGCGATGGAGGGATGCAGCAGCGTCTCGATCCTGCGCCGGATCGCCTGGCCGAGGATCGGCGCCGCGCCATCCGTGGAAATGCCGATCACGACGGGAGAACGGTTGACCACCGATCCGAACTGGAAGTCACAGTAGCCGGGCTTGTCGACCACGTTGACCGGGATGCCCGCCTCATGGGCAGCCGCAGCAAAAGCGTCGGCCTCGTCCTCATCGTCGAGATCGGCAACGGCGAGAGCGGGATCGGTCAGCAAATCGGCGGACCAATCGGCTCGATGCAGGGTGAGCGAGCCATCGGCAGCACCGCGCGACAGCAATGCGTCCATCTCGGCAGATAGCTCCAAGGCATAGATATCCACATGGGCTCCGGCAGCGGCGAGCAGTTCCGCTTTCCAGGCCGCACCGGGCGATCCGCCGACGAGAACCGCGCGCCGGTCCTTCAGGTCGAAGAAGACCGGAAGCTTGGCCAACCGGCCGAGCCGACCCGGCTCCGCCTCAGACGGCTTTCTTAAGGGCTGCAGCATCGATCAACCTCCTGATTTCAACGCGGCAGGAGCCGCAATTCGTGCCGGCGCGCAGGGACTGGCCGACCTCGTCCACGGTTTCAGCGCCATTCTCGACGGCCGCCGCGATCTGGTGCGCCCCGACCGAGAAGCAGGCACAGACGATGGGACCGGGATCGGCTTGGTCGGCGCCGGGACGACCGCTCAACAGGCGCAGGCGCTCGGTACTGCGGATTTCCTTCGCCGACAGGTGTTCGACGGCCCATGTCCGCGACACGGCCACCGGGCGCGGCGCGATAAACAGCGCACCCAAGAGCGCATCGCCCGAGAAGGTCGCGAGCCGAAAGCTGGCTTGGTCCTGATCGCTGTACGACAGCGTCTCCAGATTCTCGCGGCTCCCAACCAGGTCGGCCGCGTAGGCAGCCCAATCCTCCACCGGTTCGGCACCGGCGAGTTCGACGCGCCAGCCTCCCTCGGCCCTGGCCAGCGCCCAATAATCCGCCGTGATGGCCTCGGGTCTGTTGCGGAGCACCGCGAAGCCGTACCAGGCGGCATCGAACGGCTCGATGCGCACACCGGACAACTTGAGACCGGGCTGACCGGAAATTGGATCGACCGATGGATGAACTGCCGCGCCGATGCGTCCCTGCGCCGTCTGCTGATCCGTCCAGTGCATGGGGACGAAGACGCTGCCCTTCTGCTGCCGCTCCGTCACGAGGGCACGGACGACGGCTGCGCCTTGTGGGCTCACGATGCGCACGAGGGTGGCGGGCGTAACTCCGGCGTCCTCGGCATCCTCCGGATGGATCTCGCAGAAGCTCTCCGCGTAATGGCTCATCAGCCGCGGCGTCTTCGCCGTGCGCGTCATGGTATGCCACTGATCGCGGATGCGGCCCGTGTTGAGGATCAGCGGGAATTCCGGCGAAACCGCTTGCAGCGCGACGGGCGTCGGGACGAACCGCCCTCGCCTGTCGGGCGTGTAGAAGCCGCCCTCTGCGAAGAAACGTGTCGTCGCGTCATCGAGCGCCTGGCCTTGCCGGCGCGGCCACTGGAACGGCGCCAGCATGTCATAGGCGCTCTCGCTCAACTCGGCACAGGCGCCGATGTCGAAATCGCGTGTTCCGTCATTCGCAATGCCCGACAAGGCGGCATGCTCGCGGAAGATCTCGGCCGGCGACCGGTAATCGAACGCCTCGG
>NZ_VOSK01000998.1 GCF_009296175.1 Microvirga tunisiensis | reverse complement strand
AGGAATCGATGATGGCGTAGTTGTAGTAGTGGCCCAGATGCAGCCCCGCCGCGGACGGGTACGGGAACATCACGGCACAGTAGAAGTCGGCTTTCATGGCTCAACTCTCTGCGTTCGGGCGAACGCGAGAGGAGCGTCGCCCAGTTTACTTCGCGAAAAGGACGAAAGGCCCGGCCGTCGTGACGACCGGGAGGCGAAGTCGCAGCATCTGAGCGAGCGTGATCATGGCCTCAATGTAACAATGACCCTAGCGCCGGTCAATGCGCAGGGACGGAACGTGCCAATTCGGAGCTATCGACCCGACCATGCCAGATCGAGGGTCAGCGCTCGGCCATGGAATGTCTGCATCGGGTCAGACGGCGATGATCCGTGCCTCACAAGAATGTCCGGTGTTCCTCGCGTGAGCTGACATTCGATCTACTTTGCAAATGCGCTAGTGTTGTGACTCTAACGCTTGTTTCGCACGGGCGACCTTTTCCAGGATAGCTGAGGCCGAGGCGGTCCAGACAAAGGGTCTCGGGTCGGCATTGTGGTGCTCCAGGTAGTCCATGAT
>NZ_VOSK01000997.1 GCF_009296175.1 Microvirga tunisiensis | reverse complement strand
TGATGGTCGGCGCCATAGAGGCAGTCGCCCACCACCCAGGCGCACGGCACCCCGGCCGCAAAGGCGCGCCTCAACAGCGCCTGTCCGAGCTTCGGCTTGGTGGTGAAGCACACCTCCTCCGGCACGCCTGCTTCCGCGCGGCGGGCGGCGTCAAAAGCCCAGGTATCGGGCAGGTAGAGGGCCCGGTCGATCAACGCATGCCCATGCCGGCTGGCATAGGCGAGAAACACCCCGATCTGGCTGTTCTCGATGCGCCCGGCGGTGCCGGAGTACTGGCGTTTGACGCCGACCGACTTGTCCCCCTTCTTCACGAAGCCGGTCTCGTCGAGCACCAGCACGGCGTCAGGATCACCGAGATGCTCGACCACGTAGGCGCACAGATCATCCCGCACGGCATCCGCATCCCAGTGCATGCGGGCGAGGAAATCCTGCACGCCATCGGGGCTGGCATCGCCAGCGGCTTCGGCCAAATGCCAACCGTTCTTGCGCTCGAGCGGCGCGAGCAGGCCCTGCAGATAGGCCCGGGCGCGTCGGCGCGGTTCGATGCGGCTGAA
>NZ_VOSK01000996.1 GCF_009296175.1 Microvirga tunisiensis | reverse complement strand
GGCGTGGAGCAAACCCTGGTGCTCCCACGAGCGGAGTAAGTGGTCGGCCTCCCGCCTCGCTTCACAAAGCGAACGAAGAAGATGAGGTATGGAATCACTCTCAAGGAACAGGCTGCCTGGAAGACATACCGTTCCTTAGCAAGATGGAGCCACTGTGATGTTTGTCATCGAGTTCTTTCGGGTGCGTGGCACAGACGAAGCTCATGCGATCCTGGATCGGGTTGAACATGACGCAGCGGATCTGGAGGACGTGAAAGTGAGAGCCCTGTCCCTCTTCGAGACGTTGGATATGCCGCAGAAGCCGGATGCCGTGCGGATCCTGAATCACACTGGCGAGGAGGTGTTTGTCTGGAGTCCAGAGCGCCCTAGCGTCTAATCCGGAACTGCCTCTCCTCGCAGGTTGTTTGCCCGCGTTGAGGCTCCCAGGAGACTAGATCCTCGGCCCAGAGGATTTGACGAGTTGGGGATGGCGGAGGAGGGGCAGGCCTTCAGGGGCGACCAACACCTCGATGCTTCGCGCCACTCCGGGCTGACGGCGGATCAAGCCGGCGCGTT
>NZ_VOSK01000995.1 GCF_009296175.1 Microvirga tunisiensis | reverse complement strand
GGCTCATCTCGATGACGGCGACGAGCGTGCTGCTCTGCTCGAATGGGACGAGGGATCGGCTGAGATCGTCTGGCTTTGCCATGGGGCGCTCCATCGGTTCGTGACCGGCGCCAAGGATGCCATCGCTCTCGCCGGACCCCCATAGCATCTTCACAAAAGCGGAAGCGAACCGTGAATCGAGAACGTCTGCATACGGAGCCTTCGCGGCCGGTCGAGGTCTTCGGTACGATAAGTAGCTTCAGCGGAGCTTTGCCGGATGCCGACTTCCTGATTGCACTTCTGCACATCAAGACCCCCTCCCCCTCCCCTTGTGATTTGTCTCTAGGCCACTCAGAAACGCTCGTTTGTGAGCGGCTTGGGGAGACGAGATCGTGGCGTGACGGCGAGTTTTGATACAGGAGCATAGCTTCGGGTGACTTCCGTTTTGTGCTATTGATCCGGCTTGGGTGATCTTGAACTACGCGGCATAGCGGAATGGCTGATGCCTGAAGTAGCTTCGGATCCGTTCGGGGAGCTTTGTCAGCCGGCGCATGTGGCTGATCACGGTACGCTTGA
>NZ_VOSK01000994.1 GCF_009296175.1 Microvirga tunisiensis | reverse complement strand
TCAGCTACATCTTCGGTCTGGCTGGCACGAGGCCGCTCACCACCAAAGTTCAGGAGGTGGCCGATGCGGTGCGCACCCACAGGGCGCTGGAAGATTGTGACGTCATCCGAGGCTTTGCCGAGACGACACACCGAGCCAAGAGCTGGTCGTGCGAGCGCCGGGTGGTGGCTCGGATCGAGGCCACGCGCCTGGGGCTCGACATCCGCTTTGTCGTCACCAATCTGACCGGCACCAGCCCGCGCGTCATCTATGAGAGCCTGTACTGTGCCCGCGGTCAGGCGGAGAACTGGATCAAGTTCCACAAGGCGCAACTCGCCTCCGATCGGACCTCGTGCCGGCGCGCCGTGGCCAACCAGGTCCGGCTCGTACTGCACACGGCCGCCTACTGGCTGATGCTGTCCGTGCGGGAGGCCATTCCGGCGACACGCGATCTCGCCCGGGCGGAGTTCGCAACGCTGCGGTTGCGCCTGCTCAAGATCGCCGTGCGGGTGCAGGAAACCACCAGCCGCATCCGACTGGCCTTTGCCTCGTGCTGTCCGGAAGCGGATCTCGTCCG
>NZ_VOSK01000993.1 GCF_009296175.1 Microvirga tunisiensis | reverse complement strand
CGAACGCTTTGGCGTCGGCTAAGTCCGTATGCGCTCCAAAGAACCTCAAATGCCCGGCCGCATGAGCGGTGGCGAGCTTGTCCAGGATCAGCCGCCGGAACAGCTTTGAGAGGATCCGCACGGGCAGGAAGAAGTTGGGCCGACATGCGATCCATCGCGTGCCGTCAGGGGACAGCCCGCCGCCTGGCACGATCATGTGCACGTGCGGGTGGTGCGTCATCGCCGAGCCCCAGGTGTGCAGCACGGCGGTGAGGCCGATCCGCGCCCCGAGGTGCTTAAGATCGGCCGCAAGGGTGAGGGTGGTCTCGGCCGCGGCCTTGAACAGGAGATCGTAGACCACCGCCTTGTTGGACCAGGCCAGATCCGCGATCGCGGCCGGCAGCGTGAACACCACGTGGAAGTAGGGCACGGGCAGCAGTTCGGCCTCGCGCTCCGCGAGCCAGTCCCGGGCCGCCGCGCCCTGACACTTGGGGCAATGACGATTGCCGCAGGAATTATAGGCGATGCGGGTGTGGGCACAGTCCTCGCAGGCCTCGACATGGCCGCCGAGCGCCGCCG
>NZ_VOSK01000992.1 GCF_009296175.1 Microvirga tunisiensis | reverse complement strand
TGCCCTTTTCAAGTTACTGCAACAGTGCCTTTTCAACAGCATCGGTCCGGAGCGGACCTCCAGCGGTCAGCAGGCGCTCCGATCAGAGGATCCTAACAGGCTGCTTGCATCACGCGGAGCGGTTCCAGCCCATTCAGCCCGATGGCAAGGACGGGGACCGGGGAGGCTGTGAACAGCGACAAACGTGAAGACTGCTTCGGTCACCTTGATCTGCTGTCGCCTTCGTGGGAGCGGCGCCAAGCTTCCACCTGAAACCTCATCGGCGCTCGCTCCGTCGCGGTCAGCTTGGCGAGCGATGTGTTGGGCGCCATCTCGTGTGGAATTAAGGATGTTCGCAGAATGGCGTACCGCTCCGTCACAGGTGCTGCCTACACTCGCCTGAGCCTTTCAGAGGGGTCCTGGCATGAAGAGGTTGGTCGCGGGCACCGGTCCGGTAGCAGCCGCCCAGATGGACGGGTATCTCATCGAGGAACGGCTCCTCGATCGCATCATGATCCAGGTCATCGACAAGGGCGACGGGAACCTGGAGATCGTGTTTGATGAGAGGGACCAACGCTATC
>NZ_VOSK01000991.1 GCF_009296175.1 Microvirga tunisiensis | reverse complement strand
GGCGAGTGTGGCACAGGGCAATTGGTGGCAGGGATTAGTCTCAGCAACCAAATCCTACGCTGCTTCAAGTGCTTAAGCTACACTCGCCAGCCTTCATCAACCTTCCCATGCATAAGAACGGCTAGCTTGAATGGCTACGATTGACTTGCACAGGACAGGATAGATGAACGAGTGGCTACCGATGGAGACCGCGCCAAGAAACGAAGATGATGTGCTCCTTTGGGTTGAGCGTGTCGAGATCGGATACTTCAGCAGTGTCTCAGGCCGGTGGCTATCTCGGGATGAACGCCATATCAACGAGCGCCCGAAGCGCCTGGAACCTACAAGCTGGATGCCGCTTCCTGTCGCCCCAGTCGCCAAGATGGAGGCTGCTTGAGCCTCTGCCATAGCAGCCAAAGGTAAAGCCGAGGCCGCACAACTACTTAATGTCATGCACTGTAATAGGGGCAAAACCGTTGGCGATCACGCTAAGGAGCAGCGGTCGCTGACCAGATCTGCCAGGCGCGGGACGGCTGGCGCATCAGCAATTCCCAGTCTATCGCCAAGATAGCTCCAGAATGAC
>NZ_VOSK01000990.1 GCF_009296175.1 Microvirga tunisiensis | reverse complement strand
GCGTGCCGGAGGAGGTGTGCTTCACCACCAAGCCGAAGCTCGGACAGGCGCTGTTGAGGCGCGCCTTTGCGGCCGGGGTGCCGTGCGCCTGGGTGGTGGGCGACTGCCTCTATGGCGCCGACCATCAGACGCGGCGCCTGATCGAGGCGCATGGGCGCGGCTATGTGCTGGCCGTGACCTCGGCCCAGCGGCTCGGGCTCAAGCCGGTCGAGGACTGGCTCGAGGACGTGCCGGCCCGGGGCTGGGCACGGCTGAGTGCCGGCGAAGGCGCCAAGGGGCCACGGCTGTATGACTGGGCCTATCTGCCCTACGGCATCCCGCCGACAGGCTGGAAGTCCGGCCTGCTGATCCGCCGCAAGAAGGGCCGGCCGCACCAGTTCACGTTCTATCTCACCTGGGCACCGGTCGACACGCCCCTGTCCACGCTCGTGCGGATTGCGGGGATGCGCTGGCGGATCGAGAGCTGCTTTGAGGAGGCCAAGGGCGAGACCGGGCTGGACGAGTACGAGGTGCGCTCGTGGACGGGCTGGCACCGGCACATCACCTTATCCATGCTGGCGCATGC
>NZ_VOSK01000989.1 GCF_009296175.1 Microvirga tunisiensis | reverse complement strand
CGCGCCGCTCTCATCCGCCAAGCAGAACGCCTGGAGGTGGTGAGGACATGCCTGAAATCCGGTCAACTTTGCCAGCAAGGCTCGTACAGCCAATCTCAGATGGGGCGCCGTGAATTAACCGGGTTAGATACTGCTCGCATGAGTCGACGTAGCTTTGTCGGCCCCTTTACAGATGCCCGCTGTAGCCTTGGAATCCTCCGGTGTGAAGTGGTGCATGTTACAGCTGTAACACCCTTAGGACCTCGACTGCATTGCAGTGCATCGAATGAGGCCTTGGCAGAACCTGTTGCTGTTTCGACAAGTGCGCTATAAAATATGATATTGGTACACACTTGAAGCCGTTATAGCTGTAACAAGGGAGATGTCGCTCCATTCTAAACTTCTCCGAGAGCATGATTTGCACCGTCTATGCTGGCATCTCAGATCCGCAGTCGAGTAGTACTACTGTGTCATAAACTGACGGGTCGGGGCATAGTCGGAAGTGCCATCATACGGAGGGCGCGTGATGAACCTTCCTATCCCATCAGAGACGCGCGAGGCGCGGTTTGCCGCGTATGTTGATGCCC
>NZ_VOSK01000098.1 GCF_009296175.1 Microvirga tunisiensis | reverse complement strand
GATCAGCTCATTGCGTGTTGTCATGCTCACCTGCCTCATCATCGCCCCCGCAGCTCGCCAGAGCTCGGGAGCAAATCAGATGAGGCAACGATCCAAAATCAGGGAGCAATTCAGGCGATGCAATGCGCCTGTCGCCGACCCGAAGGCCACCACCTACAGGCCCGTCATCGCGCTGTTCGGCATGACGGCGTTGATGGCGCTTGCCACCAGTTATGCGGTGTACGGCAATCCCTTCACCGTGCGTGCGGCCGAGTGGTTCATCGCCTTCAGCATGGCCGTGCTGGCGCTCCTGAAGCTCCAGAACGTCGAGAGCTTCGCCACCATGTTCCTGAACTACGACCTGCTGGCGAAACGGTGGGTGCCTTACTCCTACATCTATCCCTTCGCCGAAGGCTTGGCTGGTGTGTTGATGATCGCCGGGGCGCTGACCTGGCTGTCGGTGCCGGTCTCCCTGTTCATTGGCACCGTGGGGGCCGTGTCGGTGTTCAAGGCGGTTTACATCGACAAGCGCGAGCTGAAGTGCGCCTGCGTCGGCGGGGCGAGCAACGTCCCGCTTGGGTTCGTGTCGCTGACCGAGAACCTGATGATGATCGCCATGGCCGTGTGGATGGCGCTCGCCGCCTTCGGCCTTCAGGTCGGTACCGCCCACGGGATGTAGCCTACGCGCGGCGCTTGACCTTGCCATCGTTGGAAGACGCACGGCTCCTCCAACGCCAGCGCAATGACGCTCGCTGCCTTTGGCCGGTCTATCGGCACGGCGCTCGCGATGCACCTCAATGCGTAAGATCTTCACCCCACTGCCGGGAGTTTATTGATGTCACTTACAACTTCCATGCAGGCCGGGCAGTCCGAGTCCCCGAGTGGGCGCGGACTCGGCCTGTCCCTGATCGTCATTGCGACGGCACAGTTGATGCTCGTCCTGGACGACACCATCGCCAACATCGCCCTGCCGAGCATCCAGCGCGAGCTGAATGTCTCATCGGCCACGCTGCCGTGGATCATCAATGCCTACATTCTCGCCTTCGGCGGCTTGCTGCTGTTCGGCGGCCGGGTCGGCGACCTCTTCGGGCGGCGGCGGGTGTTCCGCATCGGCCTCGGCGTGTTCACGGTCGCCTCATTCCTCGGTGGGCTGGGGACGAGCGCGGAGCAGTTGATCGCCGCCCGCGGCCTGCAAGGCATCGGGGCCGCCCTGACCGCGCCCAACGCGCTCGCCCTGATCGCCACCACCTTTCCGGTGGGCAAGCCCCGCAACTCCGCCATGGCGGTCTACGGGGCCATGTCGGCCTTGGGGATCACCATCGGGGTGCTGCTCGGCGGAGTCCTGACGGGCCTGCTGAGTTGGCGCTGGGTATTCTTCATCAACATCCCCATCGGCCTGGCGGTGCTCGCCGGCTCCGGAGTGCTGGTCGAGGGCGAGCGCCACTCCAGCAAGCTCGACGTGCCCGGCGCCCTCAGCGGGACGGGCGCAGTGGTCGCGCTCACCTACGGCATCACACATGCCGGTGAGCACGGTTGGGGCAATACGGTGACCCTGGGCTCTTTCGCCGTGTCCCTCGTCCTCGCCGTACTCTTCCTGGCGCTCCAGGCCCGTGGCAAGCACCCGATGCTGCCCCTCGGGCTATTCCGCGACCGCAACCGCTCGGGCTCCTATGCCAGCATGCTGTTCATCGGCGCCGGGCTGATGGGCACCTTCTATCTGCTGACGCTCTACCTTCAGCAGGTCCTGCTGTTCAGCCCGCTCTGGACCGGCGTGGCCTCGCTGCCCTTCAGCGCCGGCATCATCCTCGGGGCGGGCATCAGCTCCAAGCTGGTCGAGCGGCTTGCGCCGCGTCTCGTGGCCGGACCGGGGCTGCTGGTCGGGGCTGCCGGCATGGCCTGGCTGTCGACGCTCACGGTGGGCTCCTCGTACGCCATGCACATCCTGCCCGCGCTCTTCATCACGTCGTTCGGCTTGGGCATGGGCGCCGTCACGATGACGCTCACGGCCGTTCACGGCGTTGCCGAGGAGCGGGCCGGCGTGGCCTCGGCGCTCGTCAACATGGCGCAGCAGATCGGGGCCGCGCTCGGGCTGGCAGTGCTGACGACGATCTCGCTCTCGGCGGCCAATGCACGCCTGCCCGGAGCCGCCATGGCCCTGCAAGAGGGCCTCGCCGGCAATGACGCAGGCGTCGTGGCGAGGGCGGGAGAGGCGCTGACCTACGGCTACACCACGGCCTTCCTTGCCGGGGCCGGGATGCTGCTGATCGCAGCCATCGTCGTGATCGCGGCCGTCTCTACCCGGCGGACCCAAGGTGCAGCGACGGCCGATGCCATGGCTTGATGGGCAGGGCGGTTTGGGCGGGGCCGCGGCCCACCGCCAGGATGGACCAATGCGGGTAGGAGCTTTGCCGACGACGAGCCGTTGTCACGCAGGCTTCTGCGCCGACTCCCTGATCCTGGTGCGGAGCGAGGCCTCGAACGCCTCCTGTTCGACTATCTTCGTGGCATGGGCGACGAGATCGTCGCGGGATACGATGATGATGCCGTCGCGGTCGCCTATGATCGCGTCTCCCGGATTGCACACGACGTTGCCGCAGGCCACGGGTGCTCCGACGGTGCCGGGTCCTGTCTTTGAGGGACCCGCAGGATTGACTGCCCGGGCGAAGACCGGCAGGCCAAGTCCCTCAATCTCGTCGACGTCGCGGACGGCGCCGTCGATCACGACAGCCGCGATGCCGCGTGCCAGGCCGATCTCGGCCAGCAGGTCGCCGAACACCGCGCGGTTGACTTCCGCATTGCCGTTGATGACCAGGACGTCGCCTGGGACCGCGTCGTCGAGTGCGCGATGGATGGCCAGGTTGTCGCCTTCGCGGGTCAGGACGGGGAGGATGGTGCCGTAAAACCGGGCATGCCTCGTCATCGGACGGATGGCCGACGCCATCATGCCCATCCTGCGCTGAATGTCGCCGATCAGGGCAACCGGGTACCGCGCAAGGACCTCGATCCGGTCGAGCGGAGCCCTCGTCCAATCGGTCGTGACGCTGATGGATTCGGTGGATGCGTTGATGAACATGATCTCGATCTTCCGTGATGGTTATGCGCTGATCCGGTGGCCGGCACCGGTCACGCCGGACGGCACGTCGTTGATGGCGCAGTCGGGGCGGCCGCCCTCGAGGACGCAGCGGATGGCATCGGTCGCGATGTGCCCGACACGCATCAGGGCTTCCTGTGTCTGGCCGCCGACGTGGGGCGTCACGATCAAGTTCGGGAACTCGGCGAGCGGGATCCGATTGTGCGGCAGGGGATCCGTCATGTCGGCATTCTCGGCATCCAGGACGTCAAGCGCCGCTCCGCCCAACTTGCCATTCCGGAGCGCATCGACGAGGGCGGCCTCATCGATCAATCCCCCACGCGCGGTGTTCACGAGGATGGCGTGATCCTTCATCCGCCCAATGACGGCCGCATCGATGATGGTGCGCGTCGAGGGCAGGAGCGGCAGGTGCAGACTGAGGATGTCGGATTCCCGCACCAGTTCGTCGAACGGAACGAGATGCAGGCCAGGATCGGGCTCTTGTCGGAGAGCAGGATCGGTAACAAGCACTCTCATCCCGAAGCCTTCGGCGATCCTGGCCACGTGCCTGCCGATGTTGCCCAGGCCGAGAAGCCCGATTGTGCGGCCGTTCAGCTCAATCCCGGTCAGCGCCATCCGGTCACCCGACCAGTCACCATTCCGCGTGCGGGCCGATGCCGTCCGGACCTTCCGGCATAGAGAAAGGACGAGAGCAAAGACATGCTCAGCCACCGCCCGGCTGTTGGCCCCAGGGGTGTTAGTCACCCAGACGTTCCTGGCCGTTGCCGCCGGGATGTCGACCGTGTCGGTGCCTACGCCGTGGCGTGCAACGATCTTGAGCTTCGGAGACTCGGCAAACATCCGCGCGGTGAAAGTACCAGACCGAAGGAGGACCGCTTCGACCTCGCCCTTGACATCGTCGTAGGCAACTGCGTCCGGCCCGTACCCGCAGAAAACGGTCCCCAGCGTCCTCAGATCCTCCAGGACATCCTCGTGGATCGGACTTGAAACGAATATTACCGGCATCTCACTCGTACCTCTGTCTGACCAATGACCGCCGTCCAACGACCCCTGAGCGGGCCGACGGCGTCATCGGCGTCAGTGACGGGTTGGGCCTGCCTCCACGACTATGCAGCCGAGGAGGCAGGCTCGTTCGGAGCCTCACTTGGGCAGGCTGTCTTTGGGCAGGGTGTCCGCGATCGCGCGTAGAACCTTGGCGTTCTCGCTGAGGGACTCCTTCCACTGCGAGCCCGAGGCGTAGGACAGCACCGGCGCATCACCTGGCGAGGATGCAATGAACTCGGGGTCGCGCACGCTGTCGGCAATGGCGGCTTCGAGGGCGCGCACGACCATGTCAGGGACACTCTTGGCTACGGCAAAACCGCGCTCCGAGGACATCACAACGGGCACGCCCGCCTCCTCCGCCGTGGGCACGCCCGGCAGGGCCGGCAGGCGCGACTTCGCCAGGATGGCAATGACCTTCAGGTCGCCCTTGGCACCGCCGTGCAACTCGGCGACCTCACCGGCGCTGATCAGGCCCACCTCCAGGTGTCCGCCCAGCAGGTCGGTCTTCTGGGCTGCCGTTCCCCGATACGGAACCTCGTTAGCCTGCACCTTGGTTGCGTCGGCCATCAGCCGGAGCGCGAGATGGCCGTTCGAGCCAACGCCGTTGTGGCCGAACGTGATTGAGCCTGGCTTGGCGCGTAGTGCCTCGACGATGTCCTTGAGGTTTGAGAGCTTGCTGTCGGCGCGCACGACCACCACGGTTGGGTCGTCGACGACCCGCGCCACCAGCCGCACGTCGTCCGGGCTGTACTGGGACTTCTTCGTCATCGGCACGAACAGGAAGCTCGGCACGTTGACCACACCGATGGTGTAGCCATCGGGTTCGGCACGGGCGATCGCAGTGGTGGAGATCTCGCCCGCAGCGCCGGGCTTGTTGAGCACGATGAACCTGGCCTTGCCGCCCAGCCGCTTTTCCATGAACGGGATCAGCTTGCGCGCCATGATGTCGGTGCCGCCGCCGGCTGGGAAGCCGACGATCACCTCGATCGGCCGGTCCTCGGGCCAGGCCGCTAGCGCGGGCTGGCACAGGGCGAAGCTTAGTGTCGCGCCGAGTACGGCATGGATTGTTGGCCGCATGATCATTCTCCTTATTGGACGTTTCCTGAGCGGCAGGTTCCGCGATCGGATGATGTCCCACAAGCGAATAATTTGCGTCAGGTCATAGTCGTTTTCCGACTTAATCCGGCTGGTGCCGAGAACTGCGCCACCTCGCTCACGCATTGCAAGAGCGTGGGGAGCATCGCGCGATGGTCGTCCGCGCGATGGACGAAACAATAGCGCATGGTCGGCAACGGAGGGTCGCTGGGCAAGGCGACGAGCGCGCCGCTCTCGACCCAGGGGCGCATGAAATCCATCGGCAGGAAGCTGAGGCCCACATCCGCCATCGTCAGGCCGATGATCGCCATCAGGCTGTTGCTGGCGACGGTGCGCTGCATGTGCAGCCCCAGTCCCGCTGCCCAGACATCGAAGGCTTGGGTCACGCCCGAGCCCTCGGACATCGTGATGACCGGGTGGCGAGACAGGTCCTGTGCCGTGAGCACGCTCTCGGGGGCGACACGCCCGGGTGCGGCCATCCACGTGAAGTGCACGTCGCCGATCCCGTGGGCGGCGATCTGTGGATTCTCGGGCGGTATCGGGATGATCGCGAAATCCAGCTCACCCCGCACGACCTGGCGTTCGAGGCGTCGGCCGAGATCGACGAGGGGTTGCAGCACCAGTTGCGGATGCTCGGTGCGCACGCGCGCTACGAAGCGCGGCAGCCAAGTCAGGGCGCCGAGTTCGCTGATGCCGAACCGGCACGTGCCCGTGAGCGTGGGCGAGCTGTTCAACACATCGCGGATTCCCTCCTTGAGCTCCAGCATCCGGGCCGCGACGGGCAGGAGCCGCTGGCCGGCTTCGGTGAGCTGAGCCCGCTTGCCAGAGCGGTCGAAGAGTTCCGCCCCGACCCAGGCCTCGAGCTCGGCGATGCGCTTGGACAGGGACGACTGGGTAACGTAGGCCCGCTGCGCGGCCAGCGCGAAGCTGCCGAGCGTGGCAGCCAGGTAGAAGGCTTCGAGTTGCTTGAGGGTCATCACACCAGTCCAATCGCATGCGTGCGTCGCCGCGGCGACGGACCTCTCGCATTCGGTCACGATCGGCGGAACGGTGACAGGGCTATCACGACATATGCGAGAAAGCGATCTGATGGCCGCTGTTCAATTCGCTTGTCTTCATACAACCGAGCGGGATCGCCTCGAGGTTGCCCAAGGAGCTTGTTCTTGAGTGAAGGCCTTCGCTCTCATCAGTTCGTTGCCGGTACGCCGGCTCTGGGTGGGCCTGGGAACCCGACTCTGAAACCGAACGGGCTCCCTGCTCCTGCCAGAAGGTAGTCTACTCGCACCGTAGACACTGCCGACTCTGAATGTCGGGATCTGGCACGAGGCGGACCTTGGCCGTATTTCCGCATTGGAGCTGTAAGGCGCCTTCATATGAACTCTCTCAAGGGCTCTGCTTGACCCTGAGCAAACTTTTCGGCCGGAAATAGACTTCATCAGAACTCTGATATTAACCTGGCAGGCAGCAACCCCACTCGCGGATGATCCTTGGCTCTGTCAGCCTCAAGATCATCCGCTTGTGCGGACGCGCGTGTCACCCGGTGTCTCGCCCCAATGCTGCTTGTAGCACCGATGGAACCAGGAGAGGTCGTTGAAGCCACTGCTGAATGCTATGTCGGCGATGGTGCGTCTGCTCTGCCGAGTGTCGGTCAAAGCGCGATAGCAGATATCTAACCGCGCTGACACGAGCATCTCCCTAAACGTGCTCCCTGTACCTTCGAACAGCTTCTGCACGTAGCGCGGAGAGACCTTCAGATGTGCAGCGACCTTGCCGATGCTTAGTGCCGGATCTGCCAGATTGTTCGTGATGAATTGTCGGGCATTTGCAAGTCGCGCCTGTCGAATTCCACTCTGATCGGGATCGGATGGTGCAGCTGGTTGGAATACCGCCACAGCCAGATCACACAGGATCGAACTGGCCTTGCTCATAGCCTCTGGCGGCAAGGTAGAGACCGTCTGTGACAGTGAAGTCACGTAGCCTGTGAGCAGGGCTCCCATTCCGCTGCCGCCACGCACGTGAACCACGGGTCGGTTCAGGGGAGTGAATTGACCGCCAATGAGGTGGCGAGGAACATGAAGGATAGTCGTCCTGACAGGACGCATAATTACAAAGCTGTCGCACCGTTCGCTCGTGTCAAACAGCAAGAGATCTCCAGGTCCTGCTTTGTACTCCTTCCCTTGGTAGAGCCCATGCACAGCTCCTTCGTGCAGGTGATGCAGGCAATAGGCCGTTTGTGAAAGGCGAGCGATCTCAGGCGCGCTGCGGCCCATGCGATGAACAGGCAGACGTGCCCTGGCCATCTGCACGTCACCGATCCCATGCAAGTCGATCGACGCATGGAACGGACCGGGGTCGGTTCGCTCGGCCCACAACCCGAACCAAGTCTCACAAACCACTTCACGCCAGTACGAGAACTGCTCCGCCGGAGTGCCGCGGTCGCTTATTTCAATCCGGGTTTGCATGAACCTCCCCGCTCGTTCGAGATGGTTTCGAATAAAGTCGGCAGCTGCCCTCACCAGACACTGTTCCAAAGTCACAGAGCGCAGAGATCATTCGGTGCACCTGCGGATTCGAGCAAGCCTATGCAGTTCGCCGACGGCCATAACTCGGTTCGTCTCCCACCAAGACACTTTGGGCCAAGACGGTAAAGCTTAAGGTTGGACGGGCGACGTCATAACGTCAAGACAAGTAGATCTTTCGACTGCCCCTCAAAGCAGCAGACTGCTAAAGGGACTAGCGACAGTTTCATACCCTTGTCGGAGTGTGCTGATCCAGAACCAAACTTGATGTTACTTTGATGCGCAAAAGATCTGATCAAGAGCCGGGCGATGATCTGCAGTGGTGCCTCAGCGCGAGGTGGCGCGACAGCGGGATGGCCGCGTCTCAAACTACTCATCGGCATGATGATCATCTGGCATGAGAGCTAGCCTGAGACGAGCGGAACATCGTGCCAACCGGCTCCTGTTCGCTTTAGAGGCGGATGATCTGGCCTACCTCGAGCCCTATCTTGAGATGGTCAGCCTGCAAAGAGGGCAGATCATCTGCGAGGCAGGCGAAGTGCTACACTATGCGTATTTCCCGCATGACGCTGTGATTTCTCTTGTTGCAGTGATGGAGAATGGCAGCACGGCTGAGATGGCCGTCTGTGGCCGAGAAGGTGTGGTGGGTCTTATTCCGACATCGGTTACGCGCCAAGCCTTTGGAAACTACGTTGTCCAGATGGCAGGAACCGCCTCCCGAATTTCCTTGGATCAGCTACAAGCGGCAGTCCAAGCACGTCCCCTGATCGCACGCCTGATGAACTGCTTCGCAGAAGCCATGCAGGCTCGCATTCTCCAATCAGTTGTATGCAATGCGGTTCACAGTGTTGAACAGCGCCTGTGCCGCTGGATCCTGAGCACCCGTCACAGAACGGATCAACTGGTGCTGCCACTCACCCATGAGGTTCTGGCGGAGCGTCTCGGCGTTCAGCGCTCGACAGTGACTGCCATCATGGGGAAACTTCAAGCAGTCGGAGTGATCCAACAGGTGCGGGGCGGCATCACCATAGCTGACTGTGTCAAACTCGAACAAAGCTCCTGTGAGTGTTACCGGAGACTGTGGACGATATTTGAGCGCCTGCTGCCACATACATTCAAAGCCGAACGAGGCTGACCAAGAACTAAGTCTTGCCGCTGTGCGAGGGCTCAGGTTCCCTTCAGCCCATGGCAATCGAGGCGAGCGGGCCCATAAGGTCCCAGCTGTTGGTGGACCGCCGCTGGCAGTAGGTCGAGGCGCTTGCTGGCCGGCGGTTCGGAACACGCGAGTGCATACGCTCTCCGAATAACCGCTCCTCCATCGGATGGATAGGACGGCTTTTGGAAGGGGCTGACCTTAGCCTTACGTTCACGCTGCCGGGATGAGCGGACCTTCGCATCGATATCAGCTACTACTAGCTTGATCCGATACAGACCTCAGCGCCGGATCATTGCTGAAGACATATGGCGTCCAATCCGGCTCTGGGCCGCACGACATAGGCCTCAGATTAGGATCATCCATTTTAGCCGCCCCGGACCCGTTGCTCTTTCGTTGCCAGGGGCAGAGCTTCAAGCGAGCCGGAGCAACCAAATTCAGGAGATAAAGCCCTCTCATCGGGATTATGTCTCCGTCACGGCTTCGGTAAACAGGGAGGGAACTATGGTCCTCGTCACTGTCATGTACCCGAACGAGCCCGGCTCATCGTTTGACCGGGACTATTACCTGCAAACGCACCTTCCGCTTGTTCGGAGGCGTTGGGATCCGATGGGTCTTGAGGACCTGCGACCGGTGCGTGGGGTTGGCACAGCCGACGGCAGTCCTCCGCCCTACCAAGTGATGGCGCTGCTCACCTTCCGCTCCATGCAGGACTTTCAGGACGCCGGGAAGGCGCATGGCCAGGAGATCTTCGCCGACATCCCGAACTTCACCGGTGTGAAGCCCGTGGTGCAGATCAACGAGAGTCTGGCTTAAACCATGGAGCAACGGCGCCTCGACAGGCGGGAGGTGCTCTGATGCGATCCCATCGGATGGCGCTCACGCCCAAGCATGTGGCACAGGTAGCCTCTTGAGATGATAGGCCGCCGAGAGCCCGGCCTGGCCGGCTCCGATGACAGCGATCCGCACCTTGAGCGCGGTGCCCGATGTAAGGGCATTAGTGGTGCATCCGGTAAGTCATGCACCCCTCGGCAGGAGGGCAATGCCAGGTGAGCGGCGAGGCCGATGCCGACGGCGTTTGCCCCAGACGAAGGGATGGCGGTGTGCATTCCAGTAGACTGTAGAGCAGTGAATTGCATCGGCGATCTGCTCCCAGCTCTCCAAGCGCCGACCCGCTAATGCGAGGGAGCGCAGGATTTTCCACCACGGCTCGATTAGGTTGAGATAAGCGGCGTACTTGGGCTGGAACACCATCTCCCAGCGCGGATGCACCAGCACAAGCAGCAGCACATCCGTCGTGCGATGAGAGCTCAGGTTATCCATGATGGCGTACACTCGCTCTGTCGTGCTCGGGATCCAGCTCTCAACGTGGTCGAGGAAGTCGACCCAATGCGCACGGTTCTGTTGCAGCTTTGAAGCTCCCCTTGCCTGGGCTATGACGGTGAGAGGGTTGAGAGGGGCTCATGGCTAAGGCAGGCAAGAAGAACCCGTTCAAGGGTCGGCAGTTTACGGCGGAGATCATTCTGTGGGCGGTGCGCTGGTATCTGCAGTTCTCGATCAGTTACCGCGATCTCGAGCGCATGTTCTCCGATCGTGGCATTCAGGTCGATCACACGACCCTGTTTCGCTGGATTCAGGCCTACGCACCGGAATTGGACAAGCGCATCCGTCCGCATCTGCGCATGACAAACGGCTCCTGGCGCGTGGACGAAACATATATCCGAGTGAAGGGCGAATGGGTGTACCTGTACCGCGCCGTTGATTCAGCCGGGCAGACCATCGACTTTCTGCTCTCGCCCAAGCGGGATGCGGCGGCTGCCAAACGCTTCTTCCGCAAGGCCTTGAAGCAGCCGCATACGGTCAATCCACGCACCATCACGGTCGACAAGAATGCAGCCTATCCTATTGCGATGAAAACCATGAAGCGGGATGCAGAACTCTGGCGTTTTGCCAAACTCCGGCAGGTCAAGTTCTTGAATAACATTGTCGAGCAGGATCACCGGCGCATCAAGCGCCTGGTCCGGCCAGGGCTGAGCTTCAAGAGCCTCATGACGGCCACCCGGACGATTGCCGGCTATGAGGCGATGGCGATGATCCGCAAGGCACAGGTCGAGAGTGCACCAGCGAATGACATGGGCGCTCAGCGCGACTTCATTGCGACCCTGTTCGGCGCAGCCGCGTAACCTGCGTCCTTGTCCGGCCTTCGCCTGACCTACGTCAGGAGTTGCAACGGAACCTCTCGAGGGGAGTGTCCGCAAGTCCGGCAACCGCGTGAGGGTGACCGCGCAGCTCATCGATGCGGCCTCCGAAGCCCATCTCTGGGCCGAGCGGTACGACGGCGACCTCGGCGACATCTTCGTCATTCAGGACGAAATCACCGCAAGCGTCGTCGGCCGCATCGGTCCGGAACTCCTGGCGGCAGAGCATGCCCGCGAAAGCCCCAAGCCGCATCATGGCCTCGATGCCTGGGAATGTGTCGTGCGAGCCGTGTTCCTGTGTTCCCAGTTGTCTGAGGAGAGCAGCCGGAAGATGCTCCCCCTGCTCGATCGGGCCATTGGACTGGCTCCCGATTATGCCCAGGCGCTCGCCATGAAAGGTTGGATTACGATGTGGCGCGCGTTCCAGGGGTGGGAGGACATGGGATACGCCCTGGCCCTTGCGAGGAATGTCGTCCAGCAGGCCATTGCCGCCGACGATAAGGAACCGTGGGCTTACCTTGCGCAGATGATGACGGCCTATGCGACGCGTGACGATGTCCTGGCGATGGCAGCGGTCAGCCAGGCTGTCGCGATCAACCCCAACTCCGCGTTTGCCCACGGCCAGTTGGGACTTGCGCACGCCAACGGAGGCCGCGCGGCGGAGGCCATTCCTTGCATCGACTACGCCCTCAGACTGAGCCCGCGCGAGGCTTTTCTCGGCGACTTTCAGTTCTACTACGCCATGGCTTACTTCCAGGGCGCGAATTACCAGCTTGGATTGAGTTATGCACGGGAGGCGCATCGCCTGCGGTCCGGCCACGCATATCCGCTGGTGATTGGCACGGTCTGTGCCGGACTTCTGGACAACCAGGAGGCTGCCACGGACTTGCTTGGGCGGCTCAAGTCCCTAGTCTCTGACATCTCATGGGACTGGGTCGGAGCAACATCTGGTTTCGTACGTGCCGAGGATCGGGCGCGCCTGATCGAGGGACTTGCCCGTGCCGGCCTGAATTGACGGGTTGGATTGAATCAAGAACGTCCGTTCATGGCACGGGGCTGACCTTATCCGGATTTCTGGATTGGCATCGTGAGCGGACCTTCGTTTGGTGCGCTCAACGTTACACTTCGACCCCGAGCTGACCTTCGCGGGATTGCTCAGCGTAAGTGGTTGCGTTTTCAGCCCATTAACCATGACGGGAAAGATTGCCTTCCAAGTGGCCCAGCGCCGTAGACGGCACAGCGCACGCTGATCAACATGGCTCCCGAAATTGCGACAGGGCTGGGGACCACCGGGGGCACTGTCATGTTTCGTCCCGTAGGGCTGCTCGTGGCGGCAGCTCTTTGTTTAAGCTTGGAGGGGTGCTCCAACGAGGTTCCGCACACCGTGGCGGCTGTCGGGCGGGCCACGGTCGCTGCTCCCAAGCACGCTCCGCCTGTCTCGAAGGCTGCATCCCACCAGGCTCCGGTGCAGACACGCCAACAGCCCCCATTCACGATCCTCGCGGGTGGAGATGAACACGCTGATAACCGCCTTGTCCTCGACTTTGCCACAGCCCTTGAACGCAACCGGCTCCGCCTCGGGCGGAGCCAGGGACCAGAGAAAGACCTTCTCACGCTCCTCCATAATCCCGGCATTGATGTCGCGCTCATCCCAACCGATGCCATCGAGTCCCTGCCTCGCCAGGTGCGGGCGGGTGCTCATGAGCACCTTCGCTACCTTTTCCGGGTTCCAAGCCAGCGCCTGCACATCTTGGCGCGACGCGACATCACAACCATTTATGACCTCAACGGGCGTAAGATCGACATTGGCCGGCCTGGCAGCGGCAGCTCTCTGACGGCGCACCTCATCTTTAACAAGCTTGGAATCAAGCCGGAATTCACGAGCTCTGATCGGATCACGGCGTTTCAGCACCTCCGCTCGAACGAGATCCAAGCAATGGTTCTGCTCGACTCAGATACGTCGAAGGACGTTCTCGCATTCGCATCCGACGGAGACTTTCACCTCGTACCCATCTCGTTTGAGGCGCTCGCTTCTCCGTTGGAGGAGCTTATCATCCATTATGCTCCAAGCCAGTTTTCGGGCGAAGAATATCCTAATCTTGTCCACCCAGGCCAACAGGTCGAGACCATCGCCGTCACGCGTGTGCTCGCTCTCCGCAACTGGCCAGAGGGAAGCGCTCACTATGAGCGTCTGGCGGATTTAAGTGAGGCTCTTTCAACCTACTGGTTCGACGAGAACCAGAAGCCAGCCAGTAACGGAATTGATCCGGCCGAGCAGGCGCTTGGTTGGAAACGCTTCAGGCCGACCGAGATCCTGCTCGCGCGCAGAGCCCAGCAGGCTGAAGAGCGCCGTGCGTTTGAAGAGTTTACAGGGGTACAAGGAGTTTGCCCTCTCTTGGACGCAGCAGCGCGCGAGCGCCTGTTTGATGCCTTCCTGGCTTGGCGGAAGGCCCGAGAACAAGATCCGAACACCGCTGGTTCTGCCTCCGACAAGAAATGACAGACGCACTCGGCTGGAAAATCAACAGAAGATCTAAATGGCCGAAAGCCTGCCGAACGATCCCGATGGTCTGGGTGTGGCACGACGCGGAAGTAGACTGAATGTCCGCTCAAGCAGGGGGCACCGGACCTTCATGCCGAGCAGTGAATTTCCTCGGATGACCCAAAGCGGCCTCTTGCATCTGCCTAGTCAAGGTTCCTGACTCCCGATGTAATCTCACCAACGTCCTGGATGAATTCGGCTACCTTGCGCAGCTCGCCCTCCGTGAAGCCACTGCTCTCCTGAACGAAGATCTGCTCAAGCTCCTTGAACCGCTTCACCGCGCCTTGAGCTCGTTCGCTGTCGAGTTGGACAAGGAGGCTGCGCCGGTCGTCGGGATTGGGGATGCGGCGAATGAAGCCGGCCCGTTCCAGCCGATCGAGAAGCGCGGTTCCCGATCCGGAGGTCAGGTGCAGTGGGAGCCGCTCGGTGTCGTCTGGTGCCGTACGCCAAAGCGCCGCAGCAGGTCCTCGCCGCGCAGTTGCCGCACGTCGGCGATTACCGAGGCTCGATCCAAGTCGCCGCTATCTTGGCCGTGCGAACGGTCGGCTGATCGAGCAGCTAGGTCGCGACGAACCGCCAAATTGGAGCCGACGCGGGCCCCATGCCGGCGGAGTTCAGCTCTCCTTCGCTGTCGGATGAGACATCTCCAAAGCCGCTAGAGCTTCGGAGAGGCGCCGTCTGGCTTGGTCGATCTCACTTTGCTTGATCGCATCGAGATCAAGGAAGAGGTCGAGCCCCATCACATGCTCGACGATGACCTGAGACCTTTGCGCAAGTTCTCCCAAAAGTCCTTCGACCGCATAAGGCACGATCTCGCGCTTGATGCCTTTCATGACGATGGGTTCCAGAGGCTTGGCCCGCACCATGTCGCGAACGAGGGCGTAGGTTTCATAGCTCAGACAGATGCCGCCGGGCTCCGCGATAGCCTGCAGACGGGCAGCTATGTTCGCTTCTGCTCCGATGATCGTGTAGGCCATTCGATCCTCGCTGCCGAAATTGCCCACGTTGCAAAAGCCCGTATTGATGCCCATGCGCACGCGCATGGGAAGGTCGATCCCCCGTTTGCGCCAGCGGGCGTTTAGGTGCTCCATGTACTGCTGCATATCGACAGCCATGCGCAGACAGGCTCTTGCATCCTCTTCAACGCCTTTCGTTTCAGGATCGCCAAAGAAAATCAGGATTGCATCGCCAACGAACTTGTCGATGGTCGCCCCGTGCCGGAGGGCAATGACGGACATCTCGGTGAAGTATTCGTTCAAGAGCTGTGTCAAATCTTCCGGCTGCAGCCGTTCCGAGATGGTGGTGAAGTCCTTGATATCGGAAAAGAAGATCGTGAGCTTTTTGCGCTCGGTGGCGATCGCCACATCCTTCTGCCCGCTGAAGATGCTCTTGTAGATCTGAGGGGACAGATACTTGGCAAGCTTCCGCGAGATCCCGGCGAGGAAATCGTTCGCCTCGGTCAGCTCCTGGTTCATGCCGCGGATCAGCCTCGCCTGTCGGCGCTGCAGGAGGATGCATGCAAAGCCGGCGAGCGAGGCCAGCGAGAGATAGCTCAAAGTATATTTGAACGTGAAAATATTCTCGAAGATCGGCTGCCTGACCGAGATCTCCTGGATTCCGCGCACGTCGCCGACCTTCCAATCCGTCTTCGGGCTGTCCGGATGCGCATTGTGGCAGCTCACACAGCCTGGCCCCATCACAACGGGCGCGGCCGTCCGGATATTCTTGTCGAAGAGAGACCCTGAAACTTCCACGACGGGCTGTTCAGGATTGGCTTTCAGCCGGGCCAGGGCTTCCTTCTCGAAGCCGTCCAGTTGATGAGGCTCCCGACCCTTGAATGGCATGTCGGAGACGAAGCGGTATTTCACCGAGCCGTCCTGAGCGCTGATGCGCTGCCCGAGTTCAATCGACAGAGTGGCCGGGATCGGAATGGCTCCGGCTATATCACGATACTTGTGAGTGACCATCACCGGCTCAGGCGACTGGAGAATGCGCACCGGCTCAGGCGACTGGAGAACGCGCCCGAAAACATCGCTGCCGTAGAAGCTACGCATAGCGTCGATGATGCGGCTGGCTTCGCTCACCTGCATCCGCAGGACGCGCTCCGAGAGGATCTGCAGGTCGAGCCATACGGCGACAGGTAGGCCCAGAACGCCCAAAAGCACTGTTACAACCAGCAGTGTACCCACCGCACGCTGTTGATAGGAAGCCCGTTCACCCAGTCCAGCCATAGCCAGTCTCGCGGTCGAACTTTTGCCGTAAGACCAATCATTTGCCTATGTCGGTGGGCTTGCAACCCTTAATTCATGAGCGCCAGAAGTCCCCCGCCCGCGCATTCTCGTCGCCAAGATGGGCCAGAACGGGCACGGCCGTGGTCAGACGGTGATCGCCTCGGCCTCGACGTGGATATCGGTCCGCTCTTCGCGACCCCTGCGGAAGCCGCGCGTCAGGCCATCGAGAACGACCTACATATTATTGGCATTGGCATGTCGTCCGCTGGGGGCACCTGACGCTTGCACCGGGGCTAAAAGCCGAACTCGCCAAGTATGGCCACGAGGATATCATGATCGTGGTCGGCGGCGTAATCCCGGGGAGCATCAGGATCTATGGGGCAGGCAGTGACCGACTGTCCGGAAGACTGCGACCATCCTCAATCAAAGGCGGGATTAAGGGAGGCTACCCTACGGGCGGCATCGTTGCCCCCGACTTCCTCATGCTCCCCAGATTGGCTGCCTGGCTCACGCTGGGCGTTTTGCTTTAGACGGACAACGGTAACAACAGCCTCTGTGGCCAGCAGAAACCCCGCTCGGGGGAGAGCCGAACGGGGCTTCCTCTTGCCTCAGCCTGATACGCAACGCAGGCTGGGTTCTGTATAGCAGCAAGGAGTAAACGGCTTGTTGCTCTTATCCGCACCAATGACGCCGGCGCTCTTCCCATGCTTCCCGGCCGTCACGTCCAGGAAGTGCGGGGCCTTCAGCAATCAGAGTTTCACCGACGTCCCGGTCATCGGCACGAACCCGGGCGAGGGTGCGCCTGTAACGGTCTTGTCGCTGTCGATCGATCTGCACCCGCTCTCTCCGGAGGAGTTGCACAAGCCGTTCCTTCGCCTTGGGGCCTGCTACCAACTCGGCATCACACCGAGGCCGAAAGCTCTCCGGAGCATCCACGTTCCAGAGCCGGATCCGCTCTGATCCTATGGCGATTGTGTCCCCGTCAACGATGACGGCATGGGGTCCATCGAAGGATTCAACAAGGCTCGGGAGGTTTACGAAGGTCAACAGGCCAAGAGCAACGCACAGGGTAAGGAGAAGGTGGAGGGCAGCGCGAATGTCCATGCGGATCATGTCGGGCACTCGTCGCCCACTTGAGCTTCAGAGAACCCGCCGCGGTCAATCCCGCTCATAGGTGCGCGGCAAGAGTTCCTGGAACTTCTGCCGAATGACCCCATAGCACTCACAAGCCGCTTTCTGAAGCTGAGGGCGGTCGACGACCGTAATGCTGCCTCTGCCTTGCCGGATCAGACCCTTGTCCTGAAGCGTACGCGTGACGTCGGTGACCGTTGAACGCTGAACTCCGAGCATCTCAGCCAAGAACTCGTGGGTGAGAGGAAGATCCGCTCGGCCCACTCTGTCTTGGCTCATGAGAATCCAGCGACAGCAGCGGGTCTCCAAACTGTGCACAGCGTTGCAGGCGACCGTCTGGAGAGTTTGAGCCATCAGCGCCTCGGTGAAGCGCAGGACCAAGCTCTGGATCGCAGGCCGGGCCGCCATGGCCTCATGCATCCGGCTGAGTTCAATGGATGATGCGGCGCCGCCCAGTTGGACAATGTAGCGCCCAAAGGCTTGGCGGGTGGCAAATGCGCTCACCAAGCCGCACACCCCCTCGCATCCAAACACCGCCATCTCGGCAGACTTGCCGTCTCTCATGATGGTCACGAGGGACACCATGGCATCGTGTGGGAAGTAGATGCGGTTGACGATTTCGCCGGGCTCATAGAGCACCTGACCTCGTTGCAGGTTGATGGCGGTCAAGTGCGGCTCCAGATAGGCAAAGTCCTCTGCCGCCAGAGCAGCCAGCAGACGGTTGTCCTGCTCTTTTGGCGTTCTCTGCACAGGTGTCATATCAGGATACTCCCAATCGACAGGGACAGAGCGCCACGCCAGATCACACAGTGAGAACGGAGCATGGTCGAGCCCCGCCTTCAGCTGCCAGAGCAATAAGTAATTCGTACCGGTTATGATTGTTGCAAGCACAAGTAGACGGGCCCAGTCCACGAGGAAAGGGCCCGTCGTGACATGCAGTCACTCGCTACGTGCGTTGATCCGGCAAAGCCGGCTGTTAGATCCAGATTGTCGAGCGGAAGGATACCTCCGACACTCAGGCTGACCGTGGGGAGGCCTGCTTCGACCCAGGTGGTGTCTGTATCCTAGCCTCCATCCATTCAGGCCCGGGGCAGGTTCTCGGTCCGAGAAATGGAAGGATTGACTGCCGTGAGAAACCTGCATGCGCAGTCAGGCCAATCCTTCTGTGACGGCGAGCTGTAATCCAAACAGCTCCCGTCGAGAGAGCAAGCACCAAGGGCCAGATTAGTTGCAGCGTGGCCGAAAAGAAAAGGCCGGGCAAAACCCACTCAGCTTGATCAACAGAACACGGTTCGAAAGCCTCTCGGATCAAGCTAGACGTTGCTGGATCCACTGCTTAGCAGCTTCCAGAGTTGGGAATATTGGGTGACTGAGCCCGTCAAGACGCCCAAACCCTGCCTCTAGGAGCCAATGGCCGGGGGTTCCCCCGCTCTTTTCCGAGAGTTGCGTCAGCACCGCCACAAGCCGCCTGTCCTCGTCAAAGACCAGCATACCCTCTTCATCGAAGCCATTGCCCACACGGACAGGCTGAAGAGTGAGGCTCATGCGGCTGCATCCTTCTGCATCAGATGCAGGTAGGTCGGGTCAAACTCGCCTACCTGGTTCAACTTCTCCCAATCGGGAATGTTCAGCCGTTCGCCCTTCAGTGCGATGTTGCCGTCTTATCCCTCACTCCCGTGCAGGTCCAGCACGGCAAGGATGAGGGAAAGGCCGATGATGTGGTCCGTGTCCAATCTCGCCTCCAGAGCGTGCTCCAAGTCGTCCACTTGAGACCGTTGTGGGTCCAGCGCCGCCAACTGCGCCTTTACGAACATACCCTGTGGCGTCTTCGCCCGCGTCCGGACAATTCGCCCCTCCAGCTCATGCAGATCTGCCACGGCTTTGCGAGCGGCTTTGTCCGCCTCTTCAAAGCCGCTCTGTTCCCGTGCGGCCCGCATATTGGCCAGGTACCTGTCCCAAGGCAGCAACGATTTCATCCGCTCGGGCTTGAGCCTCCGGCCACGGCTCCAATGCCGTCTTGGTCCGGCCCTCTCCTCTTTCCGGAGCAGGCTGCTGAATCCCTCCCACAGTGGTCTTACGTCGAAGCTGCTCCACCAGATCCCGGCCAAAGGCGTCGTCTATACCTTATGATAACTGACGCTGCGCTCGGTGCTGTCAGGCTTCGCGTACCATGAATCCTCCCGGCGTCCGGCAGGTTGCCAGCGCCTAACGTTTCAAGACAGCCACTCCTCACCATCCGCCTTGAGGCGAGTGGAGACGACGTTATCCCCTCTACCGCGTTCGATCAGATCCCGGTAGGCCCTGAACAACTGCGCATCCGTCAGGTTCTGAATCGAGCCATCTAGGTGGCCGTTTACCCTTCCCCTCCAGATGCTTAAGGCTAAGGTTAACTGTATGTTAACCATACTCCTCTCAGTCTCAGGGACGAGTGTATCGAGTTCGAAGGTAAGCATCCGTGCCCGATCGAAAAAGAAAGTCCGAAGCTGCGAGCATCAATCACGACGCCAAGAACCGCATCGCTGAGCTCATGCGAAGCGTCTACTTCCCACCTGATCCCAGCCCCATATCCGACGAACAGCTTGATCTTCTTCTTGCCCTGCGCCGAAAGGAGCGAGCGCGTAATCAGCCTACATGAGATAGCGGGACGCCCTTGTTGCACGAAAGGGCGGGTTGGTGGCTTGATCTGGATGTCATAGGAAGGCTGTGCCCTCCTGATCTCGGATTTCTACCGTGCCGTTCAAGACCAATGCCGCTCGCCAGCACCACATTCCGAGACAGCGGCACTGGGTGACGAACTGGTCCGAATACGATGCCGCCCTGCGTCAGTGGGGAAGTCTCACCGTCTGGTTCTCTGACGAGGCGATTGCGGCTTGGCGGGCCGAGCCCCGCACAATACGAGGCGGTCAGCCGCAATACTCAGCTCTGGCGATTCAAACGGCCCTGACGCTGCGGGCGGTGTTCCGGCTGGCGCTCCGTCAGACCGAAGGCTTGATCGGCTCGATCCTCAAACTCCTGCGTCTCGATCTGGCCGTGCCGGATCATTCCACTCTGAGCCGTCGGGCCGAGACCCTCGAGGTATCAAGACCAGTCTCACGCACTGGGCCGGTGCATCTGTTGGTCGACAGCACGGGCCCGCGGCTATGCGGACTCGGTGAATGGTTGGTCGAGAAGCATGACACCCGAAGGCGGCGCGCCTGGCGAAAGCTGCATATCGGCATCGATGCTGAGACCGGGCAGATCCTCACCTCAGAGCTGACGACCAGCGATGTTGATGATGGCTCGCAGGTTGAGCCCTTGCTCGACCAGATCACAGGTCCACTTGCCTCCTTCATCGGTGATGGAGCCTACGATCAAGCGGGCGTCTACGGCACCATCGGCAAGCACCACCCTGATGCTGAAGTCATCGTTCCACCCCGATCAACGGCAGTGCTGAGCGAGGATGGGGAGACCGCTCCGACCCAGCGCGACCGGCATCTCCAAAGCATCGCCTAACATGGACGCATCGGCTGGCAAAGGCATCCGGGTACACTCGCCGTGCCCTCGTGGAGTCAGCTGTCGGCCGGCTTAAACGAGTGATCGGCGACGCCTTGCGCTCGCGGACGGACCGACGTCGCACGACGGAGGTCGCCATCGCCGTTCATGCCCCAAACCGCATGCTTGAGCTTGGACGCCCGAAGTCCGTCCGGATCGCTTAAGCAAAGGCGTGGGGCGGGCTCAGTACGTCCACCAACCGATCCGTGCAACACAGCCGTTTGGTGTTCCATCTCGGCATTGAGCTCGGCCCCGAGCAGGACGGTCGACAATCGTGATGTGACCTCGCCCCTGCCGGATTAGACCTCTGCTCTGGAGGGCGTGGATGACCACGCTCACCGACGAGCGTTGGACACCAAGCATAAATGCCAGCAGTTCGTGCGTGAGGGGGATGTCGTCTCTTCCCACTCGGTCACACGTCGCACAGATCCAGCGGCATGCACGAGCCTCAACACTGTGGGCCGCATTGCACGCCGCGGATTGCAGGGTCAGAACCATCAGCGTCTCGGTGTAGCGAATCATCATATCCTGGATGCCTGGACGGGCATTGCTCGCCCGTTTCAACCTGGCGGTCGGGATGCGCGAGGCAGCACCGGGGATCTGCACCAGGTAGCGCCCGAACGACTGAAGTGGGATGCCGTCAAACGACAAGCCAACCAAACCTTCTCGACCGAACGTGGCTGCTTCGGCAACCCGGCCATCTCCCATGCCCCGAACCAGCGAGACAACCGAACCGTGCGGGAGGTAGGTGTCTGGATGCGAGACCTCCTTGGCATGAGCGATGACCTGGAGGGCTGGCGGCAACGCGTCTGCATCGGGTGGCTTGTAGCGGCGGTTGGCGAGCTTCGGCTCGGCAGCCAGGCGGCTTCGCACAAC
>NZ_VOSK01000988.1 GCF_009296175.1 Microvirga tunisiensis | reverse complement strand
CCGGGTGCCCGAGACATTGCCGGAGCCGTTCGATCTGGTGGCCACCCGCCAGGTCGGTCTTGACGGGCTGGTGGCGTTCGAGGGACGCCAGTACAGCGTTCCGTTCCGGCTCATCGGGCAGCAGGTCGAGGTGCGCGGCACCGCCGGACAGGTGCAGATCCTGAAGGCCTGCGAGGTGGTGGCCACGCATCCGCGCGGGACCCCGGCCCGCCTGTTGATCGATCAGGCGCATTATGACGGGCCGAGCACGGAGCGGGTGATGGCTCCGCCCCCGCTCGGACGCCTGGGCGCCCGCCTCCAGGACTTGGCCCAGGCTCCCGTGGTGCACCGGTCGATCGACCTGTATGCGGCTCTGGCGGAGGTGGCGCGATGACCCCCGGCAAGCTCAGGCTGGATATCGACACGACGCGCGAGCGGCTCCTGGCACTGGGCTGCTCCTATGCGGCTGAGCACCTCGATCATCTTCTGACTGAGGCTGTGGCCGAGGCGATGGCCCCGCATGCCTTTCTGGACCGGCTGCTGGCGGTGGAGCAGTCAGGGCGCGAAGGACGGCGGGTGAAAACCTCGTTGAAAA
>NZ_VOSK01000987.1 GCF_009296175.1 Microvirga tunisiensis | reverse complement strand
TGATGGGCGAAAACCAGTTGCCGAAAGTAATCGCGGGTGTCAGATTCCAGGACGGCACCGAGATCGCAACGACGCCAACACACAACGTCGCCTGATCGGCCCCATCACCCAAAATCCAGCATAGGTCTCTTGGCGGAGCACCTCGTTCTCGCGGCGGAGGCGCTTGAGCTCGTCCATGACGTCCTCATGGGGCGGAGCGGCTGACGCGGGTCGTGTGTCTTGGTGCTCTGCCATCCAGCGCGCGAGTGTCGAACGGTTCACCCCAAGATCGTCAGCGATTGCGCGTTGGGAGCGCCCACTCGCCAAAACCAGGCGGACGGCCTCATCCTGAAGCTCTCTCGTAAAACGGGTCTTCGGCATGGAGATCCTCCTGCTTCATGAGATGCTCTCCAGTGTCCCGATACTGCTGGCGAATGGGCGGGAGCCCTTGAGGCAGGGATTGGCGTTCTGGGTTTGAGGGGGCAGCCCCACCATCCCGGAGGTCCTCATGTCGCTCCGCCCGACCCCGTGCTGTGATGTCCCGGCCGCAACGGCAGCCATCGCGCGTGCCGCGTTCCCGCATGGCAGCCCCTAT
>NZ_VOSK01000986.1 GCF_009296175.1 Microvirga tunisiensis | reverse complement strand
CAGATCGTGATCGAAAGCTGGCGCCGTCATTACAACACCCTGAGGCCTCACGGCTCCCTCGGCTACAGGCCGCCGGCCCCGGAGGTGTTCGTGCCTGCCATGTCCCTGCGGGCGGCTCCGCAGCCCCCGCCCGCACTGGCAGAAAGGCCGTCACTCCATTAACATTCCAACCGGACCACTCCATGGGGGCGGGTCAGTGCTGACATTGCCACTCGCGTGCATCAGCGTCGAATGCTGACCCTTAGGCCGATTGTCATGAAGGGCATGACTTTGCAGGAGAATTCATAGCATCGGCAGGGTCATCATCGGCGCCGATCGTGACCCTGCCGATTTTCCATTTTGTGTTGATAAACCAAGGCACTGCGCTTCCCTCGCCAGGGGGCAACCTTCGGTGCCGATTCACATCCGAGAGAGGCTATCAACCCGTCTATGTCAGGCGACACAGAGAACTGCCCCCTGCCGCCCCATACCAGACCTGACGCGCTCGTGATTTAGCTCTTGGCCTTCAGGTCGCGAAGGACATCCTGCATGGCCGGAGAGAGGTCCGTGTGATGATGAACGACCTTCCAGTCGCCG
>NZ_VOSK01000985.1 GCF_009296175.1 Microvirga tunisiensis | reverse complement strand
TCCCGATGGCTGTAGATGGTGATGCCCAGCACCTCGCGCTGCACCCGCCCGTTGAAGCGCTCCACGAGACCATTGGTCTGCGGCGTGTAGGGCTTGGTCTTGCGGTGCTCCAGCTTCAGCTGGCGGCAGGCGTCCTCGAAAGCATCCGCCGTGAAGCAGGATCCTCGATCCGTCAGGACGTGCGTGACCTTGAAGGGGAAGGCGCGCACCGCCTCTTTCAGGAAGGCGACCGCGCTGGTGGCCAGCTCATCGTCCTTGACGGCCAGATGCACCCAGCGTGAGCAGCGGTCGATGGCCACATACAAATAGCGTTTGCGGCGCTCGCCGTCGGCGGTCTGCAGCTTGGGCAGGTGCTTGATGTCGATGTGCACGAAGCCGAGATCGTAATCCTTGAACGTGCCGCTCTTGCGCTGGCGCTGCTGCGCCGGGGGCAATCGTCCCAAGCCTTCCGCCTTGAGGATGCGGTAGACGGCATCGCGGTTGAGATGCGGCAGGAAATGCGTGACGATGAAGGTCAGATCGTCGAGCGGAAAGCCGGTGGCCTGGCGCAGGACGCAGACGATGGCGCGCTCCTCGT
>NZ_VOSK01000984.1 GCF_009296175.1 Microvirga tunisiensis | reverse complement strand
CGAGATCGCTCAACCTTGGCCCGATGACAGAGTTCGGCACGGCTGATCGGCCTGCCAGGGGGTCATCGCCTCGTCAGAGAACCAGACCGGGAGGCTTCCCCGCCGACGCTGGCTGGCGTCATACTCGGCCCAGCTCGCCACCTGGTGCCGGTGCTTCGGAATGTGATGACGGCGAGCGGCACTGGACTTGAAGCTCATGGTGGAGATCCGAGATCAGGAGGACGCAGGTCTCCCATGCCATGCCGCTTCGGTGCCATCCGGCTTCGGTCGCCAAATCGCTCATCCGGTCCGGGCAACAGCAAAATGCAGATAGGCCACAAAAGTAACGCCGGTTCGGTTGGCGGGTTTGCGCGCAATCAATGCAGTGATGTTCGGGTCGAGATATCCAAACGGCACCGTCAGGTTAACGGGCTGAAGTCACAGAGCCTCACGGGATCGGCGTATCAGAAACCTGGTCTTGCTTCGAAAAAATGGAGAGCGTCTCATGAAGCAGGAGGATCTCCATGCCGAAGAGCCGTTTTACGAGAGAGTTTCAGGATGAGGCCGTCCGCCTCGTTCTAACGAGTGGGCGCTCCCAAC
>NZ_VOSK01000983.1 GCF_009296175.1 Microvirga tunisiensis | reverse complement strand
GACTGCCGGATTGAACGGCGCTCGGCTTAAACTTCTAAAGAACAACGCGCGGCTAGGCGCGCGCCTCTTCTCCAAGTTTCTGTGCGGCTCGCTCTACCGCACTGGCGACGGCATCGGGAGCCAGGTGATGGACCATGTGGCCGAGCCCCGGGAGCGCGATGAACTCGCTCTGTGGCAGTTCCCGATGCAGGCGCTGCGATTGCCGGCCGACATCGGCAATCTGATCATCAGCGCCTGTGATGATCGTGACCGGCATCCGCAGCTCGCTGTAGTGAGGCTGCAGCTCCATCACTGCGGGAGTCATGAGGGCTGCATCCTCAGCCGCGGCGCGCAGCTGCGACGGCCGGAGCATCAGCTCCTTAGGGAACTGCCTCTTGAACCGCTCCGGCACCTTTGCTGGCGCGAACATTTGTTTGATCAAGCCCGGCAGGATGGCCCGGGCAACCAGAGGAGAGATGGTGTAGCGCATCGCGTCGCCGATCACGGGAACAGCCGGCGGCGAGAACAGGAACGTGTCGGCTCGCAGCGTCGGGTAGTAGTAGCCCGAGGCAAGCACAAGGCTTTGAACAAGCGACGGGC
>NZ_VOSK01000982.1 GCF_009296175.1 Microvirga tunisiensis | reverse complement strand
CCGGGGCCGACCACCAGGAGGCAAAGCAAATGATCATCCGACCGGCTGATCACCGGACCCATTCTCGTCCGTCAGGTAGGGAAAATTGAAGGCCCATAATTACGGGAGATTCAACGCCCATTGACAGCTTGACGCTCGCCATGCTCAGGCGCGGGAGCCTCTCGTCCAGCGACTCGCTGATCTGCATCGGCAGATCACCATGGCGTCAATCATCCACGGCCTGGGCGGTTCTCGGCACTGAGGTGTCGGGATCAGAGCAGTTCTGAGTGAGGCGAGACCGTCTCGTGGTTAGTGCCTGCGTTGCTCGTCACGTTGGGGAGCATAGCCCCGGTTGGTTCTGCCGTAATCCGGGACATGTGAGCTATGGCGGAAACTGGGTGATGACGGTGTGAGAAGGGCGGCGTATCGAGGCGGGTGTCGAGCCTGCCAGAACCTCTTCGAGAGAGCGATACGCCACGAACGAGACTACCAACATTGTCCGCTTTCGTCAGCCCGACACGATTGACGATCCCCTGACCGATATTCTGCGGACTGGCGCTCGCAAGCTGCTGGCCCAGGCTATTGAGATCGAGGCTGAGGCCTTT
>NZ_VOSK01000981.1 GCF_009296175.1 Microvirga tunisiensis | reverse complement strand
GGGAGCAATGCGGGTGACGAGATCGTCCAACTGATCGGCCCAGCGGTGGGCCTCGCTTGCGTCTGTCATGGCGCGACACCTCCGTGTCTAAGACAACGCACAAGCCCCGGCTGTAGTACTAGAGCATACCTCCCGTTCTACGCGGCTTTTACGCCTGACAGGAAGTGCCCCACCTCCTGCCCCAGGCTATCGGAATGGCGGGCTAGATCCTGAGCCGACGAGAGAACCTGGGCGGCCGCTGTGCCCGTCTCGCCCGCTCCCCGGCGAACTTCGCTGATGCTGCCAGTGACAAACTCAGTGCCACGGGCGGCCTCCTGTACGTTCCGGGCTATCTCGGAGGTTGCCGCACCCTGCTCCTCCATGGCCGCGGCAATCGATACCGAGATCTGGGACATCTCGCCAATCGTGCTGGCGATCGCCTGAATGGCTTGAACCGCGACCGTTGTCGCCTGCTGCACACTAGTGTTGTGACTCTAACGCTTGTTTCGCACGGGCGACCTTTTCCAGGATAGCTGAGGCCGAGGCGGTCCAGACAAAGGGTCTCGGGTCGGCATTGTGGTGCTCCAGGTAGTCCATGATAGCACTC
>NZ_VOSK01000980.1 GCF_009296175.1 Microvirga tunisiensis | reverse complement strand
TATCCTGACCAGTACTCCGAGCGGCATCTGCGCACACTCCAGCGGCGTCTGAAAATCTGGCGCCGGGATGCGGCATGGGCCATGGTGTTCGGGTCATCGGATCAAGGCTCGGTGCCCGCAGAGCCCTGAGGCTTGCCGGGAGCATGAAGATGAGGCAACGACCATCCGTGTCGGGAGCATTCTTCGGTGAGGCAATACGCTACGCCCGCCAGATGGTCGGGCTGCTCGGCATCATGAGCGAGCGCCTGGAGAACGCATTCGCGGCTGTTCCCCGTGAGAGCTTTCTCGGCCTCGAGCCTTGGCACGTCCGGCAGGGTTCGAGCGGATACGTGGCATTGCCCTCCAATGACCCCGTCTACGCCTACCAGGACGTGCTGTTCGCCCTCAAGCAGGAGCGGGGCGTGAACAACGGCAGCCCCTCCCTGCATGCGCGGATGATGCACGCGCTCAATCCGGCTGTAGGGAGCACGATTGCGCATATCGGCGCCGGCACGGGCTACTACAGCGCCATCCTGGCCGAACTGGTCGGTTCCTCAGGCCAGGTGACCGCGGTCGAGTACGATCCGGCTTTGGCCGAGCAGGCACGGG
>NZ_VOSK01000979.1 GCF_009296175.1 Microvirga tunisiensis | reverse complement strand
GAACAAGAGCATCCGGGAGTGGACCGAGCTGCTGGCCGGCGACGAGGTGCTGGCCACGGCCATCCTCGACCGCCTGCTGCACCGAGCGCATGTTCTCAACATCAAGGGGCGCAGCTATCGCCTGCGGGATCTGGAGGAGGCTCTCCAGCGGGCTCACGCTTGAGCCGTCGTAAAACTGGATGTCGCCTTATCTCGTAAATCTCGGTGTCGCTTGACAGCTGTAGTATTAACTGTTTGGTGGCGGAACGTTGTTGGGATCGGGTGCGTTACGCCATTGAGGAGTACACTTGGCGCTTTGACGGCCTGCGACGCCGAGCTTCTCACCGCAGGAGGACGTGATGCACTCCCTTCATCCGCAAGCCCGCACCACCCCCGCTGTCCGCCAGGAGATCGCCCGCTCGAGAGAGCCCACCGGCGTGCTGGCCCAGCGCTTCAGCGTGAGCACCGAGACCATCCGCAAGTGGCGCAAGCGCGGAGCCCAGGACTGCCAGGACCATTCCAGCCGGCCGCACAAGCTGCCCTGGAAAGCCACGGACGAGGAGCGCGCCATCGTCTGCGTCCTGCGCCAGGCCACCGGCTTTCCGCTCGAC
>NZ_VOSK01000097.1 GCF_009296175.1 Microvirga tunisiensis | reverse complement strand
ATGTGAGCTTGAGCGCGCAGTGCAAAAACGTGCTTGAAGGACGGGCTCGGACCTGTGATCCGGAAACCGGAATGGAGAACTACATGAACTGAAGCATTTCGACCTTGATCCGATGCTCCTCATGTGAGCCTTTCCTCAAGGGCCACAAGAACGACTACCGGGATGCCGAGGCCATCGCTGAGGCGGTGCAACGGCCCACCATGTCGTTCGTGGCGATCAAAACGCCCGAGCAGTTGGATCTGCTCGCCTTGCACCGGGTCCGCTCGCGCCTGGTCAGTCAGCGCACCGGCGTCACCAACCAGATCCGCGGCTTCCTTCTTGAGCGGGGCATCACCGTGCGCCAGGGGCTCGCGCCCTTGCGTCAAGCGCTGCCGGGCATCCTGGGCTCGTACTCTGATGCCCTCTCAGCTCGCATCGTTCGCCTCATTGCCGATCTGGCTGAAGACTGGCGTCAGCTCGACGAGCGCATTGCTGCCGTGTCGGCCGAGATCGAAGCGCTTGCCGCCCAGGACGAGCACTGTCAGCGCCTGATGAGCGTGCCGGGCGTGGGACCGATCATCTCATCCGCCGTGGTGGCGGCGATCGGCACGGGTGCAGGGTTCAAGCAGGGGCGGGACTTCGGCGCCTGGCTCGGGCTGGTGCCGAAGCAGGAATCGACCGGCGACCGCACCATCCTGGGCAAGATCTCGAAGCACGGCAACAAGTACCTGCGGACGCTGTTCGTCCAGGCGGCTCACGTCGTTCTGGTGCGCCGGCCGCATGGGGCAAAGCTCGGCCTGTGGCCCTGGATCGAGGCGGCGGGCCGGAGGCTACACCGCAACATGCTGGTGATTGCGCTCGCCAACAAGCTCGCTCGCATCGCCTGGGCGGTGCTGGCGCGAGGGCATGCTTATCAGGCGAGGAGCGCCGCTCATGCCATGTGAGATGAGAGCGCTTCAGTCTCTTGCTGTAACGATCAGCCCTGAGGAGAGGACGATGAGATCGGTGATCTCATCAGGGGCTGTCCTGCCGAGGTCTGCGAGATGAAGAAGGAGATGGACGAACGGTCTGCCCGGCGCAACCACAAGACTGGGTGCCATGATGGCCCACAGAGGTCTTTCCGCTAGTCAGCCTTGGATGCGCGCGGATTCCCATGATGGCCCGGAGCTGACGCTCCACACAGAGGCCGAATACATTGATGCAGCTCTCACGTTCGTCAGTCCGCCAACATCATCTTGCGACGCACGGCCGGACCATACATCATGGCACATCTCGGAAGAACCGCACTGGTCAGCTCGTGACGTGGTAAGCGGACCTTCATTGCATTTGCTGCTTGTTACTCTTTGACCCGTTCCGAACCGTCCTGAGGTTAGGACACATGGCCGGTAGATGATCGCGATCATGTCGCCCATGCCTGCGCGGCCGTGCTGGCCTGCCGTGAGACCAACCGGAGGCTCGACCTGGAGTTCGAGAACGACTGGAAGGCGCTCCTGTGCGTGCTGTACCTTCCGGCCAGCGTCGTTCTCCTGAGCCAACCCGGTTCCGGCGCCCTGATCCTGATCTATGCGCTGGGGTTGCTGCTCCTGCTGTCCGGCCTCGTCCGCATACAGCTGGGGTGCTTCCTGCCAGGAACACGGCTGGATCATGCTCCTGTCGGGTTTGTTTGGCGCCCTGGCGGGCCTCTCCATCCTGACGGGTCTCTCGAGAGCGACGCTCTGGAGCCTTGCCTTTCTTCTGAGCATCGACCTCATGGCGTGGGGTGACTGTCCTTTGCCTGGCTGCCTTCGCCTGCCGACGGCGGACAGACCCGACGACCGTGAGCGACGCAACTGGCAGCGCCAGAGGGGCCGCGTGGAGCATGCATTGCTTTATCGGGAAACGGCACCAGACAGGTTGCGTCCGAGATCGTCCGCGTAGGTCCCGAGATTCTCGCGCGTCCGGGGATCGATGATCGCGACGGGAGCGGAGACTGCCAGCGGGAGCGGAGACTGCCAGCCCCGCCGCGGTGCCCACTGCGGACGCCGCTCCGGTCGTGACCTGAATGATCCGGTCGCCGACGCCGACGCGGGAATCCGTCAGGGTCTGACCTTCGGCCAGTTCGCGGCCGATGATGCGCACCACCTCGGGACTGCGGGCAAACCTGCTGTGGGTGAGGGGATCGCCCGTGCGGAGGCCGGAGGGGTTGAGCACCGTGATGCCCGCCCGCTCCAGGTCCGTGCGGTAGGGCTCCCGCTCGGGATCGATGGCACCGAGGCGTGCCCCGTCGCCCCAGATCCGCCGTGAGATCGCCAGCGCCCGATCGTCCTGGGAGACGAAGAGCGTGAAGCTCGGACGGGATTGGCCCATGTCCAGGACGGCTTCGCGGAACAGATCGACGTCCACGTCGGGGGCGGCGAGGAGCACGTTGCGGATCTTGGGAGCGACGCGTCCGTCCCTGATCGCCATCTGACGAAGCGCTTCCAGGGTGACCCAGTTGCCCATCGAGTGCGCGAGGATCGAGATCTCCCCGACCGCCGGATCACTGGCCAGGGTCCGGAGCGTGCTCTCGAGCGCGTTGCGGGAATAGGTGTTGCTCTCGCGGTCGTAGCCGTAGGCCAGCACGCTGCCGCGCGAGGGCCAGGTGAACAGCACCGGCACCACGGGCGTGCCGGCATCGTGCACGATCTGTGCGAAGCGGAAGACCGCATCGTCGAAGCGGTTGTTGAAGCCGTGAATGAACACGAGCACGCGCCGCTGCGGCACGCTCCGGACGGTGCGGTGGAACCAGGCGGTGGCCTGCTTGCGGTCGATCACGTCGGCCTTGAGGGTCACGAAATCGGTCGCGGGATTGCCGGGGACGCTCTGCGGCCACTGCACCTCGCCTTCCTTGCGGTTGGCTGCGGGCGGGATCGAGACCGTGAATTCGGCAAAGGACAGCTCAGGCCCACGACCGCCCGAGAAGAACTCCTGCGGGTCCGTCGCGCGCAGGCGCGTCGTGGCGACCAGCATGTCGACCTTGCTCGCGCCGGGGACCGTGTCGGGCACCGGCAGAAGGGTGCCCCTCGGGCTGGCGCACCCGGCCACGCCTGCGCCCAGGACCCAAAGTCCGATAGCCCACGGCCAGAGGCGGATGAGGCGTGGCGAAGGCATGTGGGGAACCCTCTCTCATGCGGCGACGCATGCGCGTCAGCGAGTGAGGGGCATAGCCGAGCGGAGGGCCAGCGAGATCTTCCCTGAATAGAGAACGGGAAAACCCGGCCGTTCGTCTTGAAGCGGGAGACCGTCGCATCCCAGAGGCGAGGCTCTCCCGCGCGTCCGGTCACCGTCAGTGGATGCAATGGCGCCGACCTGGCTGCCGCATCAGTTCGCGTTCGCTAGCCAGCGCAGCCCGCAGGCCGGCACAGAAACCAGGCTCGTGAGCCTGTCGTGGAAGTCGGGCCATCGCATGTCGACCCTCCCTGTCGAAAGGTCCGCCCCTCACCATACTCCTCCATCGGAACGGCATTGGGTATCGGGTCATGTCCCGGGACGGCATCTGGAAATCCCCGGCTTGCCGCGAAAAAGGCCGATGGTCACGGGCTCCGTTCCAGACCGCGGGCATGCCGCAATCCGCTGCCGCAGCACCCTCACCGAAGCCCAATTTTCGGCGCAGGCCGAGCACCGCTCAGGGTAAATCCTCGCAGTGTTCGGGGTTTTCCCCAATGGCCCCGATGCTGCAGCCACGCCATAGTTTCTCCGCCCGCGAAGGGGACGCGGGAATCTTTGCGGGGAGCAACGTCATGCGGAGTCGATATGCCCTGTCGGGTGCGGTCATGGCGCTTGCCGTTGGCGGATGCGTGTCGACGAGCGAGACCCCGGCTGCGGGCAGCGGTCCGATCGTCCCTGCCGCCTTCGAACGGGAGCGCCTGATCGGACGGTGGGGCGTGGCGTCCTTCCACGACGAGAAAGACCGAAGACGCACCGAGAGCGAGGCCCGAGCCCAGTGCAGCCAGGCCTACGCGATCTCGAAGGGACCGACGGACGGGGTGATGATGCATGTCGCCGATGACCCAAAGCGCTACGAACTGCGGCTCAAGGGCGATGCCGCGGGCCGAACGTATCTCGGCTTCGAGGCGCCCCCGGGCCATCCGCAGGACCGCGAGATACTCTCCTCAACCGACAGCCTGATGACCATGCGCTTCGTCGATCCGGACGCGAACCGGCGCTACGGCACCTTCGTGTACGTGCGCTGCCGCGCCTGACGGTCGAAATCACCCAACGATCCCGGAGAACGTCATGACAGCAACAGCACGATCGGCAGGGTTGGAGGCGGCAAGGCTGCCGACGGCGGTGGTCGCCTTAGTCATCCTCTGCCTGATGGTCTTCCTTCCCATGCCCGCAACGGCCCAGGCGCGCTTGCCGGCTGCCGGGCAGGAGACCCTCGACATCGCCGACGAGCCCGGACGCATCTCGACGGAAGAGGCCGTGATCCGCGACGGGCCCTATGCGCGCCAGGTCGTGTTCTTCCGGTCCAGCGAGCCTCCCGGGACACTCGTCGTCCACACCTCGGAACGGTTTGTCTATCTCGTCCAGGGCAACAACCGGGCCTTGCGCTACGGCATCGGCGTCGGCCGCGAGGGTTTCCAGTGGTCCGGGCTCGTGCGGATCAACCGCAAGGCCGAGTGGCCGGACTGGCGGCCACCGCCCGAGATGCTCGCCCGGCAACCGTATCTGCCGCGCTTCATGGCAGGAGGAACGGGCAATCCCATGGGGGCCCGCGCCCTCTATCTCGGCTCGACGGTCTTCCGCATCCACGGCACCAACCAGCCGGAGACGATCGGTCAGTCGATCTCGTCCGGCTGCTTCCGCCTGGCCAACGGCGACATCATCGACCTCTACGCCCGCGTGCCGCTCGGCACGAAGGTGGTAGTGCGCCACGGCGCCACCCTCTGACCCATTCAGGTTCCTCAATCCGCCCAGCATTTACAGAGATCACTCATCATGTGGACCATTGCCAGAGCCTGCGCACCCTCTCCCGCCGCAGGCATGACCGTCGCTCTGCTGCTCGCCACCGCCGCGCCCGCCGGGGCCGGAATGCTCGAGACGGTAAAGCAGCGGGGGACCGTGCAATGCGGCGTCAGCGAAGGCCTCTACGGCTTCTCCGAGAGGAACGGCCAGGGAGAGTGGTCGGGCTTCGACGTAGATTTCTGCCGCGCGCTGGCGGCCGCGGTGCTCGACGATCCCGCGAAGGTGACGTTCGTACCCCTGTCGGCCGGCGAGCGGTTCGAGGCGCTGCGCGCGGGCCGCATCGATCTCCTGTCCCGGAATTCCACCTGGACCCTGGAACGGGAGGCCGGCCTCGGCCTCGCCTTCGCGGGCGTGACTTACCACGATGGCCAGGGCTTCATGGTCATGGGGGACCTCAACGTCACGTCGGCCCTCGAACTCGACCGGGCAAAGATCTGCGTCGAGGCAGGAACGACGAGCCAACTCAACGTCGCCGACTTCTTCGCAGCCAACTCAATGACGTTTGAGGAGCGCGCGTTCCCGACTGCCGCTGCTGCCCTCGAGTCCTTCCAGTCGGGCCAATGCAACGTCCTGACAAGGGACCAATCCGCACTCTATGCCGAGCGCCTCAAGCTCGCGCGGCCAGCCGATGCCGTCGTCCTGCCGGACGTCATATCGAAAGAACCGCTGGGGCCGGTGACGCGGGCAGACGACTTCGCCTGGTTCAACATCGTGAAATGGTTGAACCAGGCGAAGTCGTCTGCCCGCGTCAACGCCGAGGAGCTCGGGATCAGGGCAGGAAACGCGGGCGAGGCGGCAGGCTCCCCCAAGCCGGACGTGCGCCGCTTCGCCGGCGCTGAGGGTGGCCTGGGCAAACTTCTCGGGCTCAATGACGACTGGGCGGTCCGCGCGGTCCAGGCTCGAGGGAACTACGCCGAGATCTACGAACGGAATGTCGGGGTTAATTCGCGCCTCGGCATCCCGCGCGGCCTCAACCAGCTCTGGAGCATGGGGGGCATTCTCTACGCCCCTCCGCTCCGGTGAGCGCGGAGGCTATCCATTGTCCTAGTTCTATCGGCAGCTCTGGAGACAGTGCAAACAGGCGCAACTCCTGCTCATCGGACTCTCGCTCGCGACCGCCGTCCTGCCGCCGTGCTGTTCCAGCAGATGATGCAAAGGCTGCTGGAATACCCTGATGTGAGGCTGTTGGATTTTCCCGGCGGCAGCGGCAGCGCCCCGGCGTGGGCTGGCATCGTTGCTATGCCGGCAGGACGACCACCTTCGTCTTGACCGGCGTGCGTGAGTACAGATGCATCATGTCCTGGGTGAGGAGGCCGACGCAGCCGCTTGTGATGCCGGAGCCGATCGATTCGGCGTCGAGGCTGGCGTAGATCGTGTAGAGTGTGTAAGCGCCGTTCTGATAGAGATGAAGCGTGCGGGCGCCGAGCGGGTTGTCGAGGCCACCCGGCATGCCGCGGGCCCATTTTGCCGCCTCGGGCTGGCGCCGGATCATCTCCCTGGGCGGGGTCCAGGTCGCCCATTCGCTCTTGCGCCCGACATAGGCGTCACCGCTCCACCGGAACCCGTCGCGGCCGACATTGGCGCCATAGCGGGTGGCGGATCCGTTGTCCTCGATGCGGTAAACGTAGTAATTGCCGGGGTCGACGATGATCGTACCGGGCGCCTCTTTGGTGTCGTAGCGAACTGTCCGGCGATAGTATTTCGGATCGACCTTGCTGACATCGACCGCCGGGATCGGGAATTTCTCATCGGGCACCGGCCCGTAGACCTTCGCCGCCTCGGCGAAGCTCATGCCATCGGATGTCGCGCAACCGGCCAGCCCCAGCGCGCCGACACCGGCGGCCGAGCCGATCAGAAACGACCGGCGGCTGAGAAGCCCCGCCCGACGCCCGAGCAAAGCTGTCTCGTCGATCTCGGCAGCATCGGTATTCCCACTGTCCATGCTCATGATTTGGCAGTTTCCCATGTCCTGTTGCCCGACGAGAAAATACTCCGGCATACACCCGCTGAACGTCTTGCTGAGCTGAGATTGCCGTCACAGGGCTCGATTGGCAAGCCCGGGCCTTCGCCGCGCCCGCCATGCATCATGGTCGGTGACGTCCACGCGGTCTCGCAGTCTCACGTCGCGTGGCGCTCGGCTTGGCCCCATCGATAGCCCCCGCGGAGCCGGGCCGACCGGCCTGATCGCCACCATCCTGATGCACGTCGAGGCACTCGCGTTGTATATCTGACCCGCGGGCGGTCATCGACTCAATCTATCGATTTCGCGGGACGTGCTGGGTCGGCTCCATTCAGCCAATCGCAATCCATAGGTCGACATCGCCGAAGTGTCGGGCTTTGCCGCCGAACGCCAGCCTGGGGCCAACAGTATCGCGACTTCGGCTTCTGGTATAGCCGAAGGTATTGTAGCAAAAGCTGGCCATGGTGTTTTCTCTTGTTGAATGGGCATTGTGCAGGGCACTCATGCCGTCCGGCACTGAAGCCGACATCACGCTAACGTCGCGCTGATACCGAACGGCTGATCTTGCATGCAGTGCCTCCTGCTCAGCGATCGACTCTTGCCTGAAGGTGCGCAGGATACCGATCCCCTTGCACTGTGATCTTCGAGACGGCGTCTTTGATATGGTGCAGATCGTCGAGCTTCAGCTCGACGGCAGCCGCTCCGATGTTCTCCTCCAAGCGATGTAGCTTCGTGGTGCCGGGGATCGGTACGATCCAAGGCTTCTGCGCCAGCAGCCAGGCGAGCGCGATCTGCGCCGGGGTCGCCTGCTTGCGGGCCGCGATCTGACCAAGCAGATCGACGAGAGCGTGGTTTGCCTTGCGGGCCTCCGGCGAGAACCGCGGGACGACATTGCGAAAGTCCTTGCTGTCGAACGTCGTGGTCTCGTCGATCTGCCCGTAAGAAATCCTTTACCAAGGGGGCTGAAGGGGACGAAGCCGATCCCGAGTTCCTCCAGCGTCGGCAGGATTTCCTGCTCGGGCTCTCGCCACCATAGGGAATACTCGCTCTGAAGGGCGGTGACCGGCTGCACCGCATGAGCGCGCCGGATCGTCTGGACGCCGGCCTCGGACAGTCCGAAATGCTTGACCTTGCCGTCTTGGATTAGGTCCTTCACTGTGCCAGCGACATCCTCGATCGGCACATTCGGGTCGACCCGATGCTGGTAGAAGAGATCGATGACATCGGTCTTGAGCCGCTTCAGCGCCGCCTCGGCGACCTCCCTGACGTGCTCGGGGCGGCTGTTCATGCCGCTCTGCCCGCCATTAGCATCGAATTCGAAGCCGAACTTGGTGGCGATCGCCACCTGATCGCGGAACGGAGCGAGCGCCTCGCCCAGTAGTTCCTCGTTCTTGTACGGACCATAGGCCTCTGCGGTGTCGAAGAAGGTGACGCCGCGCTCAAAGGCCGTTCGGATCAGCGTGATCGCGTCCTGCATATCGGTGGCCGGGCCGTAGCCATAGCTCAGTCCCATGCAGCCGAGGCCAATGGCCGAGACTTCCAAGTCGCTGCTGCCGAGTTTGCGCTTCTGCATTGTGATGTCCTTGAAGGGATAATCAGCCGATCATTGGCCCTGGTACTGCTCGTCGGTGACGTGCTCCATCCAGTCGACGGGCGAGCCGTTGAACTTCTCCTGGATCGCGATATGGCTCATGGCCGTGGTTGCGGTGGCGCCGTGCCAGTGCTTTTCGCCAGGCTCGAACCAGACCACGTCGCCCGGCCGGATCTCCTCAATGGGTCCACCCTCGCGCTGCACCCAGCCGAGGCCCGACATGACGATCAGGGTCTGGCCTAGCGGGTGCGTGTGCCAGGCCGTGCGGGCCCCGGGCTCGAAGGTGACATGGGCGCCCGCAACCCGGGCCGGATCGGGCGGGCTGAACAGCGGGTCGATTCGCACGGTGCCGGTGAACCATTCCGCCGGCCCTTTGCCGGAGGGCTGTGAACCGCTTCGCTTGATCTCCATCGTCCTTCTCCTTCGATGATGGCAACTGGGCCGTCGTGGGACGGCTGGCGGGGTGGACAGGCACTGATCTAATCCGAGCGGGCTCGGTCGATTAGATGTTGAAATCCGCATGCGCCTATATTCGGAGTTCATGAATGCACCGTCGCGCTGGACGACGCGGCGGCTTTCTTGCCGCGGAGGAGGGGCAGGCTTTACCGAGCAGCGTTGGAGCCAAGCAGCTCGCAGGCGGACGATCGCCCTCAGCCGCATCATCCTCAACGGCGCTGCCGTCCCAGCTAACGTTTCAGCCTTCCGCCAGGGTCCAGGCAAAGAAGCTTGGCCGGCAGGATGCTTAGTTCGCCGGATCCGGTGTCTGCTAGGTGATCGATCAACTCGTCAGCTATGCCATCGCAGGTCGGTTGAGCTGATCTCTCACGTCGGCCGGCATAAGCAATTGGTGTGATGCCGCTGAGCGTCTGGTCTGCTCCTCCGAACGAGCGCGCTGGCTGATGGGAATCTGCCCTGTGTTCATCCGACAGGAATGACGCTCCTGGCACTCCCCGGACCAAAGGGCGTGGTCCGCTTCGGCGCGCGAGAGCTGAAATTCGTTGAACGGCCTAGTGTGAAGGTTTGACCCAAAGCAGTCAGTCGCGAGGGGCCCCTAAAGTATGACTCTTACAACAGTCGCGGCGGGGCTCCTCCGGCCGACTGGACGGAGAGAGCACCCGCCTTGATCCCGTCTGCCAGGCTTCTCTCGATATCGGACGTGCCGAGCCAAGAATGCAGGAAACCTGCGTTGAAAGCATCGCCCGCTCCGGTGGTGTCGACCACGTTAGCGGGAAGTGCCTCTGCCGAGACACGTGCCGTCCCACGGGATGCCATGGCGCCGTGTTCGCCACGTTTCAAGACGACCAGCGGAAAATGCTCCTGCAGATGACGCAGGATGGCCTCGGCTGATTTTTCACCGGTCAGCGCCTCTCCCTCCTCGACATTGGGGAGGAAGACATCGACTCCTTCGCATGTCTCAAAGAACCCTGCATCCTGACGGATCAGCTGATCGTCCCAACTCGGATCGAGCGAGACCGTCAGGCCGCAATCCTTCGCCATGACGATTACGTCGGGATTGTCCTTGAGAGTGGCGAATTCCGCAATGTGCAGGTGAGCGATGTCGGGCGCCGAGAGCGCCTCTTCCAGGGACGCCGGCCGGGAGGTGCCGGCACGCCGGGATACGAAGGCTCGCTCTCCGTCTTTCACCAAGGCAACGGTCGGCTGGGGACCGGCGTCGTGGGATCGCTCGACGAAGGCCAGGTCGATCCCGCTTCCTTCAAGCTCCGGATTGAGGCTTTGCGAGAGCGGGTCCGTTCCCAGACGTGCGAGCAGAGCCGACGGTCGGCCGAGGGATGCAAGATGAGCCGCCGTGATATAGGCGCCGCCACCCGCGGCGATCGTCACGGCTTCAGCAAAGCGCTCGCGACCAAGCACCGGCATGTCAGGCAGGCCCGTGAAGATGATGTCGCAATAGATCCGCCCAAGGCACAGAACCTTGTTCCGCTCAGAGGACTTCTCGGTCATTGGGAAGCCAGTGCCTTCTCTGTCGCCTTGTCGAAGTAATAAAGCCTCTCCACCGGAGCATGCAGGGTCAGCTGCTCGCCGATCTTCGGGATCTGCCGCCCCGGCGCTGAGCCGATGACGGTCTGATCGCCGCTCTCGATGTGAACGAGGGTCTCGGAACCTAGGGTTTCCACGACGACGACCGTGCCGGACACGGACAGGCCCGGCACTCCGGGCACTCCTGGGGCGAGGTCCTGTGGGCGAACGCCGACCAGAACCTCGGACGACGATGCCGACAGGGACGGAACCTTGATGGAGCCGCCCACCGACAGATCGGCCTCTCCTTGCTTCAATGATGCCGGGAGCAGATTCATCGTCGGGCTGCCGATGAAGCGTGCAGTGAAGACGTCGACGGGCTTCTCATAGAGTTCCAGCGGGGAGCCGACCTGCAGGATCCTGCCGTCGCGCATCACGACGATCCTGTCGGCCATGGTCATGGCTTCGACCTGATCGTGGGTCACGAACACGGACGTGGTGCCGAGCCGGTGATGAAGCCGCTTGATCTCGATGCGCATCTGGGTGCGCAATTGGGCATCGAGATTGGAAAGAGGCTCATCGAACAGGAACGCCGCAGGATCGCGGACCATCGCGCGCCCAATGGCAACACGCTGGCGCTGACCGCCCGACAAAGCCGACGGACGGCGCTCCAGGAGATGCGACAGGCCAAGGGTCTGCGCAACCTGCTCCACCCGCGCGCGCTTTTCGCTCTTGGAGAGTTTCGACCGGTAGAGGCCGAAGGCGATGTTGTCGGCAACGGTCACGTGCGGATAGATGGCGTAGTTCTGGAACACCATGGCGATGTTCCGGTCCTTGGGCTGAAGGTCGTTGACGACGCGTCCGTCGATTCGAATCTGGCCGCCGCTGATCTCCTCGAGGCCGGCGATCATCCGCAGGGTCGTGGACTTGCCGCATCCAGACGGCCCGACCAGCACGACGAACTCGCCGTCGTGGATCGCGAGGTCGATGCCATGGACGACCGCCGTTTGCCCGTACTTCTTGACGAGGCGATCGATTTCGATAGTCGCCATTAGCGGGCTCCGAGAAGGGCGTTGAAACGGGACCGAAGGTCCTGGGCGGATGTCTCGGCGCGGCTCTTCGCGCTCTGCATCCGGGTGCGGAAGCTAGCGATTTCCTGATTGTAGCCGGCAATCGCCTGGGAAAGTGCCTCTGGCGCCGGGCCACCGAGCCGGTCGCGGACGGCGACGAAGTTTTCTGCCGAAACGATCTCGGCGAATTGGGTCGGAGTGACGCTCGTTCCGCGACCCGCCCAGCGATTGAAGGCGGCCTGAAAGGCGTCGTACCCATCGCTGGCGATGTCGCCGCCGATGGCGACGACGGAGCGTGCGACATCTGCCGCGATCTCGTGCGCTTCGCGGAACGACAGTCCTTCCAGGCGAACGAGGCTGTCGGCGAGCTCCGTCACGGTGATGCAGCTGCGGCGGATGTTCTGGCGAACCCTATCGGCATCGACTTTCAGCGCGGGAACCAGCGCGGCGAGCAGATCGAGGACACGTCCACCACTCTCGAAGGCGCCATAGCCGAAGCCCTGGCTTTCGCCTTCGCTGTCGTTCATGTCGGTGAAGGGGGTGTTGTGCATGATCGTGAGCATCGCCTGCGCCCGACCGACGGTCTGGGAGGACAGATGCCGCATATGCTCGATCGGAACGGGATTGCGCTTCTGCGGCATGATCGAGCTGATCTGCACGAAAGCATTGGGAACATAGATCTGTCCGACCTCGAAACTCGTCCAGAACTGCAGATCCTGAATGAAGCGGCCGAGATGCAGGAAGACCAGCTCGATGGCCGAATAGGTCGACGTGATGTAATCGACGGATGCGATGCAACCGTATGAGTTCTGGAGGGGGCGGCTGAAGCCGAGCAAGTGTGCCATCAGATCGCGATCAATGGGAAAGCCGCTCGTGGTGATGGCGGCCGCTCCCATCGGGCTCCGGTCTACGATGTCACGAGCTGCTTCCACGCGGGCAATGTCGCGCAGCAGGGTCTCGAGCACGGCGGACAGATAATGGCCGAGGACGGTCGGCTGAGCGGGCTGCCCATGGGTGTAGGCGACGATCAGGGTCCTGCTTTCCCGTTCCGCTACCGAGGCGAGGGTTTCGGCCAGCCGGACCAGGCGCTCCAGCAACGGGTCTATGCGGTGCTTGAGGCCGAGCTTGAACAGAGTGTGGTCGATATCGTTGCGGGAGCGCGCCGTATGCAGCCGCCCGGCGAGGTCTGGCCCGAGGCGGGCGCGAAGCTGCTTCTCGATGAGGAAGAAGAAGTCCTCGACCTCGCCGGTATAGGTCAGGGCGCCGACATCGACATCGCGGTCGATAGCTTCGAGAGCCTGGGCAATCGGACGGGCCTGCTTGATGGTCAGGATTCCGGTCTCGTGGAGCATGACGAGATGCGCGCGGTCGATGAGGCGAAAGCCCTCGACATGATGATCCTTGGCTCCGTCGAACAGGGGACGCAGCACGGTCTCCTTGTAGACCGGATCCGGGAAGGTGGATGTGTCGTTGAAGGTGCCTGCAGTCATCGGCTTCAGCCTTTCAATCCGGCCAGCATCACGCCTCGGACAATGTAGCGTTGGAGGAACAGGAAGATGATGAGTGTGGGAAGGGTGGCGATGCTTGCGCCCGTCATGATCTTTTCCCACTGGATGGACTGCTCCACTGCGAAGCTGGAGAGCCCGACCGGCAACGTATAGAGTTCTGCGCTCGTCGTTACGATGAGCGGCCAGAAGAAGGCCGTCCAGTTGCCGAGAAATGTGAAGATCGCGAGAGCCGACAGGGCGGGAGTCACAAGCGGCATGGCGATCTTCCACCAGATGGTGAACTCGTTCAGACCGTCGATCCTTGCCGCTTCCAGGAAGTCATCCGGCACCCCTTCGAAGAACTGCTTCATCAGAAAGGTCCCGAAGGCCGTCATCATGCCCGGAAACATGATGCCCCAGTAGCTGTCCAGCCATCCGAATTGGCTCGCCATGAGATACCAGGGCAGCACCAGCATCTCGGTCGGGATCATCAGTGTGGACAGAATGGCGATGAAAACGATGTACCGGCCGCGGAACCGGAATTTGGCCAGCGTGTAACCGACCAAACTGTCGAAGAACACGTTCGAGAGAGTGACGATCACCGCCACGATCATCGAGTTGATGAACCAGCGCGTGAAGCGTCCGTCACCAAGGATCTCGATATAATTGTCGAGGGTCGGCGCTGCCGGGATCACGCGAAGGTCGTAGACCTGCGAGGCATCCTTGAGGGACGTGGATAGCATGAAGAGGAGGGGCGTCACCATGATGACGCCGCCGATGAACAGGAGCGTCCAGGCGACAATCCTGCCGGGCCTGATCCGCGACATGGGCAGAGACCTGTGGGATGATGCAGCGTGGGTCATCAGCGGTCTCTCATGATGCGCAGTTGGACGAGGGAGATCGCGAGCAGGATCAGGAACAGCGCAACCGTCTGGGCGGCAGCGTATCCCATCTCGTAAGAGCTGAAGGCCGTCTGATAGATCATCAGCACGAGCGGCTTGGTCGAATTCAGCGGACCGCCGGGATCGTTCGTATTGATGTTGTAGACCTGATCGAAGATGCGCAGGAAGCCGATGGACGAGAACACGACGAGAAAGACGAGAGTCGGCTTGAGCAGGGGAATCGTGATCTTCCGCAGGATCGCCCCTTCCGACAGACCGTCAATCCGCGCGGCTTCGTAATAGGTCGTCGGAATGGCCCGCAATCCGGCGAGAAAGATGATGATTTGGAACCCGAGACCCGCCCAGATGGCCGGTGCGAGAACCGCCGGCAGCGCTTGAGTGGTGGAGCGGAGAAAAGGTTGCTGCGGGATGCCGAAGCCTGTGAGGATGTCATTGATCACCCCGATGGGGACGGGCTGATAGAACCAGCGCCAGACCCATGCCATCGCGGCCGCCGTCGTGAGAAACGGCAGGAAGTACAAGGCACGAATGAACGAATGCATGAACCGCACGCGGTCGAGGTAATACGCGACGACGAACGAGATCAGCAGGCTGATCGGCGTGCCGAGGACCAGGTAGAGGAAGGTGTTGCGGAACACCTGCCAGAAGAGCGGGTCCGCGAAGAGCCTCTTGTAGTTCTCCAGGCCCACGAAGGCGGCGGGCCGCGTGATGCTCCAGTCCGTCACGGACAGGTAGAAGGCCTGGAATGTCGGCCAGAAGCGGATGACGACGTAAAAGAGAAGGGGAATCGCGAGGAAGCCCCACGCCCATATCAGCTGTTTCTGGCCAAGGCTCATCCTCGACCAGAGGCCGCCGGCGGCGGCCTCTCGATGTGCGACAACGGACATGAACTTGTTCCCCGCAGGCTCGACTTATCAACGCTTGGCGCGATCGAGGATCGCCTGCTCGGCTTCGGCAGCCTTGGCGAGCGAGGCCTTCGGTTCTTCGCCACCGATCAGGACGCGGTTTGCCATGTCGATGGCGGTCTGCCGCTGAGCAGCCTCATCCTTGAACAGGGTCGTGTGGGCGTATTCCAGGCCCTTAAGGAACGGACCATAGACGGGATGCGCGATGTTCTCAGGCGTGAGAGCCGCAGTCCGCCGGGCCGGCAACTCACCGACGACGTCCATCCAGATCTTCATGGCTTCGGGCGAGGAGACGTAAGTCAGGAACTTCTCGGCTGCCGCAAGCTTTTCGCCCTCCGCCTTGGTCGTGATCGCGTTGGCGAAATAGCTGGCATAGTTGCTGCGCACGCCCTGTGCGTTGGCGGGAAGTTCGGTCACTCCCCATTCGAAGCTCTTGATCGTAGCGAAGGAACCAAGGCGGAACGTGCCGTCGATGGTCATGGCTGCGAGGCCCGCGCGGAAGGCGGCCTGTCCTTCGTCCATAAACCCAGTCTGGCCGACCTTATGCTTCTTCTGTAGGTCCGTGTAGAAGGTGAGCGCCTTCAGGCCCGCCTCGTCGTTGTAGACGACCTTGGTATCGTTGTCCGTGTAGGGAACCCCGCCGAATTGGCGGATCAGGACTTCGCGCCACCATTGGTGATCCTGCCCACCCATGTCGAGCGTCATGCCAGCGGAGACGATATTGCCGCTGCCGTCGCGCTTGGTGGTTTTCTCGGCCGCGGCGACGAGCTCCTCAAGCGTCTTGGGCGGGTTGTTGGGGTCGAGACCCGCGTCCTTGAAGGCCTTCTTGTTGTAGAAGAGGGCAAGAGAACGCACCGCAGTCGGCAGTCCGTAATAATCGTTGCCACGCTTCATGGCGTTCACGATCGGGAAGAAATCGCGCTCGATATCCGCAGACGGGAAGGCCTCTGCCCGCAGCGGGCGGATCATCTTGCCGGAGATGAAATTGTCGGTCCAGCCGTAGAAGAGCTGCACCACGTCCGGCCCTTGACCGGCAAGGATCGCGGCGGCGACCTTCGTCTGGTAATCGGCGTAGGGGAAGGTGGTCTGCTTGACCTTGATGTCGGGATTGGATTCCTGGAACTTCGCGATCAGCTGGGTCATCGCCTTGACCCGCGTGTCGAAGACATACTGCCAGTATTCGATCTCGACGGCCTTCGCGCCGGTGGCGGCCAGGGTGACGACGCTTAAGGCGACGCTCGCGAACAAGTGACGAAAACGCATATCCCTCTCCATTTTTTGTTGGCGCAGGGCGCCGACATTTCTCTGGTGGCGGCCTTCGGAAGGACCGTTCCGGGCTTAAGGCTCCATGAGAGTTATGACCCTGTCAATAAGATAATTCACTTGAGTTATTCATTGCCCCGGTTCATCGTCCGATGCACGGAGTGGTGGGAATGCCGAGAAAAGCCAAAGTCGGAAAGCCATCGACGATCGGAAGCAATCCGGAGCGGAACCGCTCGCACAATCGACGCGTGGTGCTGGATGTCGTGCGCCAGTTCGGCCCGGTCGGGCGGATGGAGATATCCCGTCATGCGCATCTGAGCACCCAAGCCGTCTCGAACATCGTCGAGGATCTCGTCGCCGACGGGCTGCTGATCAGGACCGGCCGGCTCAGGGCAGGGCGGGGATTGCCGCCGATCCAATTCGCCGTCAATCCGGATGGCGGAATGACAGCCGGGATCGAGATCGCAGCCGACCACATCTCAACGCTTCTGGTCGATATCGGCGGCCGCGTTCGTGCCCAACGGATTGTCTCGATCCCGCGGAACGATCCCGAGACGGTGCTTCCCGTCATCAAGGCCGAGATTGCGGCGGCGCAGGCGCAACTGCTGTCCCCCGTGCCCCAGCTCCTTGGGGTCGGAGTCGTGATGCCTGGTCCATTCAACGTCGAGGGCATGACATCCGTTGGGCCGACGACATTGTCCGGATGGCTGGATTTCGACGCGATCGCAAGCATCGGCGACATGCTGAGTGTGCCCATCACGCTGGAGAACGATGCCACCGCCGCTGCCGTCGGCGAACGCCTGCATGGCGCGGCCAGGGATCTGAAGAACTTCTGCCTGATCTATTTCGGGCAGGGGCTCGGTCTCGGCATCATGATCGACGGCCGTCCGTTTCGTGGAGCGAACGGCAATGCAGGCGAGATCGGACATGTGCCGGTGGAGAAAGGAGGGCGCCTCTGCTCGTGCGGGCAGCATGGCTGCCTCGAGGCTTATGCCTCTTTCCATTCCCTCGCGCAGCGATTGGCCACGGTTGGGATCGACGGGATCGAATACACGGATCTGGAACGCCTTCACCGCGAGCGGCACCCCATCGTCCTGTCGTGGATCGAGGAGGCCGCGGGTTATCTGGCGCCCCAGGTCGCAATGCTCGAAAACCTGTTCGATCCCGAGGCTATCGTCCTGGGCGGTGTTCTTCCGCCCGGTCTGCTGGAGGATCTCGTGCAGGCGATGCAGCCGCTTCCCCTGTCGGTCGCGCGCCGCAGGAACCGGAGCGAGGCACGCCTGATCCACGGGCGGACCGGCCGCCTTACGGCGGCGCTCGGTGCCGCCGCCTTGCCGCTCCTGGAAACGATGACTCCGCGGCTCGATACCGCCCATGCGGCCCGACGTGAACAACCGAATGAGGAGATCGCTCTTGCTGGATGACCATAGCCGTCTCGCGCGCGCCGTTCATAAGCCGGCTCTTGTCCGCCTGCACCGTGCACTGAGCCGGCTTCCGTCCGTGCTGACGGTGATGAATACGGGAGCGCATCCGGACGACGAGGCGAATGGCATGCTGGCAGCCTTGCGCTTTGCCTATGGCATGCGGATCGTGGTCGCCTGTTCGACCCGCGGCGAGGGTGGCCAAAACGCCCTCGGGCCGGAGCGGGGTGGCGCGCTCGGCGTGCTCAGGACCGCCGAGATGGAGGAAGCGGCCCGCCGCATCGATGCGGACGTGGCATGGCTCGGTCATGGACCCGAAGACCCGGTTCACGATTTCGGGTTCTCCAAGAATGGCGACGACACCCTTCGGCGATGGGGCGAGGAGCGGCTCGTCGAACGGCTCGTTCGGGCCTATCGCCAGTACCGGCCCGACATCGTGATACCAACGTTCCTCGACGTGCCAGGACAGCACGGCCACCATCGCGCGATGACCCGTGCCGCTGAATCCGCATTGGCGCTGGCGGTGGATCCTTCCGCTTTTCCGGAACATGCGGCATCGGGACTCGCACCCTGGCAGGTTCCCAAGTTCTATCTCCCGGCATGGTCGGGAGCGGGCTATGCCTACGACGACGAGGTGCCGCCGCCGGCCGCAACGCTCAGCATCCAGAATGTCGCCCGCGATCCGGTCACCGGTCTGGCCTATCGGCAACTCGGCGAGTGGTCCCGCGCGGCGCACGCCTCGCAGGGGATGGGCGTATGGCGGGACGATCCGGTCGATCAGTGGAGCCTTCATCTGAAGCTCCGAGCCGGTGGTTCACCGGACCCTGAGCGCGACCTTCGCGATCACCTGCCTGCGAACCTTCGCGATCTTGCCGGCGCATCAGGCCTGACAGGGGCCGCGGGCGCTGCTCTGCGGGAAGCACAGGAGCACATCGACGCTGCGATGGCGGCGTTCCCCGATCGCAAGGCAATCAGCAAGTCGCTCGGTCATGCGGCACGGCTGATCGATGATGCACGCAAGGGCATGGATCGCTCGGCCCTCGATCTGCTGGGGCATCGTCTCGACCGCAAGGTTCGGGAGATCGATGCCGCTATCTTCGAAGCCAATGCGAACGCGGCGAGAGCAGTCTTCCAGGGGGCGGGTCATCCGGGAGGGATGGTCGACCTTGATGTTGTCATCGATGTGCCCGGCCTTGAAAACCTCGCGGTCACCCCTCGGCTTCCCGAGGGAGTCGAGGGGAGGGAGATTTCCCGTAAGCCGGGGCATGTCCGCCATGCGATCGCAATCCCTGAAACGGCCTCTCACACAGGAAACTATCCGGAAGCATTCGATCCCATGGGCGGCAATGGTCCGGCGAGCCTCCGTATCTCTGGCGACCTGAACGGCCGCACAGTCAGGTTCGATCTCGATCCCGAGGTGCCTCTGGCGATCAGCCCCCAGCAATCCCTGTCCCTCGATCCGGCCTTTGCGATCGTGAGGACCAATGAACCGGCATCCGGCATTCGGGTCCAAACCGTGGGGGCGAATCCGACGGATTGGCAGGTGCCGGAGGGCTGGACCATCCGGCGTCAGCACAATGATTGGGTGATCGATCCGCCGCGCCAGGCGAAGACCGGTGTTTCAAGTCTTGTCCCCATCCTCGAGGGCAGGCCCGCGAGCTCGATCCAGTCCATCGCCTATCCTCATATCCAGCCAACCGTGTTCATGACACCGGCGGAACTCAAGGTTCTGACGCTGGATGTGGTCCTGCCGGCAGACGCCCGCATCGGATATGTCGGCGCCGGAAGCGACAATGTCGGGACGCATATGCGCCGGCTTGGGCTCGATGTGTCGGATCTCGCGGAAGCGGATCTGAAGGCAGGATCTCTCACCGGGTTCACGACCATCGTCGTCGGCATCTTCGCATTCGGGCTGAGACGCGACCTCCAGGCCGCGATGGGCCGACTGCATCGGTTCGTGGAGGAGGGCGGCCATCTGGTGACGCTCTACCATCGTCCGACGGATGGTTGGGACCCGGATCGGACGCCGCCTCGGCGCTTGGTCATCGGCTCGCCGTCGCTGCGCTGGCGCGTCACCGATCCTTCCGCTCCCGTGACGGTTCTCAAACCCGATAGTCCCCTGCTCACCTCTCCGAACAGGATCGGGGCAAGCGACTGGCAGGGCTGGGACAAGGAGAGGGGGCTCTACTTTGCTGCCGATTACGACTCCGTTTATGAAGAGTTGCTGTCCCTGAACGATCCTGGTGAGAACCCGCTCAGTGGATCGCTGATCTCGGCCCGCATCGGTCGAGGCCGGCACACTCACGTGGCGCTCGTGCTGCATCATCAGTTGGACAAGCTCGTTCCCGGTGCCTTCCGCCTTCTGGCGAACCTCGTTCAGCCAGCCTGAGAGGACATGGCGATCGAGCCGGAAAGCAGGTCGAGCGCGCCTCCTGTTCCTCTCTGGATCAGCGCAGGATGGCTTCTGCTCGACATGGCGCTGGTCACGACCATGCAGGCTATCGTCAAGGCTGAGGGTGAGACCTACCCGGCGGTCCAACTTGTCCTTCTGCGCTCGCTCGTCGGATTCATATCGGTGACGCCACTGGTGTGGCGTCACCGCCGGAAGCTCACGGACCTGTCGAACATTCGCGGCCACTTGGCTCGGGTCGCGTTCAACTCGGTCGCCCTGACTCTCAATTTCGCGGCCTTTGCGGCATTGCCCCTGGCGCTGGTCACCGCCATCGGATTCACCCGGCCGCTGGTGCTGCTGGTGATGGCTGCCATCATGCTCGGAGAGAGCGTGACCAGGATGCGCTATTCATTCACGGCGCTCGGTTTCATCGGTGTCATCGTCATGGTGCAGCCGGATGCGATTCCGTGGAACATGGGACTGGTTGCAGCCTTCGGATCCGTGTTCTTCGGCTCCCTGGCCATCGTCCAGACAAGGCGGCTTGCCGGCGAGAGCACCGTCGTCCTGATGCTTTTCTATACGGTCGGCCTGACGCTCCTGACCTCGATTCCCGCGGCCGTCGTCTGGGTGCCGATCCCGTGGAGCGAGTCACCGAACATCATCCTCGTCGGCGTGCTGGCGCAGGTCGGCCAATATTGCTGGCTGCAGGCCTATCAGAAGCAGGAGGCACGCCTCCTTGCGCCCATCGGATATCTGTCGATCCTCTTTTCGGGATTTGCAGGATGGCTTTTCTTTAGCGAGATCCCGTCCCTGTCCCTTTGCATCGGGGCCGCAATCGTGGTTCTGACCACGATCCTAGCCACACCCGTCGAACGCTGGCTCAAGAAGAGGGACAGAGCGTAAGATTCAGACCTGGTCTTCGCAATGACCGCCATATGCTAGTGTTGTGACTCTAACGCTTGTTTCGCACGGGCGACCTTTTCCAGGATAGCTGAGGCCGAGGCGGTCCAGACAAAGGGTCTCGGGTCGGCATTGTGGTGCTCCAGGTAGTCCATGATAGCACTCTCCAGATCGGGCACGCTCGTGAAGGCGCCCCGCCGAATGCGCTCCTGGGTGATCAGGGCAAAGAAGCGCTCAACCTGGTTGAGCCATGAGGCCGAGGTCGGCGTGAAGTGCAGGTGGAAGCGCGGATGCTTTTCGAGCCAAGCCTTCACCTTGGGGTGCTTGTGGGTGGCGTAGTTGTCCACGATCAGGTGCAGGTCGAGGCGCTTGTCGGTGTTGCGATGAATGACACGCAGGAAGCGCAGAAACTCCTGATGGCGATGGCGCTTCATGCAGGTGCCCAGGACCGTGCCGGTCGCCACATCAAGAGCGGCAAACAGGGTCGTGGTGCCATGTCGTTTATAGTCGTGGGTCATGGTGCCGGCACGGCCCTTCTTGAGCGGCAGGCCCGGCTGGGTGCGGTCGAGCGCCTGGATCTGAGACTTTTCATCAA
>NZ_VOSK01000978.1 GCF_009296175.1 Microvirga tunisiensis | reverse complement strand
AAGCCATGCAGAGACGGGAATTCGTGTCGATGTTCGCGGCGCCGATGAAGCCCTTCATCAGCTTGTTGGCGACGTAGTAGTCCTCGGTGAGCAGCTGGCCCGAGCCGTAGATGGCCACCGATTCAGGACCATGCTCGACAATCGTCTCGGAGAAGCGCCGCGCCACCCGATCGAGCGCTTCATCCCATGCCGCACGGCGGCCGTCGACTTCAGGATAGAGCAGCCTGTCGTCGAGACTCAGCGTCTCGCCGAGAGCCGAGCCCTTCGAGCAGAGGCGGCCGTAATTGGCCGGGTGCCGCTCATTCCCCTTGATCGCGACAGAGCCATCCTCCTGCGGCGTCGCCAGGACACCGCAGCCGACGCCGCAATAGGGGCATGTGGTTCGGGTCGGGGTGCCGCTCGCCATTCTTCCTCCTCAGGCAGCGCGGGCCATGAGAGCCGGGGCCGCGAGCAGGATGCGCGCGCCCTCGATCCGCAGCGGGATTTTATGGGTGCAGCCATGGTCGGCCCCCTGCGCCTCACCGGTTTTCAGGCTGATCACCCAGTTGTGCAGCGGACAGGTCACGGAATGGCCGTGCACGATCCCCTGG
>NZ_VOSK01000977.1 GCF_009296175.1 Microvirga tunisiensis | reverse complement strand
TCACATTCTGCATCATCGCAAAGCGATGAGCCCTATCAGAGTACCCGCTGGTACGCCCGAGGCGCCAATGCACAACGGTGGCGAAACGCACTGCGACGGCCCAGAAGTGTCTATCGCTTTGGGCCGGGGTAGCAACCGGACGCGCCGGTCTCGAGCGGCGCCATCGCAAGCACCCTGTGCAGTAACCTCGAGAACTGGCGCGAGGCCATGTCGGGCCCGAGTTGTAACCTGCGGCAACCCGCCCTCATCGAGGCGGCGGGGTTGCGGGGGCGCCTCCCGGCGGCAGCGCGGAACGAGCCCGTTCCAGCAACGTGGTGGTCGCGTCGACGCATGCCCGCATGTTCTCTTGCGGGTCACATCGGACAGCCACGGTTGCATCGCCGCTGCGCAGCAGGAATCCGGCGCCTCGACGGAGGCGGCTTCGCGCCCCATCATCGCCGATGCCGCGCAGGAGCTCTTCGAGATGACGTTGGTGCGTAAATCGGACCGGGGTGTCGTGCCAAGTCAGGGGTAAGGTATAGAGGCGGTCTTCTGAAACCGAGAGCCGCATGCCCTACAAGGTTAATGAAGAGCGCCGCCACAAGATTCCAAA
>NZ_VOSK01000976.1 GCF_009296175.1 Microvirga tunisiensis | reverse complement strand
AGCAACGGGCGTTAATGTCGACGATGTCCAGCTCGACCGGACCAGGCCCCAGGTGCTTCTGCGCGGCAAGGGGCGCAGGGAACGTGTTGTGCCAGTCTCGGCCGATCTCGCTCAAGCCCTCAGAGCCTTGATCGCCGAACATGGCCTCAACCATGATCCGCTGGGTCCCATATTCCGCGGCGTCCACGGTGAGCGGATGACCCGGTTCGGTGTGACGCATGTCGTCCGGCGCGCGGTGGCCGGGGCAACGGCCACGCAGCCGGGGTTGGCGCGCAAGGTCGTCTCACCCCATGTTCTGCGCCACACCCTCGCCATGACGCTGCTGCAATCGGGTGTCGACCTGCTCACTATCCAGGCCTGGCTCGGTCATGCCCAGGTCGCGACGACGCATCGCTATGCGGCCGCCGATGTCGAGATGATGCGCCGCGGCCTCGACCACGCCGCCATCTCGGGCAAGCAGCCCGCCCGGTTCAAGGCAAAGGACGCGGTGCTTCAACTGCTCGAGAGCCTATAATTATGTAGCGGCCAGGAACCGCAAAGCGCTGGAACTCCACCGTCAGCGATCCCGCCGCCACATAATCTCTCACGACGCATAA
>NZ_VOSK01000975.1 GCF_009296175.1 Microvirga tunisiensis | reverse complement strand
TACCGACATACAGATAGCGGCCATCCGGTGTGAAGCAGACCGGCTCCGGTAAACTGCCCACCTCGATATCCTTCAGGCGCACCACCTGCTTGCCATCAATCTTCAGGATCGTGACCGTACCGGCGGGGTTGTAGAAATAGGCCGTCTTGGCCGAGTTACCGCCACGCAGGATTGCGGTGGCTGCAAGATTGCCTGTCGGGCTGATTGCTAAGCCTTCGGGGCCGTCCCCCACGACCACACGGTCCACAATGCGGGGAGGGGTAGCCTCCAGGTCAACAACGCTCACCATGTCAACGCTGCCGTCCGAGGCTCCGGCATTGCCGTTGTCCGCCGTGAGGGCGATCTGGCCCGACGGCGCTACTGCGACATTGTAGGGCCAGGGTCCGGTCGGCAGATCGAGCTTGTTGTAGGTGAGCTTGCCATCCTGAATTTCAATTACCGAAACCTTGTGGCTCGCGAACTTGACCGCAAGCGCCCTGCGACCGTCCGGAGTAAACGCGACAGCGGCCACCTGATCAGCCGGCGACCCGAGTGCGACGGTGTCGGTCATGGTCACCTGTGTCCCCCTGATCGACAGCAGGCTCACAGTCCCATCAC
>NZ_VOSK01000974.1 GCF_009296175.1 Microvirga tunisiensis | reverse complement strand
CTGGCCGGAGGCCGCGGCAGTCGCCTGCTGGAGCTGACTGACAAGCGGGTCAAGCCGGCGGTTTACTTCGGGGCAAAGTCGCGCATCATCGACTTTGCCCTCTCGAACGCCCTCAACTCCGGCATCCTGATCCTCCCTCGCTTTGATGGACACCTCTGATACGCTCCTGTGGAGCAGAAAGGTGTTTGATGACGAAGACGAGGCGAGACTTCACACCGGAATTCAAGCGGGAGGCTGTGGCGCTTCTGGCAAGCAGCGGTCGGCCCCTCATGCAAATCGCAACAGAGTTGGGAATTTCACCCTCGATGCTGCGCAACTGGCGGACCGTTGGGCACGGCGGTAGCCCTCGATCGAGGGCTGGCTCAAAGGGTTCTGCGACCAGTTCGGCCCCGATGACCTCTCCGGCTGATCAGGCGGCGGAGATTGCCCGTCTGCGCCGTGAGCTCGATCGCACGCGCATGGAGCGCGATGTGTTAAAAAACCGTCGCGGATCGGGTCCGCCTGTGGGGTCAGAAACAGCTTGCTGGTAGTCTGTTGCCGGAGGGGAGCGGCCGTTAGCTTATTGGTGGCTCATGACCCCGTTAAAAAACATGGTCCATGG
>NZ_VOSK01000973.1 GCF_009296175.1 Microvirga tunisiensis | reverse complement strand
GCAGGAGACGCGGCCGCCCGCAGAAGTACTCTGAGATTGCGATTGAGACGGGCTTGATGCTGCGGCTGGCGTTTGGCCGGCCGTGGCGCCAGACCGAAGGCATGCTGGCCTCGATCCTGCGTCTGCTCTGTCTGAATCTGCCAGTGCCCGATCACACCACCTTCTCCCGCCGCAGTGCTGACCTGACTGTCGCTCAGGCGTTGAGCACCGCCCGCGGACCGGTGAACGTGGTGATCGATTCAACGGGGCTGCAGGTATTTGGTGCTGGCGAATGGCAGCATGAGAAGCATGGCGGCCAAGGGCGCCGGACCTGGCGCAAGCTCCACCTCGCCGTTGATCCCGAGACCGGTGAGATCCTCGCATCGGAGCTGACGACCACCGAAGACGGTGATGCCTCACAGGTCGGTCCCTTGTTGGATCAGATCTCAGGCTCGATCGCTTCGGTCACAGCCGATGGCGCATATGATGGCGAGCCGGTCTACCGTACCATCGCCGAGCGGGATCCTGCTGCGGCGGTGATCATCCCACCACGCTCAACGGCAGTGCCGAGCAATTCGGCCGAGACAGCGCCCACCCAGCGAGACCGGCACCTCCAGATGATCCA
>NZ_VOSK01000972.1 GCF_009296175.1 Microvirga tunisiensis | reverse complement strand
CTCACCAGCCAGCAGAACAATCCGAGCCCGCCAGACGACCTTCTGGGATGTGTTGCGGTCACCGACCAAGCTCTCCAAGCGATCTCGATCAGCGGCGGGAACCTCAATGCGTTCGATCTTGCCCATCCGAGCAGGATCGCACGTCGGATCGGATTTCGGAATCACTCGTCAGTGACAGAACACTAGCGCATCCCAACCCGGCCATGATCGGAAAGGATCAGACTGACGCCAAAGACTCGACCGGCAACCTCTTCACCCAGCAGCAGGTTCAGGTCGCCTGATCGGGTGGAGGGTTCGTCCGTTATCTCTGGCCCAAGCCAAACGAGACCCAGCCTTCTCTCAAGATGACCTATTCGTCCGTCTTTCCGCAGTGGGAGTGGGTCATCGCGACCGGCGTGTACATCGATCAGCTGGATGCCATGAATGCGGATTACCGCAACACTCTGCTCCAGATGGTTGCTGTCGCGGCCATAATCATGCTCCTCATCGCCTTTGGTCTCGGGCGCAGCATCTCCAAGCCGATCCAGAAGCTCGTGGCGAACATGCGCGCGCTCGCCAGCGGCGATCTGAACGTGACGATCGAGGGAACCTCCCGCCGCGACGA
>NZ_VOSK01000971.1 GCF_009296175.1 Microvirga tunisiensis | reverse complement strand
GGGCTCTTGGTGCCCGACATAGAGGATCTTCGATGAAGCTCTGCTACTCTCCAGGAGCATGCTCTCTGGCTCCCCAGCACTTCCTCCGCAATGCCCTCGATCACCTGCCGCGCAAGGCCGATGATGATTGCCTGCAGGAGCTGCGCTGGTTGTACTACCGCCGCTCGGTCGAGGAGGCCCGGCGCGATCTGGCCGCCTGGATTGCCAAGTGGGAGGCGCGCTACCCGCGCTTGGTGGCCTGGGCCGAGGAGACGATCGAGGAGACACTCACCTTCTACCGCTTGCCGCGCCAGCACCACAAGCACCTCAAGAGCACCAACATGCTCGAGCGCCTCAACGAGGAGATCCGCCGGCGCACCTACGTGGTGCGGATCTTCCCCAATGCGGCCTCATGCTGCCGACTGGTACGGACCCTGGCGGTGGAGACGCACGAGAACTGGCTCGAGGCCCACCGCTACCTCAACATGGAGGACCTGAAGGAGCACAAGAAAACCACTCTTCGCGAAGCCGCTTAGCCAGCCTGTATGGCCGCCCCGCTTTGCAGAACTTGACGCACACAATCATCTTGTTCGTGGTCATCTCGAACTCAGCAGGTTCTTCTGTT
>NZ_VOSK01000970.1 GCF_009296175.1 Microvirga tunisiensis | reverse complement strand
ACTTGGGTGAAGCGAAGATGATCACCGCATCCGGCGTATCGACCAATGTCTCCCGGATTTTTGTCCCCAGATCGCGACCGGCCTCGGACCCGTTCTCCAGGCCGGTATAAACAACGGCTGACTGCATCGCGCTCGCTTCCAAATGATTTCAGGCCAAAGCACCCCTGGGCCCTGAGAGATAGTTCTCGGGACGCACAGAGTTTGATTGACCTGTAGAACCTAGATCAACGCCAAGCTTGGCTAGGAGTTCCGAACGCAGGTGTCTGGTTTCCAACCCACCCCTCAACTCCTATGAGCTTCCCTGATACAGGCGAGGCTTGCGTGCCGGAAGCCCGCTGCGCGTTCGCCGACACGTCGTCCGCTCCTGTGGCAGAGCCCGCCCAACTTATGTCCGATCAGCCAAGCCTGTGGCAGGAGATACGACTGCATCGCGCCCGTTCACCCCAAAGCTTAAGCATTTCTTCGAGGACTGCCCTGCATCACAAAAAAGATCTCATGGGCCAGTGAGCGCCGGATTGGTGAGGTAAGGCGGTCACCTCACCCCGGAGGCCGCTCATGCTCTACTCGCCCTCAGCAGACGCTTCATTCTCGCACAGCACCCACACGATC
>NZ_VOSK01000969.1 GCF_009296175.1 Microvirga tunisiensis | reverse complement strand
GATCGTGTGGGTGCTGTGCGAGAATGAAGCGTCTGCTGAGGGCGAGTAGAGCATGAGCGGCCTCCGGGGTGAGGTGACCGCCTTACCTCACCAATCCGGCGGTCACTGGCCCATGAGATCTTTTTTCTGCGCCAGATGAGGCGCGCGCGCGACATAGACGTAGCGCGGGCGCTTCCAGCGATAACCCGCCTCGTGCAGCCGCCGTCGCAGCGTCCGCGGGCTGACGGCGAGGCCCTTCGCGGCCAGGTCGTGCGCCAGCAGCGGCACCGTCCAGCTCGTGGCCTGGTAGCCGCAGCGGCGCGGATCGCGCGCCAGGGCTGCCGCCAGCCGTTGTGGTGTGAGCGGGCGATGGAGGCGCGGACGCCCGCTGCGCGGCCGGTCGATCAGAGCCGTGGCCTCATGCTCAGCCTTGTACTGCATCAACCATCGGTGGACGCTGGAGCGGTTGACCCGGCAGCGGCGGGCCGCCTCGGCTGCGGAATAGCCCTCGGCCACCAGCAGCAGCGCCTCGAGGCGGCGATACACGCGGGCCTCACGGGCGCCAGCCAGCGCGGCGGCCAGCCGCTTGCGATCCGCCTCGTCGAGCCCCGTCCCGGGAGAGTGATCATGTC
>NZ_VOSK01000096.1 GCF_009296175.1 Microvirga tunisiensis | reverse complement strand
GAATGTCGATCAGGGCGAGCAGCAGGCCGGCGACCCAGAAGATGTGCATGTGCGTGAAGAGAGCCAGCAGGCCCAGCACGGCGACGATCTCGAACTGCAGCTTGTGCGACCTGTGCGCCATGCGCTCCGGCAAGGTATGCAGGCGCAGGAACAACAACCCTACGGCCATCACGGCGATGATCAGAAACACCGCCATGACCGTCATGAGGATGTCGCTCTCGCCGGGTGCGGTGATGAACGCCGGTAGATGATGGGGCGCGGCAGGATTAAGCGTTGCGGTCATAGCAGCCCTCCCAAGAACGCCTAGGCACCGCTCTTAATGCGAACATGACGATGCCCGCGGAATGCTTCAGAGACGGGAGACTGAAAGTCATCGGCATCTCCGGTTACTGTTCTTCTATCATTAGTGCGCACCCATCACGCCATGATGCTCAGGCCACCATCAACATAAGTCGTCGTCCCCGTTAACCGTCGCGCGAAAGGTGTCGTCAGATACGCCGCGGTCAGTCCAACATCGTCAATATCAACGAGTTCACCGATGGGGGCCCGTTCGACCGCCTCGGTGAGAAGAACATCGAAGCCCTTCAGGCCGGAGGCTGCCCGGGTTTTCAAGGGGCCAGGCGACACGGCATGCACCCTGATGTGTTTGTCACCCAATTCATAGGCAAGGTAACGGACGGCGCTCTCCAGTGCCGCCTTCACCGGACCCATGAGGTTGTAGTTCGGGACGACCTTGTTCGCTCCGTGATAGCTCATCGCCAGGAGGGTCCCGCCCTCAGTCATCAAGGGCTCGGCGAGTCTCGCCATGCGGATGAAGGAGTGGCAGGAGATGTCCATCGCCACCTTGAACCCTCGCCCGAGCTGTCGAGGAGCCGCCCCTGCAGATCCTCTTTTGGCGCGAACGCGATGGAATGCAGCGCGATATCGAGGCTGCCCCAGGTCTCGCGGATCTGCTGGAAAACCGCTTCGAGCTGGCCACTCTGAGCCACATCGCAGGGCACGAAGATCGGCGCACCGAGCTCCTTGGCGAGAGGCTCGACATAGGGCCGGGCTTTTTCGTTGAGGTACGTCACTGCGAGGTCGGCCCCAAGCTCGCGGAAGACCCGGGCGCAGCCGTAGGCAATTGACTGCTCGTTGGCGATGCCGATCACGAGGGCCCGCTTGCCGTGCAGGATCCTGGATTGGATGGCGGCTTTAGGCAGTTTAGTGGGGTGGTCGTTCATGAGCTTGGCCTCGTGCGTCGGGTGTCGCTGGCGCGCCGGGTGGATTGCTGCTTTACCGCCGCCTTCGGGCGCCCCTCGGCTTGGTTCTCCGCCAGTGTCACCGTGATCGGAGCGCCTTGGCTTTGCCTCCGGTGCCGTTATCGGAGAGAAGGCGCCGGATCTCGCCCAGCAAGGCCGTCTGCTTCGCGTTGGCCTCAATCCGGCCCTCCACGCGGTCGAGCAGATCGAGCAGCCCGCGCCGGTCCTCGGAGGTCCGCAGGAGCTTCGGCAACGCCAGGAGCGCCTTCACCGGCTCGAAGTCGACAATGTAGGACTGCTCGCGGATGATCGCGCGGGCGACCTCCGCCGGCATGTCGAGAAGGCCGATGTCGTTGCCGACTAGCTCGCGGGCTCGCTTCATGGCCGAGAGTCGCCGCCGCCCGGTGCCTGCCTTCATCATCAGCAGCGCCGTGCGAACCATGGCCTTCGTCCGGTCGCCGTCCTCAATGTGAGACAGGGCCTCCTTGACCAGAGGTGCATTCCGCACATCAATGGGTTCTTCCGCATCGGCTTCCTTGTCCTCCGCGGCCATGCCGATGCTGGCCGAACCGTAGATGCGGAAGAAGGTGTTCTCCACCGAGGCGTCGCGCAGGTCGCGATAGAAGTCCCAGGAGGCGGAGGTGACAGCGGCCATCCAGTGCTCCATCGCTGCCATCGGGCCTTCGTTGTCACGTGGCGCCCGGTTCGCGCGCACCATGTCGGCCATGCCCTTGAGCGGCCACAGGAAAGGATTGAGGTCCGACACTGCCCAGCGCTGCGCCCGCTGCGGATTGAGCGCCCTGGCAGCCTTTGCGGCCGCCGGGGTGACCATCGGGGCCACGAATGGATGCACGAAGGTCTCGTAGGCGGAAGCGAGTGCCTCGGAGGTCTTCTCGACCACCTTGAACGGCCCCTCGTCCTTGCGGCCGTATTTCTGCAGGACCTGCAGGTCCTCGACCCGCCGCTCCGTCAGCAGCACGTCGTAGCGCACGCTCCCGTTCGTCTTCTGCTCCTCGACCTGCATACCGTAGAGGCCCGGAGGCAGATGCTCGATGTACTCGATCAGGTCGACGATCTGGGTGTGCTCGCGCTTGGCGACAGCGCCCGAGACGAAGATGCCGAGATGGCCGACGCTCTTGTGCATCAGCCCGACGATCACCTGCCCGTTCGCCTTGAGCGCCTCCGTGGTGGGATAGAGGTCGGCCACCCAGTTGAACGCCTGCTGCGGCGGCGTGATGTTGTCGCCGAGCGACGCGAACAGAATGATCGGCGACCGGATCGCCCGCAGGTCGAAGGCCCGACCCTCTGACCATTCTGCGTCGCCGTCCGCGAGGTTGTTGCCCACGAACAGGTTCTCGACAATCCACTTGATTTCCTGGCGGTCCATCAGGAAGAAGCCGCCCCACCAGCGCTCGAATTCCAGGAAGCGCTCCGGCTCGGTGTCGATCTTAGAGAACAGAGTGTAGTACTTGTCGAAGTAGGTGTTCGCCGGGTTGAGGGACTCGAAATTGTCGACGAGGTAGGCCCCGTCGAACGTACCGGCGCCCAGATCGCTGGCCAGAAGCGCCGGCCAGGTGCCGCCGAGCATGCCGCCTGCATAGCGCATCGGGTTCTCACCATCGTTGCCGGCCCAGTACGACATTGGAGCGCCGTTGATGACGATGGGCCCGACGAGGTCCGGTTCGAGGGCGCCGATGAGCATGGAGGCCCAGCCGCCCTGGCAGTTGCCAATCACGACCGGCTTGCGGGTCTTCGGATGACGCTCACCGACGATGCGGAGGAACTCAGTCTCGGCACGGGAGACATCGGCGAGGGTCTGCCCGGGCTCCGGCTCCGGGAAGAAGATCACGCAGTAGACCGGGTGTCCGGCCTTGAGCGCGACACCGACCTGTGAGTCCTGCTTGAAGCCGCCAATGCCGGGTCCATGGCCGGCGCGTGGATCGATGACGACAAAGGGGCGATGCGTCGGGTCTGTCTCGATGCCAGCGGGTGGGGTGATCTGGACGAGGGCATAGTTCGCCGGCCGTTCGAATTGACGGGCATCGGCGACCATCTCCCAGTCGAAATCCAGCAGCGGCGGCTTGCCGGCCTTCTCATGTTCGAGCCAGTTGTTGCCACGCTGGCGCAGGGTGTCCCAGAACAGGATCGAGCGCTGGGTGAAGTCGAGCCAATAGGCACTGGCATCGCGCCAGAAGTCGAGAGGCGTCACCGGGCGGGCCCGGCTCTCCCGCAATGGCTCGCTCGCGACTTTCACCGCATCGACATAGCGCTGAACCGCACCTGTGCACCGTTCCTGATAGACCTCGGTGAACTTCGCCTGCGCACGGGCGACCTCCGTCAGTCGTGCTTGAGCACCATCCTGGCTTCGCTGAGTTGCGGCTTCGGCCTGTCTCATCACAATCGTCCAATCAAGCTGGCTTTCCGGAAATCATCACTTCTTTTGCTCGCCCCATTTGAGGAAAAAGCCGACGTCGCCCGGCAACCCGCCGGGCCATTCGATGATCATCGCATTCAATCTGAATCCGGCGGATCGCAACTGATCGCGCCATAATTCGTAGGCCTGACGCGGGCGACCCGTGAGCGTTTCCGGCCAAGTTGGATCCGCGTTGTTGAGCGCGCGGCCCTTGTCGGTGCAAAGGGCATTGGGAAACCGCATGACCATCAGCTCCGTTTGACCGCGTGCCGCCGCCGCTCGCAGCTTGGACCGCAGCGGTTCGAGGATCTCCTTCAACCGCTCCGGGGTGAGATCAAGCGGCTCGGAGAGCCGTTTGATCAGGTCCTCGCGGGCTTTCTCGGCGCGGCCCATGACGCCATCGGTCAATTTGACGGCATTCGCCATTTGCATTTCGGTCATGTAGTTCCGAAGGTCGGCTGCCGACATGAACGTCTCGTCGCCGAGCTCCTGCTGGGCCTGTGACTCTTCCGGCTTCGTCTTTAGCGTTTCCATGACATCAATCTCCGTGTTCAGGATGCGAGGCGAGCCTGCGTGGCGCCGAGCACGCTGCGCGTCTGCCGGGCGATCACCAGTTCTTCGTTGGTTGGGATGACCCATGCTGTGGGTCCGGAGCCGGCAGAGATCCGCGGTCCGCCGGCGCGGTTGGCGGCTTCATCGAGGGCGAGGCCCACCCAGGCGAGACCCGCGATCACTTCCGCGCGGGTTGCCACATCGTTTTCACCGATGCCGCCTGTGAAGACGAGCCCGTCAATCCCGCCGAGGGCGGCCATGAGGGAGCCGATTTCGCGCAGAATACGATAGACGAAAAGATCGATGGCGCGCCTGGCGTCGACCTCACTCGCCGCCTTCGACCGCAGCACCCGCATGTCGTTTGAGATGCCGGACACCCCAAGCAGTCCGGACTTGGTGTAGAGCATGCGCTCGGCCTCCTCCGGCGTAAGCTTCATCTCCCGGAGCATGTAGAAGATGACGCCTGCATCGACGGCGCCGCAGCGGGTACCCATCGGCAGGCCGTCGAGGGCGGAGAAGCCCATGGTCGTCGCGACGCTGACGCCGGCTTTGAGAGCACACAGGCTCGCACCGTTTCCGAGATGGGCGACGATCACCCTGCCCTTGGCAAGGTGGGGATCATAGTGTTTCAGAACGGACGCAATGTAGTCGTAGGATAATCCGTGAAAGCCGTAACGCCGAACGCCGCGTTCGCGCATGTCGCGCGGCAGGGCGAACATCGTCGCAATGTCGGATTGGGATTGATGGAAAGCAGTATCGAAGCAGGCGACCTGCGGCATCCCCGGCAAGCGCCTGCGCACGATCCGGATCGGTTCCAGGTTATGGGGCTGGTGCAAAGGCGCGAGCGGCACCAGCGCCTCAAGCGACTGGAGGACCGACTCGTCAACCAGCACTGGGCTAGAAAAGGCCGCACCGCCATGGACGACCCGATGCCCGATGGCCATGGGCTTGCGTTCCTCCCGAAACTGGCTCAACCACGAGACGAGGTGCATCAACGCCTCCTCGTGCCCGAACCGGTCATCGGAACTCCACGTCATCTCGCCCAGGACTGAGCCGCCTGTGTCTTTGACGAGGAAATGTGCCGTTTCCCCCAACCCTTCATAAAGCCCCTTCCAGACGAGCCGCGGCTCCGCGCCGTCCAGCACATCGAACACTTGGAACTTGAGACTCGATGACCCGGCGTTGAGGACGATCAGGACGGGCGTCATGGCTCAAACCTCCGGCATGGATAGCTGTGAGCGCTGCGCATCGGCGACGAGCGAGGCCACGGCGCAGGACGCCAGCCGAGTGATCGTCGAGTCGGCCCGGCTCGTGAGGATGATCGGAACACGGGCGCCGAGCACGATGCCAGCCGCGTCGGCGTCGGCAAGGAAGGTCAGGCTTTTTGCCAGCATGTTGCCCGCCTCTAGGTTTGGGACCACGAGAACATTGGCCTGTCCGGCAACCGGCGAAGCAATCTTCTTGATCTTCGCCGCACCGAGGTCGATGGCGTTGTCGAGCGCGAGAGGACCGTCGAGGATTCCCCCTGTGATCTGCCCGCGATCAGCCATCTTGCACAAAGCCGCAGCTTCGATGGTCGAGGGCACCTTCGGGTTCACGGTCTCCATCGCAGAAAGGATCGCCACCCGCACCGGATCGACCCGCAGAGCCCGAGCAAGCTCGATGGCGTTTTGGACGATGTGGACCTTGTCCTCCAGCGTCGGCGCAATGTTGACGGCGGCATCAGTAATGATCAGCGCGGTTTCATGGTCGGGAACGTCCATGACGAAGCAGTGGCTGATCCGCCGGGCCGTACGCAGGCCGCCCTCGCGGCGAACGACGGCACCCATGAGCTCGTCCGTGTGCAGGCTGCCCTTCATCAGCGCCTCGGCCTCGCCAGCCTTCACGAGATCGACAGCCGCACCTGCCGCGGCATCGCTGTGCGGCGCATCGACGATGCGCAACTTAGAAACATCCTTGCCAAGCGCCTCCGCAGCTGCGGTAATCTTAGCCTGCGGCCCGACCAGGATCGGATCGATCAGACCGAGCGCGACCGCCTCAAACACCGCGCCCAAAGAGGCCGCATCGCACGGGTGCGCCACGACCACCTTCAGCTTTGGCAGGGACTGTGCGGTCGCCACGAGCCGGTCATACTTGTCGTGCCGCCTCTGGCCCTGCTGAGACGTGCCTTGGGCTGAAACCGCAACCGTCATGATTGCCTCCACGCTATGCTTCCAATGGGCGTTGCGATTGACTGCCGGGTCTCGCCGAATGTGCCAAAGGGGCATGTCGGAATAAGGCCTAGGCCATGTTCGCGATGCCCATCTCGTTTTGCCGAGAGGAGTATGGCCCGTCCTCAACCCGTTGCTTGACCGGTTGGGCCATTGGGTTGACAATTTGGGACTGCCCTGCGGGAAAATGAGCGTGATCGTCGTCTCACCTTGGCACGAGGCCCCATGGCGCTATCGCTTCAAGGGCAGGTTCAACCCTCGGTCGGCACACCCACTTGGATAAATCCTCTGCGACGCTTTTTCGATACGCAGTTCGATCATTCACGTCTGAGCGGTCTCACTCCGCGGTATGCTTCACATGGCTCAGGGGAAGCTGGTCTGACTGACCGGGGCGACCATCAGGATCTGTGGGTAAGGAGGTCCCACGCGGTTTGTGGAGTCGCCGCGATTTCCGAACACGGCTATGACTGGTGCGCCACGCCGACGGGCTCTGTCCCGACCAGCGCCGGAAGGCTCGGGTGAAAGCACTTAGCTCGGAGTATTGCAGGGCTGCGGCAACCTGACTGAGAGCCATATCGGTGTTTTCCAGAAGCTCGCACGCAATCTCAAAGCGGATTTCATCAGCCACCTGTCTGAACGCGAACCCTTCCATCCGCAAGTGACGGTGCAACGTACGGCGGTGCATTGAGAAAAAACGAGCGACTGTGGTGACTGAACAGGTGCCCCTGAGCAGTTCGATACGAAGAACGCGGCGCAGATCGTCGGTGATAGAACCAAAGCCCTGACTCAAATTCGGTTCGTCTGGTCTGCGGGTAGATGGCATCTCCATCGCTCCCTCCCCTTGCTGAAGGTCCTGCTGCTACCGAACCGGCCTCACTATAGCGTTACGTCATCTCTCTACTCGATCGGCTTGGACTCTTGCATGACATTTAAGAGCTGAAGATGGATGGGCCTCGTCGTGATCCGCTATGACCTCTCAGTTTCACGAAGCGAACTCTCCATTCCTTTTTTGGATTCGCTCTGAAGTGACTTACCAATTGCGTCGAACAGGTAGAACACCTCGCTCATGACGCCCTTCACGAGGGTCCGCGATCCGGACTCACGGCAGCATCGAATCTCCGCGCCTCCGATCAGGGCAGCAGCTAGGGCGCACGCTGACTACGGACAGCGGTATACGATCTGTCCATAGGAGTTCACGACCTGCCGGCAGCCGGGAGCCGCGTAGTAGTACGTTCCGGCCGCCGCAGCTCCGGCTGCCGCCCCGTAGGCAACACTCCTGCGGGTGGTCCGTCGGGCGACGCCGGCGTAGCTCATGGGTGTTGCAGGTCGTCCAATCCTTGCCTCCGCCTGGCTGATCAACGAGCCCGATGAAACCGGCGCATCACCGCTCCAGAACAGGACCCAACCGCCAGCCAAAAGCGTGAGTGCGGAGCGGAGCGCCACCTGAAGTGCTGATCTGTTCATTTCGCACCTCCAGGAACAACACCTGCGGGAATTTCATCAATGTCATTGAGCAGAGTGATCGCGACCCCACTGGAGCCGGCCGGTGGGTTGAACGCGAACGCATCCGGTGCCGGAGTGACGCCGGTTTTCCAGTCGCGGAGCCGCAGCGTATACTGAGGTGCGGCTCCAACCGCCTTGCTTGTGATGACGTACTTGCGCGGCACTGGCCTCGCGCCGACTTCGATCCAGATCTGCCAGTCGGTCTCGAGATTCCGGAAGGCAAGATGCTCGCACTCGACACCCTCGACGACGCCGCGACCGATGTGCTTGGCCTCCAGCACCCCTGCCATGAGTTCTTCATAGGGCTTTGACAGCAGGAGATCAGCCCCCGGAAGTTCGAGCGACGCCTCGCTCCGGAGTCTGTCGACAACCTCGTCGAAGGAGCCACTCCCAGAAACCTGGGCGAACCGCTTGCCGCCACTGTCATGCACGGTCACGGTAGAGCCGTCCGACACGAGTTCGACGTCTGCATAGCCACCAGTTCGACTAATGCGGAACTTGTTCGGGCGGCTCATGGTAACATCGCCCGAAGCGCTAAATTGAATCTTCTCGACGGCCGGGGTCACCACCTCGATATCTGTGTCGTACTTCAGGGTCAGATGCTCTTGGCGGCCCACGTAGTCTGCCATGGCTTTCAGAATGGTCTTTGCGTCCCCCTCCTCGGCCCACGCAGCAGATGCCGGTGCGCCAGCAATGGCCACGACAATTGCGAGTCGGGCCACGGCTTTCGCAAGCGAAGCGCCGCGACCCAAATCGATCCCTTGGTTCATCGTGCGATCCTCCCTGGACTTCCTCCAGATGCAAACCGTTGAGAACATTCGTGCTTGATCGCACGGGATCATCAGCCGGCCATCGGATCAGTATAGGCCAGCCGTGGCATCGTGCTTGACCTCTAGGGACAATCTCTTGACAGTTTAGGCCGCCGGGGCCTCACTCATGAGGACCTTCGTCCCGCCACGTTGTCGGTGTCTGGCCCGACCAGCGCCGGAAGGCTCGAGTGAAGGCGCTCGCTTCCGAATAGCCGAGCGCCGCCGCGATCTGGGCGAGTGGCACTTGGGTGTCCTGCAGCAACTGACGTGCAATCTCGAACCGGATCTCGTTCGTAATTGCCCTGTAGCCCATGCCACCGCCCTTCAGCCGACGGCTCAGGGTGCGCCTGTGCATTGTGAGCAAATGGGCAATGTCATCGGCCGAACAGTGGTTGCTGGTCAGCCGCGTGCGCAGCAACCGCCGAATGTCGTCCGAGAATTCGGAGCTTTGCGCGCCCGTCAACTGCAGGAACTTCTTCTCCGGCATGGCCCGCAGCCCGAAAGTCGCGCAGCCCGTGCGAGCCACGCACAGGGTGTAGAGCCGGACCAAGGCCGCAAACGGGAGCAGGCTCACCCCATCGTCGAATAGGCACGGACCCAGTCCTGCCGCCCGGATCACCGGATCGGGATCAACGCCGAGTTCGCGCAGCGTTGGCACGATCTCCTTGGAGATGCCAAGGTGAATGTAGCCGGAGGGAAGGGTTCGGCCGTCAATTGCTGCGGCGGTCTGGGGCGACAGGCGTGGTTGCCGGCCCTCACCTGGTGTCAGATATTTGGTGCCATCAACTTACGTCATGAGAACCTCATGCGGGTCGATCGGAGGCCTTACGTAACCGACCTGATAATGCTCCGGGTATCTTAAATCGTCTTGAGCACCGGATCATAACCCGAAGTGTCAGCGCGAGATTATGTGAACTGCCAAGCTGCGCCATCAGGTAAAACCCTGAAAGCTAACTGGGTAAACCCCAAAAATGGCAGCTCAAATACAAAGAACCCTGCCCTTTGGGAGTGCATCACGTCCTCCTGCGGTGAGAAGCTCGGCGTCGCAGGCCGTCAAAGCGCCAAGTATACTCCTCAATTGCGTAACGCACCTGATCCCAACAACGTTCCGCTACCAAACAAATACTGACAGAAATAGCAAATAAATTTCAGTGTTGCATCTTTGTCATAGCCAAGATGCGCTACTGCTTCATACTTGACTGTGCGACTCCTCGCACAAGGGATGGAAGCCTATGAGAACACGACTTCTTGGCCTCTTGGCCGCAACCGCTCTGACAACCGCCGGACTGTCCGCTGCCTCTGCGGCTGATCTTCCTCAGGCCCCACCTCCAGCTCCGTTCATTGCAGCACCGATCTTCACGTGGACCGGGTTCTACGCCGGTGTGAACGCCGGCTGGGGCTGGCGTGACGATAATAAGCAAGCGGTCGTCCTCGGCGGCGCGGTCCCGGGCACCCTGTTCTTCCCGGGCAACGGCGACGGCGGGTTCACCGGTGGTGGTCAGATCGGCTACAACTACCAGATCGGCTCGTTCGTGATCGGTGTTGAGACCGACATCCAGTGGGCCGACACCGACCAGGCCGAAAACGTGGCGTTCGTTCCGTTCGGCGCCGGCACCTTCGTGCCCGGCTCCTTCGACAACGATCTGTCGGATTGGTTCGGCACGGTGCGGGCCCGTGCCGGTGTGGCCTTCGATCGCGTGTTGATCTACGCCACCGGTGGTCTGGCCTATACCGACGATAACACCGGCTGGGTCGCCGGTGCTGGCGTCGAATGGGCTCTGCCGGTGAACTGGTTCGGCTCCTCGGCGGTGACCTTCGGCCTTGAAGGGCTGTGGATTAGCGTCGACAGTGACGACGACAACTTCGAGCGGTCGGTCGGGACCTTCACGCCGGCCGGCGGCGGACCGGCCGTCGAACTGTTTTCGCCAGTGGGGCAGGATAACGAGAACGAGTTCTTCGTGGCGCGCGCCAAGCTGAACTTCAAATTCGGCACATACTGAGCACACACCACAAGACACGGAAAAGGCCCGGATCACTCCGGGCCTTTATATTTCCTGTCAGGATCGCAGAGGCTCTGAACGGCCTTGAACTGGCACCAGCATGTGTGGACAGCGGCACCCACGAGAGTTGCATTCTCAGTCGCTGCCCTGACGCATTTCGAGGGTCACGATCCTCGCCAGCAATGTTGCCGGATACAGTTGGCCGATGACGGTTTCGAGGATGCAGAGCGTGCGGGCGATCGGATGCACCGGAATGATGTCGCCGTAGCCCGTCGAGGTCAGGGTCACGAAACTCAGATAGAACACCGAGTTGGCAAGGGCCGCGTTGTCCTCGAACGTGATGCCCTTGATGGCATCCGGAATCGACAGCCCGACAAAGATGTACAGCGTCCCGAACAGGACGGCGATGAGCAGGTACAGCAGGATGGCGCCGACGATGCGGTGGTAGGTGACGCGGCCACGCCGGAAGACCGCCTGGGCGACGACCGCCCCGAGGGTGACTGCGATGGCAAGCCAGGCCGAAGCCAAAACATAAAGGTTGTATGGCCATGGCGGATAATAGAGACGGAGCATGAAGACCACGATGTTGGCCGTGAGACAGACAAACATCACGGCGAGTGCCGCGGGATGGTCCGAGATGACGAACATGCTGCCGATGATGGCCAACAGGGCGGCAATCGCGAAGCCCTGGAACACGAAAATTCCCACGGCCTGCAGTGGGGCGAAGACAAACATCGCGAGCATGAGCACCACGGTCAGCAGCGTGAGCAGCCGGTCCGTATACACCCGCCGCAGTCGGCGAAGCTCCCTGATGCGACCCACAATCCTGTGCATGTCGATGGCATGATAACGTTTGTTGCCCTCCACGGCACAGCTCAAAAGTGGTGTGCCGGCAACGGGCGGCCGCCGCGGGAAATCAGGTGGCACTCGAGATTGAGGTCATGGGCGGTGTCATTCGAAGGTGACGCCGTTTGGGTCCTGCAGACAGCACTGGCGGAAATTGCTTGCCGCAACGAGGGTTCGCCATCTCCAGCGGATCCTAAAAGTGAGGCGCCTGCGGCTACTGGGTCCGTGCGGCGCTGCCCGCTATGCCTCGGAGGCACTGGCCCAAACTGCATACTGATTGTCCCCTTCGGTCAAGCAAGATGGCCCGTCCGGCTTACAGTGACCCAGACTTGGCCGGCTGCCCGTAAGACGGTCTTGAACGGATGCCCTGTCGGAGGAGGACACGATGCGAATTGCGGGACTTGTGGGTGCCGCCGGGCTTGGCCTGGGTCTTGCCGCGCCGGCAGGGGCCTTGGGTGCAATGGCGCAGGGAGGACTTTCGGGATACCAGGGCGCTTGGCTGGCCGGGGGCTCCGGCTGTGCGGAGGTGTATTCATCCGACGGAAAAGGAATCTCGTTCAAGAGGCCGGTCGACATCTTCGTGCCCGCCTTCATCGTTTCTGGCAACCGCCTAAAGACGCCCCAAGCGTCGTGCCGGATCAAATCGGTCAGGCAGACCGGGGACCGTGAACGTTTCCTTCTCAACTGCGCCAACGCCGTGGCGGGCAATGAGGTAAGAGTTCTCATGGCAACCCAGCCGGACGGCTCACTCAGGCGCTACTTCAATGAGCAGGACACGACCGGCACCCAATACCAGCGCTGCTCGCGATGACGGCACCTGCAGCTAGGGCTGACTTCCTGTCCCCGTGGCAGAGGCCGATTCCCTGTCCTAAATTGTCAAAACCTTGTCTCAAGCAGTCAGGCATTGAACCTGTCCGCGCGACAGAAAGACGAGTGTTACCGACCGCGTGGCGAGGCACATTGGCTTCCCGGCAGACCAGCGGTTTTGACGAATGTGCCGAACATTCCGATAGTGGTGAGGACCGCTAGGGCCAGCCCCGCCCCACTGAGGCGGATCCCACCCGGAGCGTCAGGGATCGCTCAACCCAGACTGCCCGGGGCCGGGTCGAAGGGCCTGCACCCGAGTAGACGGCGGCGTGTGATTCGGAGATGCGCATGACCAACGCTGTTCGCGCCGACGATGCCCTGCGCTTTCTAGTCGAAGGCAATGCCCGGTTCCAAAGGGGGGAAGCACGTCTCACGGGAATGCGACCGGATGTCCTTGCAAAGTTGGCGAAGGGGCAGCAGCCCTTTCCGACAATCCTTGGCTGTTCTGACTCACGCGTCGCGCCTGAGCTTATCTTCGATGCAGTTCTCGGCGAGTTATTTGTCATTCGCGTTGCAGGAAATGTCCTGTCCTCAGAAATCGCGGGCAGTCTGCAGTATGCGGGCGCACATCTTCGGACGCCCCTCTTTGTCGTCCTCGGGCATTCCGGCTGCGGCGCCGTCCGTGCTGCCCTGGCTTATCGGTTGCGCGGTGTGAGGCATCAATCACGCATCCAGGTGCTCGTCGACAGCATCCTGCCCGGACTGCGTGAGATCGAAGCGGATGCACTTACGGAATCTCAACTCTCCGCCGCCGTCGAGGCCAACGTCTGGTGGACCATGCGGCAGATCCTTGAGACGGAGGCGGGTGTGCGCGTGGCGGCTGGGGAGTTTAAGCTAGTCGGGGGTGTGTATGACATCATAACCGGAGCGGTCCACTTCCTCGAGGAAACATGAGGATGGAATAGCGCCGACGCAGCGCCGCGCCGGTCTTTCACCTGGTGCGGCCCTTCTGCCAGCTCAGACCCGCCTTCGTGCAAGGTGCGCGCGATAGTGAACTGGCTGACCTGCGGCTGGCCGTCAGGGGATTGGCGCAGGGCTGTGTGCAACAGGCTCAACAACCAAGTGACCGTACCATCCTGCTCCCGCTCGGGCGAGCGCGCATACTCGGCCAGAATGCGTTGCTGCTCCTGGGCTGCAAAGCAGATCCGCGGCGCGCCGGCATGATGAGGGTGCACGGCGGCCAGCCCCTCCCGGTTGAAGCGGCTGACCCAGGCCGAGATTGTCTCGGTGTGGCCGCGTCCGACCAGACGGACGGCAGCGGTCTAAGTGGCTTCATTGGCAATCGCAGCAGGGCGCAGGCACGGTCGAGCGCGGTGGCGGGAGCACTGTGCGAGCTGCTCAAACGCCTGAGTTCTTTGCGCTCCTCCGGAGTGAGCGCGCGCAGGGGATCTTCGCGGCGGCGCGACATGGGACAACTCGCAATACGATGATCAGAACGCCACTATAGCAGATCCGATGGCAGACGGCCCACTATGCGGCGAGGTTCCCGTTGATCAATTAACCCTATGGACTGAGACAGCGCCGGTGCACGCAACAGCGACGCGAGCTTTCTGCTGTCGATAATTCATCGCCCGGCAAGGTAACCCATTGATCATCTGGATCTCGTTAGGACTCGCATAGGGGAAAGGAGATCCCGGCGTGCCCTGAATAGGATTGGTTTGTGCTTAAGCGGTTCCAAGTGCGCTGAGAGCGATAAGGCCCGCGCACAAAACGATGCTGAGCATCCTCAAAGAATCCTTCTCGCAGCCAATGCATGCAAGTTCAGGACTGCCACGAAAGCCTTCACTCTCATGGCGCTCTCCATCATCACATTTTGGATACTAGCCCCCGCCCAACCACCGTGCTTGATCAAAGGGGACAAAGTGGTGACACTTTGGGCTATTCCGGCGTTGACATTGACTAGGTGGTGTGAGGTTCTTCCGACCCAGGGCGTCTGCCTGTTCATGCCGGTCATGCTGCCGAGCGAGGACGACGAAACCGGTGGCGGCCCGGCGACGCAAAGGATGGCGCCGTACTTGCGCCATGAGCTGAAGGCCAAGCCCGAACTCAGGAGCAAGTTGACCTGCCTATTGATCAACGACCAGCAATTGGAGAGCTCGAATGACCAACTCCGACGATGTGCAGAGGACGATCCTCCGCAATTTGCTTCTTGGCCGGTGGGCCGCCGAGAAGTTGAAGATCATAGGCCGGGACGCCGAGGCTTATGCTGAGGCTCTCGCCAGGAGCACGGTCGATCCCCAGCGCAATGACGTATTCAGCAAAATTCGCAAGGACTTTGACACCGCGGGCGTCGCTCAAACGGATGAGCAGATCCTCCGTGTCATGACCGAGCTCATGCTCAAAGTCGGGAACCTCATGCCAACAGCGCGAGGAGGTTCCCCCGATGCCGCAGGGGTGATGCTCGCGCGCAATCTCATGTCGCGCTGAGGCCAGCTGTCGATCGTCAGCAGAGCGCTGCCGGGCGCGAACGAGATGAAGAGGACGGCGTGCTTACGACGGGCCTTTGGCCGGTTATGCGGGCCTGAGGTTGACTCGACTTTGGCTTTTTGGCTCAACCAAGTATCTCTGATAGGATGCCAGATGGTGGATTGTAACGACGAGGCTTATGCCGCTGCGACCTTCAACGGGATCCCCGGCTATGCGTTTCATCGTCGCCGATCGGGGGACGGCCCGCCTTCGTGGCTATCTGATCGAGAACAAAACCAATCTCGATCAGGTCCCGTCAAATGATGGGGTCTCGGCTCTGCAGAAAGGTCCGCATCGCGATGTGTTCCTGCGTCAATGCGGGCGATGGCTCGAGACCGAGCCCGACGCGCTGGTGCTCCTCGCCGGCATGGTTGGAAACCGCGAGGGCTGGCTCGAGGCACTGTATGCCATCTCCCCTCAGGCCCGGCTGAGATCGCCCAGGCGCTCGTGCCGGTGGATCTGGAGAACGGCCGCAAAGGCTAAGTCATCCCCGGCCCGTTCTGCGAGCTCGCTCCCGGTGCCTCCGACATCGTGTGCGGCGAGAGAACGCCGGCCTTGGGTGCAGTCACCGAAAACGGATTGATCTGCTCGGCGGGCACCCGCCAAAATGGATTGAGATGAAGAACGGCCGCATGGATCGCTTCGCCCCCTATATGATAGGCGAGATGTACGGGCGGCTGCGCGAGCATTCTATGGTCGAACCGGCTCCCAACAAGGGTGCAGTAGGGGCGCGAATACAAACGACAACTTACAGCCAAGCCAGTGCAAATTCGCCATGTTTAAGGCCGCAAATAGGGCCAGTTGCTAAGTGGCCCTATTTGCGGCCTGAAGTCTGCTCCTCCCGGCCGCCGAGGAAGCTTTTCTGTGGAAAGGGAAGAGGCAGAATTGGCACCATTCCCGGCCTCTTCCTGCCTGATCCCACGGACACCATCGGGGCCGCCCCTTGTCATCCCGAAGGTGCGTCACGTTGTTAAGCGGTACTCCAGATCGCCTCATCATGGGGCTGGTCAGGAAGAGGCATAACGATCATAAGAAAACCAGGCACTGAAACCAAAGGCTCTACCTCAGCATACGTTTGTGGCAAGCCAATCCACGTGACGATGCCAGTACAGCCGACGTCAAACTTGCAATGTCAGCTGAGGACCTCGACGCTCATGGCTTGATTTCGTTCATCAGGGGGCGACCGGCTGCGAAATCCGAAATGCTGGCGAGGGTCGTCTCAAGGATCGTGCTCAGCGCCTCCCGCGTCAAGAATGCCTGATGTCCGGTGACAATCACATTCGGGAGCGAAACTAGGCGCTGAATTACATCATCGGGAATCACAGTGCTCGATAAATCCCTGAAGAAGAGACCAGCTTCCTGCTCATAAACATCGATAGCGATACCGCCAAGCTGACCGGACTTCAGGGCTTCAATCGCGGCCTCGGTGTCGACAAGGCCGCCGCGGCTCGTGTTGATCAGCAGCGCCCCTTTCTTTGTGCGGGCGAGCGTTTGTGCATTGACAAGATGGTAGGTGTCGGGCGTTAGCGGACAATGGAGGGAGATGACGTCTGCATCCTCAATCCCGCTCGCATCCACATAGCGGCCGCCGATCTCTTCGAATTCGGGTGATCGATGCACGTCGAAGCCGATCAGATTGCATCCGAAGCCGGCCATGATCCGAGCGAAGATCCTGCCGATCTTGCCGGTGCCGATCACGGCCACAGTCCGATTGGCGAGATCAAAGCCCATCAGGCCATCGAGAGAGAAGTTGCCTTCCCGGGTACGATTGTAGGCGCGCGGAATTTTGCGATTGAGCGCGAGAAGTAAGCCGACCGCAAACTCAGCTACGGAATTTGGGGAGTAATCGGTCACCCGAACAACCTTGACGCCGAGTTGCCCCGCCGCCTGCAGGTCGATCTGGTTGAAGCCAGTAGAGCGCGTCGCAACGAGTTTCGTCCCGCCGCCGGCGAGGTGTTTCAGCACATTGGCATCGACAATATCGTTGACGAAAACGCTGACAGCCGGGAACCCGGCCGCAAGGGAGACCGTCTCCGGTCCAAGCAGAGTATCGAAGGAGACGAGATCATGCCCATGATGAAGGTTTGCCTCATCCAGCAGTACGCGTTCATAACGCTGGACACTGAACATCGCTATCCGCATGTGCCTGCTCCCTGACGCCATTATCCCACGAGGTGGCCCGCTTCTCATCGTCGCCGCCATACCCGAACCTACGTCAAAGACTGTCCGCACGATACCGGAGATGGGCCACAGGTGTCGAGCCAGGCGGCGAACCGGCTTCAGAGCTTGAGGGCAATGGCTGAGGCAGCGCGGCGCCGGAGTTGGTGGCATAAGCGAAGCAGCGGCGAGAGCCGGAGAGTTTTAACCGGTTTCGATGTTTATCGCGCCGGTCCGGAGAGCTTTCGATGAGCGCCAGTACCATCTTTCTGAGAGCCGTGATCGTCTGGCCCCTGTTTCCGGGAGGCGGCCATGTTCAACCGAGAGACTTTCTTTGAAGCCGTGCGTTCCGACCCCTTCGGCGGATCGTTGATACAAGATCAAGTCGATGGGATGAATTACATCCTCGATACATGGGAGGATGCGCCGCCAACCGATGATCTGCGATAGCTGGCCTATGCACTCGCCACGACCTATCACGAAACAGCGGCAACCATGCTGCCGATCGCGGAATACGGGTATGGGGCCGGCAGGCCCTATGACGTGCCGGATTCCGAGACCGGGCAAACCTATTATGGCCGAGGTTTCGTGCAACTGACCTGGAGAGACAATTATGCCAGGGCCGATCACGAGCTCGAACTGTTCGCCGCCGCTTCTTTGGAATGGCATGCCGATAATGCGCTCGAGCCGCCGATCGCCGCCGCAGTCATGCTCAAGGGCATGACGGACGGATGGTTCTGCGGGTCCGCACTCGCCGATTACTTCAACGATCACGACGATGATCCCTGCAATGCGCGGGATATCATCAACGGGGACAAATCGGTGGTGCCATCCTGGTCGGGCGGGATGTCGATCGGCAACCTGATCAAAGGCCATCACGAGGCATTTCTGATGGCCCTCGAAGCGGCTTGGGACGAGGATCGCGTGCTGCCGATGGCCGCGGAAACAGTCCTGACACTGACCCTGCGGCTGTCCGCAGCCGGCCCCTGAAGGTCATTTCCGTGGGAGCCCATACGGATGCGCCGGGGTCGAACGAGGACGCGATGCCGATTGAGGCGCAATCCCAAGCGCACCTGAGCACCTTCGCCGCACATGATCGGGCATTCGCAACGAAGGTCGGTGATCCTCAAACGGTGGCCTTATTCGGCGCTGTGGTTCAGCGAAAAGCCGGCAAGAGAGACGGCACCCGGAACATAAAAGCACCTGATCCACCAGCTCAAGGAGGCGGCCCTCTCCCGGCACCTCCAAAGGGCGCCACGCGGAGGAAGCGCAACCCAAGTGCGTCCGCTCGGCTCTATCGGACGGAACCCGCACCGGCGTGTCCTCTGAGGCTTCCCTATGGCCTTTCGCGGCACGCGGTCGGCCCGTGGTGGGATGTGCGATAGCCCGGTGATCTCGGACAGCAGTGGGCAATCAGGATTCCGAACATCGTCACGGACAGGTCGGGACGTAGGTAATAGCCCTTCGCAAAGAGTCGATTGTCCCGAAGAGTTCAGCCGCTGTCATGATCGGTCAAGCAATCCGGTGTTAGACGAGGCATGATTTCTTCTCCGAAGGTCTCACACTCCCATCCCCGCACCAGAGGCCTTTGCCAACTGTACGCCGTTCGGATTGCCCGGACGGGGTTCTTTCACGGAGCAGGGCCATGCTCGGGCTGCTGATGATGAGCGTGGCGCTCGTCTGGGCCGAACCCGACGGTGCGGCCGGCGATGGTGAGGAGAATACTTCGGCCCGAAGGCCGCGCGATCGTCGATGACGGTCGTCCCGCCACACTCACCGGCTTGACGCTTGGCGAGATGGTTCATGGCCGACGGACATCCCGGCACGGAGTTCGGGGCCCCGTCGGCAGATCAAGATGATTCCATGAGGATGATAATCGTCGTGCTTGCGGCCAGCGCCGTCCTGTCCGCCTGCGTCTCCGACACGGGAACCCAGGCCCGGCCGCCGAACTACGTCACGTCCCAAGGGCACCAGGCGCCCGCAATCCGCAATGACACCTTCGGGGGAGCCGCGATGCCCATGCGTGGCTTGCCGCGGTAGCTTTGGAAGGTGGGTAGCTCGAGCCCTCCAGCCTCGGACCCAAAAGTCGACTCCACTTGTGAGATCCGTCCGATTCTCTCTTCTCTGATGAGCGCATTGTCCAGAGCGGACCTCCGGTTCCGCACAATGTGCTAGAGGCCGAGACCTGCCTGACGATGCGCGACATCGAGGACAATCCGGTCAAGCTATGCCACAACAGTGATCTCAGAGAGCGGTGGCGACGCGGGCAAGGTGCGGAAGTTGCGCGTGAGACAATCGTTTCGGTGACCATGGTGCACGATGCGGATCTTCAAGAACTTTGATGAGGTCAAAACAGCAGTCGGAACAGAGGTTGGCGTGAGCGACTGGATTGAAGTCACGCAGGAGCGCATTGACCAGTTCGCTCGGGCTACTGGCGACGATCAATGGATCCATGTCGATGTCAAACGCGCCGAGCATGAGTTGCCTGCCGGCACCACGATTGCCCACGGTCTGCTTACACTCAGCTTCGCGCCGGTGTTCGTCCGCTCTATCATCGATCTGGAGGGATTGAAGAGCACCCTCAACTATGGCGCAAACCGCATCCGGTACCTTGCGCCGGTGCCGGCAGGCTCGCGGCTGCGCGGCCGGGTCACCATTGCAGCGGCCGAGGACGCGCCACGCAACGGCTTGCGGGTGACCTACGGTGTCACGATCGAAATCGAGAAGCGCGGGCGTCCGGCCTGCGTGGCCGAGCTCATTGCCGTGCATTTCCGATAGCAAAGAGAAACGCCACGGCCTTAGGAGCGAACCGAAGCATAGCGTTCAGCATGTCGCGTCCGGGAAGCCGGAACGTACGACTTTTGCGCTTTTGACGGTTCGGCTCTTAGGATGCAGGCTGGCAATCTCGCGGGGAGGTACAACGATGCCTGTGGATCGAGAACTTCTGAGACAAGCCCTGAATGAGCTCGTCAGACTGAAAAGCTGCGCGGAGAACCCGACGCGTTTCCGTGCCCAGCTCTACGGCTCCGCACTGGCAGAATGGGCCGGACAGCTTGGCGTCGATCATCTTAAGCTCGACAAGTTCGTGCATGTCCGGGGAACGGTGTCAGACCGCTAGCTTCTCCCCAGTCGGACCCGGACAGACTGCGCAGGGCATGGAGCACAACAGCCCGAGCTCCGTCAGTGCTCCGTTCGGCATGCCGCTGCGGCATCAGGTGGGGCTATGGCGTAACGTTGCCTTGAGATTGCCCGGATCGCGGTGTCAGGTTTGATAAACAAGCCTTAACAGCAAGGCGGCGGGGGTAATGCGGGAACTTCTCTACAGACGTCTGAGCGCTCGTTCTTTCCTCAAAAGCAGGCTTCATCCGACGATGCTCGTGCTGGCTCTGATGCTGGTCGGCAGTGGAACGCACGCCCAAACGGTCGCCGCCCTGCCCTCCCGGTCCAGGCCTGCCGCTACGAAGAGCGATGTCATCACACCGGTCCCGGGCTGGACTCGCTTGTGCAGGCAAAAGCCGGAGCAATGTACCGTTGACCCGTCCGAGCCGGCCACCATCACGCTCACCCCCCAGGCTTGGCAGACGATCACCCGTGTGAATCGCCAGGTGAATGCCGCAATACAGCCTATGACCGACCGCGAGCATTGGGGTGTCGCGGATCACTGGGACCTTGCGGAGGACGGTTACGGGGACTGTGAGGACTACCAGCTCGTCAAGCGCCAGCGCCTTGTTGCAGCCGGCATCCCCCGGCGCGCGCTGCGCCTGACGGCCGTCATTGATGAGGACAGCGCGCCCCATGCGGTCATGATGGTGCGAACAGACCGGGGAGACTTCATCCTCGACAACAAGCGCAACGCGGTGCTGCCGTGGCGGAAGACCGGCTACATCTACTTGCAGCGGGAAGGCGGCACTGGGTTAAACTGGGTTTCGCTTGGCGGAGCCATCTCTTCCCTTGTCGCGACCGCAGGTCGCTAGCAGGGCCAACACCGTGATTGGTCTCGAGGCTCAAGCGACAGTGACGACCTGGCATCTTGGCATTGGCCCGTTCAGCGCAGGCGCTTAAAGATCTCGGCAGGGTCAGACTTTGAAATTCGGGCCGCTCAACGAAGGTCATCTCTGACCGCGATACTGTTGAAAGAGTCCGCAATTCTCTTTTTTGCAAGATCAGCATATAGGATGTAGGGCCTGATCTGACAGGGTGATGGTCGTAATAGGTTGCCCAAGAGGCACCTGAGAGCTTTTCGACTAAATCACCGCCAAAGCCGCTCAAGCTGCTAGATCCGGGGGACCTTTGAAGACATTCCGGGCTCACACCATCGCACGCACAGACTCCGCGACAGCTGACAGGTGGAATAGTGCGGAAGGCCATGTGTGGCCGGTCGCTCTTGAGTTAATCTGATGG
>NZ_VOSK01000968.1 GCF_009296175.1 Microvirga tunisiensis | reverse complement strand
CAGCCGGCCGCACAAGCTGCCCTGGAAAGCCACGGACGAGGAGCGCGCCATCGTCTGCGTCCTGCGCCAGGCCACCGGCTTTCCGCTCGACGATCTGACCTTCATCGTCACGCATTTCCTGCCGCATCTCAACCGCGATGCCGTCTACCGCATCCTCAAGGCCGAGGGTCTGGGACGATTGCCCCCGGCGCAGCAGCGCCAGCGCCGGAGCGGCACGTTCAAGGACTATGATCTCGGCTTCGTGCACATCGACATCAAGCACCTGCCCAAGCTGCAGACCGCCGACGGGGAGCGCCGCAAACGCTATTTGTATGTGGCCATCGACCGCTGCTCGCGCTGGGTGCACCTGGCCGTCAAGGACGATGAGCTGGCCACCAGCGCGGTCGCCTTCCTGAAAGAGGCGGTGCGCGCCTTCCCCTTCAAGGTCACGCACGTCCTGACGGATCGAGGATCCTGCTTCACGGCGGATGCTTTCGAGGACGCCTGCCGCCAGCTGAAGCTGGAGCACCGCAAGACCAAGCCCTACACGCCGCAGACCAATGGTCTCGTGGAGCGCTTCAACGGGCGGGTGCAGCGCGAGGTGCTGGGCATCACCATCTACAGCCATCGGGA
>NZ_VOSK01000967.1 GCF_009296175.1 Microvirga tunisiensis | reverse complement strand
CAGCCGGCCGCACAAGCTGCCCTGGAAAGCCACGGACGAGGAGCGCGCCATCGTCTGCGTCCTGCGCCAGGCCACCGGCTTTCCGCTCGACGATCTGACCTTCATCGTCACGCATTTCCTGCCGCATCTCAACCGCGATGCCGTCTACCGCATCCTCAAGGCGGAAGGCTTGGGACGATTGCCCCCGGCGCAGCAGCGCCAGCGCCGGAGCGGCACGTTCAAGGACTATGATCTCGGCTTCGTGCACATCGACATCAAGCACCTGCCCAAGCTGCAGACCGCCGACGGGGAGCGCCGCAAGCGCTATTTGTATGTGGCCATCGACCGCTGCTCGCGCTGGGTGCACCTGGCCGTCAAGGACGATGAGCTGGCCACCAGCGCGGTCGCCTTCCTGAAAGAGGCGGTGCGCGCCTTCCCCTTCAAGGTCACGCACGTCCTGACGGATCGAGGATCCTGCTTCACGGCGGATGCTTTCGAGGACGCCTGCCGCCAGCTGAAGCTGGAGCACCGCAAGACCAAGCCCTACACGCCGCAGACCAATGGTCTCGTGGAGCGCTTCAACGGGCGGGTGCAGCGCGAGGTGCTGGGCATCACCATCTACAGCCATCGGGA
>NZ_VOSK01000966.1 GCF_009296175.1 Microvirga tunisiensis | reverse complement strand
CAGCCGGCCGCACAAGCTGCCCTGGAAAGCCACGGACGAGGAGCGCGCCATCGTCTGCGTCCTGCGCCAGGCCACCGGCTTTCCGCTCGACGATCTGACCTTCATCGTCACGCATTTCCTGCCGCATCTCAACCGCGATGCCGTCTACCGCATCCTCAAGGCCGAGGGTCTGGGACGATTGCCCCCGGCGCAGCAGCGCCAGCGCAAGAGCGGCACGTTCAAGGACTATGATCTCGGCTTCGTGCACATCGACATCAAGCACCTGCCCAAGCTGCAGACCGCCGACGGGGAGCGCCGCAAGCGCTATTTGTATGTGGCCATCGACCGCTGCTCGCGCTGGGTGCACCTGGCCGTCAAGGACGATGAGCTGGCCACCAGCGCGGTCGCCTTCCTGAAAGAGGCGGTGCGCGCCTTCCCCTTCAAGGTCACGCACGTCCTGACGGATCGAGGATCCTGCTTCACGGCGGATGCTTTCGAGGACGCCTGCCGCCAGCTGAAGCTGGAGCACCGCAAGACCAAGCCCTACACGCCGCAGACCAATGGTCTCGTGGAGCGCTTCAACGGGCGGGTGCAGCGCGAGGTGCTGGGCATCACCATCTACAGCCATCGGGA
>NZ_VOSK01000965.1 GCF_009296175.1 Microvirga tunisiensis | reverse complement strand
GGGCGCGCTCGCGGACAACTTCCGCGATCAGGCTCGGATCCGACGGGCATTTGCCGCGCCAGATCCGCTTACCGTCCCGCCGCACCGAGATCGCCGTCTCTTTCAACGACACGTCAAGACCGATATAATCACTCATGGTTGTTCTCCGTTCGATGCTTGGGCCCGGCGTCCAGTCGTGAGCCCGTATCTTCATCTTATCGGGGAACAACCACCCACTCTTCCATGCACTGACCGTCTGGCCCGAGGGCGACTCGCTCCGCGATTACCCAATGTGTCAAAACTCGAATACACTCGGCCGCGCCGAATGATTTGTACAAGTCCAAGCTCCTGATCCGGAGATTTCCCGGTCTATCGGGGCTTACAGGAAATTAAATTGCTCCTCGGAGCGGCCCGTTCGCGTTTTGACACAAGCTCGGTAGAGTCGAGGTGTGGCGCGGTGGCTGTAGGGTCGGCCTATCTGTTTCCGCCGCTTTCGTCTGGCGGTGCCTCACTAGATCCTCGACACAGTGATTTTGACCGGTTGGCCTGCCGTCTCTTGTGACGGCACTTCGAAGCGGTGCGGGATCTGCAAGTGGATTGATCCCCATTGGACGGGGCCTCGGTACCAGATGCGAA
>NZ_VOSK01000964.1 GCF_009296175.1 Microvirga tunisiensis | reverse complement strand
TGAACGGCCGCTTCTCCTTTCCATCGCTGTTGGAGTCCTTCTTCCGCCATCGTATGACCCGGCAGCGCAATGCCACGCCAGCAACGATCGCCAGTTATCGGGATGCCCTTCGCATGCTGATCCTGTTTGCCGCCGATAGGACCGGATGTGGGCCATGCGAACTCACCATCGGCGACCTGGATCGCGACACCATCCTTGCCTTCCTCGATCACCTGGAGGTCTCGCGCGGGAACAAGGTCCAGACACGCAATGCGCGGCTGGCGGCGGTGCGATCCTTCTTCCAGCACGTCGCCGCCAACGACCCCGCCTCGCTTGGCATCGCCCATAGGATCCTCGCCATCCCGCTGAAGAAAGCGCACACCGAGATCACCCATCACCTCACGCGCGCGGAGCTGGATGCGCTCGTCGCGGCGCCTGATCAACGGACCGTGCGGGGCCGCCGCGATCGAACCTTGCTGCTGTTTCTCGGCCGCACCGGCGCCCGGGTAACCGAAGCAACGGGCGTTAATGTCGACGATGTCCAGCTCGACCGGACCAGGCCCCAGGTGCTTCTGCGCGGCAAGGGGCGCAGGGAACGTGTTGTGCCAGTCTCGGCCGATCTCGCTCAAGCCCTCAG
>NZ_VOSK01000963.1 GCF_009296175.1 Microvirga tunisiensis | reverse complement strand
AGTGGTGGCGGCCCCTGCCATGCTCTCTCGCTTCCTGTGCCGGTGCGGCTTCACGTATAAAAAAACACCTGATGGCGGCGGAGTGCGCACGCGCCGACGTGCGCGATGAGCGCCGAATCTGGCACGCTCAGCGTCAGCCGCGCATGCGCCAGGAGCCGCACCGCTTGATCTTTCTCGATGAGACGTATGTCAACACCAAGATGACGCGCCTGCGTGGGCGCTCTCGCCGCGGCCAGCGGCTGCGCATGAAAGCTCCCTTTGGACACTGGAAAACCCAGACCTTTGTGGCCGGGCTGCGTTGCAACGAGTTGAGCGCCCCGTGGGTGATTGATGGTCCGATCACCCGCTTGGCGTTCGAGGCTTACATCGAGACGCAGCTCGCGCCGACCCTGCACAAAGGCGACGTGGTGATCCTTGACAACCTGGCGGTCCATAAGAGTGACAAGGCCGCTGAATGCCTGAAGAGGCATGGCGCCTGGTTCCTGTTTCTGCCGGCTTATTCGCCTGATCTTAATCCCATGGAGATCGGACCAACGTGGAACCTCTGAACGTGAGGTTCCATTGACTCCGCGAGTGGGCCATCAGGCGCTGCGCGCCTTGGCCTTATGGGTGGCAACA
>NZ_VOSK01000962.1 GCF_009296175.1 Microvirga tunisiensis | reverse complement strand
CAAAGGTGGCATCGACGAATTCGTGGTCTACCTCGTGACGGGTGGCGGAAATCCGGGTTCTGGAATGGAGCTCTACAACTTCTTCAAGGCCAGACCCGAGCGCACCACCATCTACAACATGTCGAGCGTCGACTCGGCGGGCGTGCTGTTCTTCCTTGGCTTTCAGAAGCGCTACGGCCTTCCGGCCTCCAGCTTCATGGTGCACCAGACTAAGTTCTCAAAAGCCTCCCTGCCCGACTGGTACAGCTACTCCGACCTGAAGAAGTCTGAGATGGAGCTGCTTGCAGTCGATCAGAAAACCCACCGCGTGATTGCCACTGAGACAGCCCCGAAGGCTGAGGTGCCGCTCTCGGTCGAGGATGTTGAAGCTGCCGCTAGCCGCACGACCATCTATTTCGCCGAGGATGCTCTGCGGCACGGCTTCATTGAGGGCATCATGACGCCGACGATGCCGATCCAGGATGTGTTCTACCTGACGGACCAGTATCTCGCCGGACTGCCGGATTGAACGGCGCTCGGCTTAAACTTCTAAAGAACAACGCGCGGCTAGGCGCGCGCCTCTTCTCCAAGTTTCTGTGCGGCTCGCTCTACCGCACTGGCGACGGCATCGGGAGCCAGGTG
>NZ_VOSK01000961.1 GCF_009296175.1 Microvirga tunisiensis | reverse complement strand
CGTTCCGGTGATCGAAAACCATTCGGACCGCCCGCTCGCGGACCTCTGGTGAATAGGGGGGTGTTCTCTTGGTCATAGCTCCATCCTGTCAGGAGTTGGAGCCTCCGGGAATCCCGGCGCGGTTCAAGCCGCCACCACCCCGTGTTCCTCCAGCAGTCGTGCGGCCAATTCGGGCATGGTGATGGCCGGCCTTGCCTCGACCGTCTGGATCAGGAAGCTCTCGTAAGCCATCAGCTTGCCGCCTCCGGGCGGGCGGCCTTGCCGGGCCGGCGCCGGCGAGCCGGTGTCCCGGGTCCGCCGCACCAGCTTGATGGCGAAGCTCTCGCTGACGTCAAAGTGCTGGGCGGCCGCCCGGCAGGAATGACCCGCCTCGACAAAGTCAGCCACCCGCACCCGAAGATCCAGGGAATAGCAATGACCCATGATCCACCTCCCGTTCCAGCCAGTGAATCACAGATCGCACCAGGCCAAAACCAGGATTCGAATTTCCAGTCCGATGCTCTAGTACTACAGCCGGGCCTTGCGTCGGCGTCGGGTGCGTTTGCGCCAGTGGCATTCGCGCGCCCGCTGCTGATGGCGCCGGCGCCACACCGACCAGTGCTCGACGGCCTCAACCGAAGGCGG
>NZ_VOSK01000960.1 GCF_009296175.1 Microvirga tunisiensis | reverse complement strand
TCGGCTCGGGATGAAGACTCATGCCATCCTCCTCTTGCTGAATAGCCAACAGGGAATTCGCCGACAGTATCTACGAGATATCGGCGTTCCATTTCTGGTTCGGGCGTGTGGCTGAGAAGTCCTGCTCGAGCAGGTTGGGCGCGATCGGGAAGGCATGATGGCTGTCGGTGGTGCGCTTGAAGCGGCGCTTCTGCCGGGCTTTGAGCCCATTCTCCCGCATCAGCCGGGCGGTCCGACGGCGACCGACTTGCAGTCCCTCATTCTGCAGCTCGCGGGTCATGCGCGGACTGCCGTAGGTCTCATTGGAGAGGGTGAAGGCCGAGCGGATGTGGGCCGGCAGGACCAAGTCCTCCCGCTGGCGCGGGCTGGCTGGACGACTTCTCCAGGCAAAGTAGCCGCTCTGGCTGACGTCAAGAACCTGGCACAGGCGTGTGACGGGGAAGCTCTCTTTCGCCGCATCGATGAACTGAAACTTCATCGACTTCCCTCCTTGGCGAAAAAAGCCGTGGTGGGTTCAAGTGATGAGCGCAACAGCTTTGGCCAGCGTAGCTCCTGGCGTTTGAAAGCCAAGGGTTTTTCTTGGCCGAGTATTGAGCCTGAGCGCGATCGCATCCAAGTCGCTCTGG
>NZ_VOSK01000959.1 GCF_009296175.1 Microvirga tunisiensis | reverse complement strand
AGTACGATGCCGAAGACCGATCCGGCATGTTTGCCGAGCGCGCGGCCGATATCACTGAGCGACCAGCCCTCCTTCCACCGGGTCCAGAGTTCCCGCTTCTGCTCTGCCGATAAGCCTGGACGACCCATACGCGCCATAGATAGTTCTCCCGAAGCCAACGAAATCAATCATGATGCGCTGACCGGTTGAACCCACCGTGGCTTTCTTGAGGATGTCGCGCTCTTGGCGCAGCACCTCGTTCTCGCGCCGGAGGCGCTTGAGCTCGGCCATGACGTCCTCATGGGGCGGGGTGCCCGACGAGGGCCGTGTGTCCTGGTGCTCCGCCATCCAGCGCGCGAGCGTTGAACGGTTCACCCCAAGATCATCAGCGATCGCGCGTTGGGAGCGCCCACTCGTTAGAACGAGGCGGACGGCCTCATCCTGAAACTCTCTCGTAAAACGGCTCTTCGGCATGGAGATCCTCCTGCTTCATGAGACGCTCTCCATTTTTTCGAAGCAAGACCACCGCCGCTTCGGCATCGCGCTTCGTCTCGACCTCGGCCAGCTGGCGCAGCACGAGTTCGAGCCAGTCGAGCTGATGGGCGATCTCCGCCGCCAGCCGCGGCGGCAGGGGCCGACCATCCCCCGT
>NZ_VOSK01000095.1 GCF_009296175.1 Microvirga tunisiensis | reverse complement strand
GCTGAAGCGGGGAGCAATGCGGGTGACGAGATCGTCCAACTGATCGGCCCAGCGGTGGGCCTCGCTTGCGTCTGTCATGGCGCGACACCTCCGTGTCTAAGACAACGCACAAGCCCCGGCTGTAGTATTAGAACGGTTCTATGTAAGCTTGGTGACAGAACCAAAGGGAAAGGGGTCCCTAGGGGACATCCCGAGCCGGATCATGTATGGTTGGCCGATGAGCAATGATATTTCCGAACTCCGAGAGCAATTGTCCGATCAATGGCAGAAGGTCGCCATCGATCTGATCCGGAAGGGCATCCCGGCCGATCTGGTCTTCGAGTCCCTCCTGACCGTGGGGCTCGCCGGTCAGGTCGAGCTTCAAGGCAAGCACATGATGGCCGGCAAACTCGTGGCCATTGCCGAGCAATTATCCGACCAACTCAAGCGGGAAAAGGAGGCCCTGCAGGAGGCCTCCAACGCGACGAAGAACTAGCCGTCCATCGCGGCACATTCGACTTACGGCTAAAGCGTCGTCAAAATTCCACGTGAGGCATTTTCCAGGTGAAACGTCTGGGGTTATTGTCGCGTTAGCTCGGCGAAGTTCCTCGAAGCGGCATTTGCTGCTTCTTCGCCCAACAGACACAATGGGGTCGTGCCCTCATGCAGCCGGCGCTCGACAGCAATACCCTAGACCGCTTGATCGCCCTTGGTCGCAAGCAGGGCCATCTCACGAACCAGGACCTCGAAGCCAATCTGCCGATCACTTCCATGAGTGCGGAGGAGATTGCCCTTGTCGTCGTTCACCTGGAAGAGACCGGCATTCCGGTCGAACTGGAAGACAGCCTCATTTCACAAAATGCGAAGCCCACTCCGGCACCTGCCAAAAGCGCCGAGATCATTCCTTTCCCGGATTGCGCCGCAGCTGCGCGGATGAAGCGGCGAACGGCTCCTCTTCAGAAGGTGCATCCATCTCAGCCTGAAACCGCCAAATCGGCACCGCAGGGGAAGCGTACTGCCCATTGGGCCGTCGCCTTTTCCGGCCTGCTGGTTCTGGTGCTGCTGGTTGGCCTCGTCATGATGCTGGGCGTTTGAACTCCCCGTCTCGCAGCAGTTCAGCCTGAGCTTCACCTACGATGGGAAGCGGTTTGACGGCCGGTCCTGTGAAACGTGTGGCGCTGAGCTCGTACCTGGCGTGGGATTCGAAGCCAAGATCGAGAAAGGCGGTTCTCGGGTCGAAGAGAGATTTCGCCGCCGCCGTCTCGTCGTAGCCGAGAATGGCTGCAGGTCCGGGAACGATCCTCGGGGCGGGAGCTGAGACAATCGCCGCAAGCGCATCCGAGGCTGCCTCCGGCATGATTGCGGTGGCAAGCTTCATGTCTCGCGGTCGTTGCGGCGGGAGAGGGGCTGTCGAAACAATCTCCTTGAGGCTCTCCGGATCGGCCGAAGCAACCATCGTCGATGTGCTCGGGGTCGGATTCTCCGCCTGCGGCGGCTGTGCGGCGTTCTTGCGGCCGAAGAGATTGGCAAACAGATTGCCGATGGAGGGGCCGCCACCGGCCGAAGCCTGCGTGGCAAGGGAGGCATTGCGAGAGAGGATCTCGGCTTTCGCCAGTTCGTAACCGGCAAGCGGCTTGCCGTTGGAGGGAAGGTGCAGGGTCTTCCCATCGGGGAAGAGTTGCACCAACTGCTGCTGCGTCATGCGGGGCCAGGCCCGCACGTTTCCGGTATCCACATGGACGAAGGCGGAGGACGCGTAATAGCCCACGCCGCCATATTGCATCTTCATCGCGACGGCGCGCAGACGGGCCGTGTCCACGTCCGGCAGACGGATATCCATGGCTTTGCCGAGCATGTGCTGGCTGTGCTCGGCGACCCCGCTCGACCGGCGGCGCAAAGCGCCGTTCGTTTCCGGAGACCGATAGGCGGAGATGATGTTGATGGGCTGTGACGAGCCGGATTCCCGGTAGACTTCCCAGAGGATGTCGAACAGGCGCGGGTCCATCTGCGCCGGCTTCTCCACGCGCCAATCACGCAGGAACCAATTGAGCTGCTGCAGGGCGCCTGAGTCATACTGCCCGTTGCTGCGGAACGTGACTGTCAAGCTTTCCCGCGTGTGCGTGTGGAAGAAGGTGAGGGTGCGCGTCTCTCCGAGCGCCTCGGCGTCCTGAGTGCGAACCGTCGCCGTCAGGAGAAAAGAGGCCGCACTCAAGAGACCGAATGCCAGATATGAAGCGCTCTTCCTACCGGGCAGGTCGCTGCGTCCGGATGCAGATACCCTCCTGCATCCGCCAGCCGATCGTTCGGATCGGGCGAAAATTCGCGCCATGGTTCGTCATTTCCCGCGTCCCTAAGCGACGTGTGATCGTTAACCATGGCAAAAATAGGCGCGACCCGTACCTTTTTGCTTAATCAGGCACAGCCGCAGTCTGATTGCGCCTCGGGCGGCCCGATGGCGATGACAGCACTACCACCTTCGTGCCCGTCGGCGTGTGATTGTAGAGGTCGATCACATCCTGATTGATCATGCGGATGCAGCCGGATGAAACATTGGTGCCGATGGTCCAGGGCTCGAACGTGCCGTGGATGCGATAGAGCGTATCTTTATTGCCCTGCCAGAGATAAAGCGCGCGGGCGCCGAGCGGGTTGCCGGGGCCGCCAGGCATGCCCGGACCGCCAGGCAACTCGCCCATCTGCTCCATAAGTTCGGGCCGCCGCCCGAACATCTCCTTCGGCGGATACCAATCGGGCCATTCCTGCTTGTCTCTAATGGTGGCCGTTCCGGCCCAACCGAAACCGGCCTTACCAACGCCGACGCCGTAGCGTACGGCCATGCCGTCGCGCATGACGAGGTAGAGATATCGCGATCGAGGATCGACTACGATGGTTCCCGGCGGCTCAGCCGTGTCATATTGGACAACCTTGCGCAGGTAGGCTGCGTTGATTTTGGAGAGATCGATGCCTGGGATCGGGAAAATATCGTCATCCACAGGTCCATACATCCCTTGATACGGGGACATGCCTCGCATCGATTGCGCGAAGCCGCGATGGATCGGCAGACCGACGCCGCCGACAGCGGCTGAGGCTCCAAGCAGGAAAGTTCGGCGGCTGAGGTCCATTGTGCTCTCCCCGGGCAGACTTAACTCGACAATAAGAAGACGCAGGACCACGCGTCCCGGTTTCATGGTAGCTGCTATGCTTCACCGGCAGGAGGAAGCCTGACCGTTCACATTCGAGCGAGCGCAGGGCAGGGGCAGCTTAATATGATAATTGGAAACCTCTCATGGTCGTGGTTTGCAGGAGTTGGCCTGCTCGGCATTGTGTTCGTTCTGGTCCTCTTTTTGACCCGCAAGCCACGTTATCGGCGCCATTCGATCATGACCGAAAACGAGAGGGAGTTTTACCACCGCCTTCTTGCGGCATGCCCCGACTGCCAGATATGGCCTCAGGTTCCCATCCTGGCGCTCGTCCGGCCCGATGCCAAGGAAGGCAGCCGCGCCTTCTGGATCGCCTTCAAGAGGATCTCGAACACGCGCGTCGATTGGGCAGTTGTTCAGGATATGGAGGTGGTGGCGATCATTGAGCTCGACGACCGCTCTCACGATGCTCGAAAGGATGCTCAGCGCGACAAGGTTCTGAAGTCATGCGGCTATCGCGTCATCCGGTTCAATTCGAGCCGCAGGCCCGATGCGAGACAAATCCACCAAGCGGTCTTCCAATCGGAATAGACGATCAGGCTCGTATCGCCTTTTGAGCGTCGACACGAAAGCTCTCGAACACCTCCTCCCGGAGGACGTCCGGCTCCGACAGGTAGCGGGCCGAATGATGGAACGGCGTGATAAACCTGACCCCGGCTTCACGGGCGATCGATCCGGCCTCCCACGCCGTCAAGTGAAGAGACGCGAGAGCCAGGGGACGGTCGCGCTCCAGAAAGACGGCCTCGATGAAGAGTTGGTCGGCCGCTCGGGCGAGTTGAAGGATTTTCGCGCGGTTTTCCGGATGGGGCGCCGCGTCGGTCACATAGACGACCGCCTGGCCGGGGGCGATGCGCAATGCACGGCCCTTCAGATCGCCCAGACGAATACTTGGCTTGCCCGGGACATCGACCGGATGGTCGTCGGGCAGGCTGAGGCGGACCGCCCGCTTGGCCTCGTTGAGCCAAGGACCGGGCGGGAGATCCAACTCGTTCAGCACACCCCGCCAGACATTCACCTGGAGAACCTCCCTCAGAGCGAAGGCGAGGGAAGGGATGCCGTGGTCGAGGGCAACAGCCTCGATCCTGAACTCATCCTCCATCCAGGCAACGCCCTGCGGAAAGACCGGCGGATCGAACTCTTTCCGGGCGAAAGCCTCGCGGGCATGAAACACGGCGGCCTCTGTCAGGTTCTTGCCGTCGTAATCCATGGCACGCAGGCAGAAATCGACCGAGTTCTCATCCAGAAGGTTCCACGTGAAACCTCGAATCCGGTGCTCCACCTGGGCCGCAAAGCCCGGCGGGCCGATGAGAATCAGCGGAAACGGGCGATGAAGGCACAGCCGAAACAGCCGATCGAAGCCGGCCATGTGATCCACGTGGGTGTGCGAGACGAAGACGTGGCTCACCCGCAGCAATTCGCGCGGGGAGAGAGCACTGACGTCGCCCAGATCGAAGAGAATGGCTCGGCGACCATAGCGAAAATCGAGATAGACACCTGGGTCGCTGAAAGGGTCGTTCACAAGGCGGGGTTGAACAAGCCAACTCATCTCGGGCCAACGACCCTGACCTGCCCGGTGTTCCCCGCCGACCCGCCGAGCCCGGACGATCCGGGCTCGGCCTTGCTGCTGTCGTCCGGTCGGACGTGTGTCCCGAGGGCGATCCCTCAGCCTTCGTCGCCTTCATCCGGATCTGTCACGTCGACCAGGAACATGATGTAAGGACCTTCCTCCCCATCATCGTCATCATCCTCGTCCTCATCGAAATCTGCGTTCTCGAACTCGGTCTTTTCCTCTTCCGTCGCAGGTCTGACGTTGAGGGTTGCAAAGCCGTCCCATAAGGCAGCGCCTTCGCTCTCCAGAACCTTGAGATCGTCTTTGAAATCCTCGCTCATGAGGAGCTCGCGGGCCTCATCCTCATCGGCATTGGTGATGGCAACCGGCTTGTCGCTGATCGTTAGCGTGAACATGATTCGTCCTTTCCATTCGCCCGCAAGGGATATCCACTAACGCTCGACACTGCACGTTCGTGGCAGAGGTTCTGCACATGAAGCGATATGAAGAAGACCGGACGTAGGCCCAGCCACGGATGTAACAAGCTCCACTTACGGAACGCCCTTCTTCTTCAGCCAGGTCTGCATTTCGGCGATCTCGCGCTCCTGCTCGCGGATCACCTCGGTGGCCCATTTCCGGATCTGCTCGTCCTTGGTGTGTTGAAGCGCCACCTTCGCCATGTCGATGGCGCCCTGGTGATGGGGGATCATGCCGCGCACGAAATCCACATCCGAGTCGCCGCTGAACGTAATATCCATGTTCCGATGCATCGTCTCGTTCGCTTGGCGGTAGCCCTGGGTAGAAGGTGCACTCGGCGTTTGTGCCGGCGTGGAGTGTCCTGAATGTCCCCCATGCTCACCCTGCGCCCAGGCAAGGGTGGGAAGAGCGGTCAGGGCAGCGGCAAGGACAACGGAACGGGTCCTCATGATCGAAAATCCTTTTCTCCTAAGGTGCTAAATGGCTCTGGACCTTGCCACCATGGGAAGGTCAAGCTGATCAGGGGCATAAGGGTTATATGCTGTCATCAGCATAAAGGATGTGATTGCGGCAGCTTATCTTCTTCGAGTAGCTCTGGTATCGCGGATAAAGATACGGAACTTTTTTCAGGAGTAGCCGACAGTGGTCGGGAAGGGCGGTATGAAGGTTGTCACCCATAGCGGCACATTCCATGCCGACGATGTCTTTGCCTTCTCCGTTTTACGGGAAGCCTTGGGGGCTTTCGACTTCGCTCGCACTCGCGACACGGGCTTGATCGAGGCGGCCGATCTGGTTTTCGACGTGGGTGGCATCTACGATGTCGCGCGGGGGCGCTACGATCATCACATGCGGGATCTCCCGCGCCGACCCGATGGCACACCCTATAGCTCAGTCGGCCTGATCTGGCGTGATTTCGGGCGCGACACCCTGCCTAAACTCATCCCGGGGATCGATGAGGATCTGTTGGACGCGGTCTGGCAGGATATTGACATCGGCTTCATCCTTGCCATCGATCAGGCCGACAACGGCGTCGCGTCCGTCAGCCAGGGGCATCTTTCCCTCCTGATCGAAGCCTTCAATCCCACCTGGGTCAGCGACCAGTCCTATGACGACGCGTTTCTCGAGGCGGCCGATTTTGCCAGAGGCATCCTGGTTCGGGCATGCCGGCAGGCTCACGCGGAAGCCGAGGCGCAGTCGACCGTGCTGGCCGCTGCCAGAAAGGCGCGGGACCCTAGGGTCATCGTTCTCAATCATAAACTGCCCTGGGAAAAGGCTGTCTTCGAGGGTGGATTGCGCGACCTTCTCTTCATCATTTACCCAAATGAGGATTCGACCTCCTGGTATTGCCGAACCATCCCGCCTGAGCCCAACTCCTTCGGCCAGAGACTGCCCTTGCCCGAAGCGTGGCGCGGCTTGCAGGAGGAGGAGTTTTCTCGGGTTGCTGGAATCACGGACGGCGTCTTCTGCCACCCGAGCGGCTTCATCTGCGGAGCGCGATCGCAGGAATCTGCTGTTCGACTGGCCGAGAAGGCGATTGCCGCCGGTCAATAGACGAAGCCTCATCCGCGAGGGTTGAGTCATGAAGCAGGTGCCGATCGTTTCTCATCCCGTCTACGAGGCCGTACTGCCGAACGGTCATCGCTTTCCCATGCGAAAATACGGGCGTCTGGCGGAGGTCGTTGCGGAGAAGGGGCTCGCATCCAACGGCTTCGTGAAACCGAAGGAGGCCTCGGCTGAACTGATCGCTATGGCCCACGATCGCGCCTACGTGGATCGGGTCTTTGCCTGCTCCGTTCCCCGCGAGATCGAGCGGCGGATCGGTCTTCCCGTCACTGAGAGCGTGGTGCGCCGTGCGCGGGTATCCGCCGCGGGGACATTGCTCGCGGCAAGACTGGCGCTCCAGCACGGCCTTGCAGGCAGCACCGCCGGCGGGAGCCATCACGGGCAGCGGGAGACCGGGGCCGGCTTCTGCGTCTTCAACGATGTGGCGATTGCAGCAAAGGCCCTCCATGCCGAGGGCGCTTTTCAACACGCGCTCATCGTCGATCTCGACGTGCATCAGGGCGACGGCACCGCCGATTGCCTGCGCGATGAGCCTGATCTCTTCACTTTCTCGATGCATGCCGAGAAGAACTATCCCGTTCGCAAGATCCCCAGCGATCTAGATATCGGGCTGCCGGATTCCCTGGAAGACGACGCCTATCTGGAGGCGCTTCGAGCCCACCTGCCGCGTCTTCTCGATGCGGTCGAGCCGGATCTCGTATTTTTCAATGCGGGCGTCGATCCCCACCGGGAGGACAAGCTCGGACGCCTTGCCCTCTCCGACGAGGGCCTGCGCCGGCGGGACGATTATGTGATCGAGCAGGCACGCAGCCGTCGGATTCCGCTCGTCGCCGTCATCGGCGGAGGCTACTCCATGGATATCGAAGCTCTGGCCCGGCGGCATGCCATCGTTTTCGAGGCGATGGCCGCCTGGAGCGAGAAAGAGTAAGGCGCTCAGCGCGTCAGCGATACCGCAAGCTGCGCGGCCAATGCGGCATTGTTCTTCACCAGGGCAATATTGGTGGCAAGGCTTCGCCCAGCTGTCTTTTCGAACAGGTGGGACAACAGGAAGGGTGTCACGGCCTTTCCGACAACGCCACGTGCCTTCGCCTCAGCCACGGCCGCGTCGATGAAGGTCTTCATCTCATCCGCGGGGATTTCATGAGCGCTCGGAACCGGATTGGCAACCAGAACGCCGCCGTCGAGTCCCAGCGCCTCCTTTGTGCGGATCAGATCCGCCATCGCATCCGGGCTGTCGAGACGCAGCGGGACGAACAATTCGCTCGTCCGACTCCAGAAGGCTGGAAAGCGGTCTGTCCGGTAGCCGACCACGGGCACGCCGCGTGTCTCGAGATATTCGAGGGTGCGTGGCAGATCGAGGATGGCCTTTGCGCCGGCGCAGATCACCGCGACAGGGGTGCGGGCGAGTTCGTCGAGATCGGCCGAGATATCCATGGTGGCCTCCACACCCTGGTGGACCCCACCGATGCCGCCGGTGGCGAAAACACGGATGCCGGCCAGATGGGCGCAGATCATGGTCGCGGCTACCGTCGTTGCTCCGTTCCGCCGGGAGGCGACCGCGTAGGGGAGGTCGGCGCGGCTCAGCTTCATCACGTCCTTGGCGGTGCCGAGCCAGTCGAGCTCTGCATCTGAAAGACCGATCTTGAGGCGTCCTTCGATGATCGCAATCGTGGCGGGAACGGCACCGTTCTCACGCACCACCGTCTCCACCTCGCGGGCCGTGGCGACGTTCTGCGGATGGGGCATGCCATGGGTGATGATGGTGGATTCGAGCGCGACGACCGCTCCACCCGCGACGAGCGTGGCCTGTACCTCGGGAGCGATGTCGAGGAAACGGCTGGCGGTGTCGTGTTTCATGAAAGCTCCCGTTTAAAAATCTGATCGGCTCTAAGCGACGATGTGGCTTCCAGCAAGGCGAGCGACAGATCGGGCCGGACGCTTACAGGGCTCTCCACCGTCAGGGTGGCTGCCACCGTTCCGAGTGTGGCTGCCTCGACTAGTGATGCATCCTTCAGCATGGCCACGAGAGTGGCAGCGATCAGGGCATCTCCTGCACCCGTTGCATCGACAATTTCGGCCTTGAACGCAGCAATTGTTGCGATGCCAAAGGAATCCGCTGCGACAAGCCCCTTGTCTCCCAATGTGAGGACGACCTGTTCCGCGCCACGGGCGAGCAGTGCTTCCGCCGCTGCTTGCGGCGAAACCTCGGGGCGGTCGAGATAGGTCCGGGCCTCGTCGAGATTGAGGAAGAACATGCCGACGCCTGTCAGATCCCGCGGAAGGCGCATCACCTTCGGGGTCGAGACGGCGTCGAACGCCAGCATGAAGGCTTGTCGGCGGGCAAGGCCGATAAGATCGTGAAGTGTCTCGGAAGGCAGGTTGCAGTCGGCGAAGATCCAAGCCGATCCGAGTTCGGGTCGGATCCCGCGCAACAGGGCAGGAGTGATCTCATCGAAGATCGCCATATTGGCGAGCCCGACGGCAAGCTCCCCATCCGGCTGCAGCACGGCGACGTATTCCGCCGTCGCATGCGCGTCGGATAATGTCACATGCCGGGTATCGATGCCGAGCCGCTCGAGATCGCTGACGAGCGCGAGGCCGTTATCGTCGGCGCCCACGATCGAAACCAGCGAGACCCGGGTTCCGAGCCGGGCGATATTCTCCGCCACATTGCGGGCAACGCCGCCGAACGAGCGTTCCGAGGTGACGGGATTGGATGTACCGGGCCGGACCGTGGCCAGGGCGCGGTATTTGCGGTCGACGGCAGCTCCGCCGATGCAGACCACTCTGCTCGTTTCCGGCTCCATGTTGCAGACCCACCCTTCGACCGTATCGCTGTGCAGACGATATGCCGAAAGGCCGGCCATGCCGCAATGGGCCGGAGCACATCGTCGCGCTCCCAAGTGCTCTCCGCGGGAGCCAACCTCGTTTGCGATGGATCAAAGACGGAGCCGCACATCCCTCTAGGCTTGCCATGACAGCATGGAGGTAACCATGAGTTTGGGTACGGCGATCAAGCGATGGCAATCGAACTGGATGCGGGCGCAGGAGCTCGATTCTCTCGATCAGGATCAAAGGAACGCGCTCGCCCGCGACATCGAGGTTGCGACAGACATGCTGCCTGTCCTCGTCGTGCGAGATCCTGAGGCGGCGGCGGAGCTGCCTCGCCTCATGAATGCGCTTTCTCTCGACAGCGACCGGATCAGGCATATTCATGCAACATTGATGCGCGACATGAGCCTGACCTGCTCGGGATGCACGGCGGCAGTCCGCTGTCGGAACGATCTCGATCAAGGGCAGGCGCGAGCTCATTATGGCGAATACTGCCCCAATGCCGAGACCCTGAAGGAGCTGCAAGACGAGAACGTCTCAAAGCCGACGCACGCCTGAGGTCGAGGGGAAAACCCAGGCCGCCTCAGGTGTATCAGCGGCGCGATCAGGGAATCCTGCTCGCATAACATATGTTTATTTTCACGCCCAATCATGGCATTGTGTCGTTGCGGCATGGTCGTGTGGGGAAGTCGGCTTCGACCTGTCCCGACGCGCGAGGCTGCAAGACATCGTGGTGGGCCGGGCTTCGCATTCAGGGTTTACCCTTGGATCTCTCTTGGATCTCTCCGGAATGGAGCGATGCATCGGTGAGGCCGGCGCCCCATTCCTGCGAGAGAGGTGGCATGCCTGCTGCAACTGCGGTTAGGCCTCATGTTGCGTCAGGGGTCTCATCATCCAGAACCCGTAATCGGATCATCCTTGCGGCTGCCCTCACGGCCGGTCTCGCGTTCCTGATTGCCTCAGCGGTGATCTATTGGCATGCGATACAGGACCGCCACGGCATCGTTCACAAAGGTCTGTCGGCATCGGCGGCGGCATCCCACATTCTCGACCGCGAGGCCGAGGCACTCGGTAACATCCTGAAGGGACTTTCGGCATCGCCGCTTCTGGAGATCGAGGATCTCAAGCCCTTTCACCAACAGCTCCTGGCAACGCCTCGTCCCGAGGGAGCCCGGTTCGTTCTCTGGAATCGGGAGCGCCTGTTCCTCAGCACGGCGTTCCCCTATGGGGCGCCCATGCCTCCCGTCACATCCTTCCCGGTCAGCGATCAGCGGCTCCAACTGCTCAGGCGTGTCGGACTCACCCTGTCGGAACGTATCTACGCACCGCGGACAAAAGAGTGGATCATTGGGGTCAGCCTGCAGCTCGCCAGCCCTAATCCCGGAGGCGAGCGGATCCTGACGCTGGCGGTGCCAGAGGCTCATTTCGGCAAGGCAATCCGCGACAGCAACCCACCGGCCGGCTGGACCAATTTCATTCTCGACTACAAGCTTCAGCAGGTGAGATGGAGCGAAGCGGAACTCCCTCTCGCCTCGCAATTGCGACCGCAATTGGCAAATGCACTGGCGGATGGCGATCGGAACGGACATTTCGAGGTCGATGGCGAGGGCGGTGCCATCCTCGTGGCTTTCGAGCGCTCAAGCAATACCGGCTATGTCGTCCTGTCGACAATACCGGAAGCCCTGATCGACGAGCCGCTTTACTCGGCTCGTCGATGGATCTGGTCTGCAGGGATCGCCCTGGCCTTGATGGGGATCGCCTCAGCCGGGATTACCCTGAGAAATGTCGGTTCGATCGATGCTCTGACGGTTGCCGCCGTGTCGACTAAAGCGGAGCTCGTGGAAACGAATGGACGTCTCGCAGCCATCCTGGCGAGCGTTAGCGATTGTTATCTCACTCTCGATCACGCCTACCGCATCACCGACATCAATGCTGCGGCCATGCGCTGGTTTGAGCTCCCGCGAACCGACGTGATCGGACATTCCTACTTCGCTGTCGTCGGGCATCACCCACAATTTGACGCTGCCTTGAAGCAGGCCCTGGAAGGGCGCACCCCATTTCACGGCGAGTTCCCATCGACGTACAATCCTGGGAAGCAAATCGATTATCGAGTGGAGCCGACCCCGAAGGGCGTCAGTGTCTTCTTCCGGGACGTCACCGAACAGTACCGGGCCCGGCTTTCGATCATGCAGGAGAGAGAATTTCTCCAAGCTTCCCTGGACGCGCTCTCGGCCCATATCGCGGTTCTCGATGATGCGGGAACCGTCATTTCTGTCAATGAGGCCTGGCACCGGTTCGCTCGGGACAACGGATATTCCGGCCGGTCTCACGGCCTCGGCATGAACTATCTCGATGTCTGTGCCCGTGCCGAGCAGGATGACCCTGCCGTGACGCGGATCCATGAAGGCCTCGAAGCCGTCATATCCGGAGAACGGCGGGACTATCGAGATGTCTATCGCTGCGATGGGCCGGATGGGCCGCACTGGTTCCAGGTGAGAGCCATGCGCTTCATGACGGGCAAGGTGTCACGCATTATCGTGACTCACGAGAACATCACAGAGTTCGTGGCCGTCAAGGCCGAGATCACCGCCCTGTCGGGGCGTCTGCTTACTGTCCAGGAGGAGGAGAGGGAAAGGATTGCCGTCGAGTTACACGATTCGACGGCGCAGCATCTTGTGGCCGTCAGCCTCAATCTGATGCAGGTGGAAAACTTCCGCCTCCCTCCCTCCGGGCGCCGCATCCTCGGCGAGATCGACCGCTCGCTGGAGGAGGCCCTGAAAGAGCTGCGCATCTTCACCTATCTGCTTCATCCTCCCAGATTGGAAACCGACGGCCTCGTGAGCACAGTGCAGAACTTCGCGGACGGCTTCTCGAAGCGGACGGATCTGCGGACGATCCTGCGCTTCGACGAGGCAGCCGATGGGCTGCCTGTCGATCTCCAGCGCGCTCTGTTCCGCATCGTCCAGGAGGGACTGGCGAATGTCCACCGTCATGCCAAGGCTTCTCAAGTCATACTCAACCTGCGCCTGACATCCGATCAGGTCATCTTGTTCGTGGCGGACAATGGACACGGCATGCGGAGCCGGCGGGGAGAGACAGGGGTGCGCCAGGCGACCCTTGGCGTCGGAATCCCGGGAATGCGCATCCGCCTCAGTCAGTTCGGAGGTAGCCTCCGGATCCGCAGCGGTCGCCGCGGCACCATCATCCGCGCGACCGCGCCGCGCCTTATGCCGGCTGTCATGGCTCTCGAAGCATGACACGGGAGCGGCAAAGGGACGTCGCCTTCCGCTGGGGAGTTGCCCCAGGTGTTTTCAGGGTTTCCCCTGGGTTCCACGGTCGAACTTTTAGGCTATAAGAAAGCTTTATGGGAAGGGCGCATTCGGCCATGACGCGCATCCTGATTGCAGACGACCATGACGTGGTTCGCTCCGGACTCAATGCCATCCTGAGCAGTCAATCCGGTTGGGAAGTAGTCGCCGAGGCTGAAGATGGCCGCAAGGCTGTCGAGCTGGTCGCCGAGACCAGACCGGACGTCGCCATTCTCGATTATCAGCTTCCCTTCCTCAATGGTGTCGATGCGACACGCGAAATCCGCATGGTCCGGCCGCAGACCGAAGTTCTGATCTTCACCATGCATGAGAGCGAGCTGCTGTTGCGCGAAGCGCTCGAGGCCGGGGCCCGCGGGTACCTTCTGAAATCCGATGCCCGCAAGTTCCTCATCGCAGCGGTTGAATCCCTGTCGCAGCACAAGCCGTTCTTCACGGGGCGTGTGTCCGAGGCCCTTCTGAACGCCTTTCTGTCACAGGGACATGCCACCGACGGCGTGCTGACCGCCCGGGAGCGGGGCGTGGTTCAGCTCATCGCGGAAGGCCACAGCAACAAGGAGGCGGCCCAGATTCTCGGCCTCAATCTGAAGACGGTCGAAAGCCATCGGGCTTCTGCCATGCGCAAGGTCAACGTCAATTCGACGGCGACCTTGGTGCGATACGCAATCCGCAACAAACTGGTCGAACCTTGATGCGCCCCTTCCGAGGCAGGCGTTTCACGCCATCCGGGGCTCTCGATGCTCGATCCCTAAAGTAGCGCATCGTCGAAAGCGCAAAATCGGATCCACTTCGCCGAAAAATGCTCTAGGGCGTGAGCGCTCCCGACACCGTCTGCCCGAGACCTTCGACGTGTTCCTGGAAATTCTCGCGCGTCCGGGGATCGATGACCGCAACCGGGGCCGAGACGGCCAGCCCCGCCGCGGTGCCGACGGCCGCCGCGGCACCAGCCGTGACCTGAATGATCCGGTCGCCGACGCCGACGCGGGAATCCGTCAGGGTCTGACCTTCGGCCAGCTCCCGGCCGATGATGCGCACGACCTCCGGGCTTTCGGCGAACTTGGAGTGGTTCAGGGGATCACCCGTCCTGAGCTTCGACAGGTTCAGGACGGTGATGCCGGACTTGTCCAACTCGCTGCGATAAGGCTCCTGTTCCGGGTCGATCGCGCCGAGCCGCACCGCATCGCCCCAGATCCGCTGTGAGATCGCCAGCGCCCGATCGTCCTGGGAGACGAAGAGCGTGAAGCTCGGACGGGATTGGCCCATGTCCAGGACGGCTTCGCGGAACAGATCGACGTCCACGTCGGGGGCGGCGAGGAGCACGTTGCGGATCTTGGGAGCGACGCGTCCGTCCCTGATCGCCATCTGACGAAGCGCTTCCAGGGTGACCCAGTTGCCCATCGAGTGCGCGAGGATCGAGATCTCCCCGACCGCCGGATCACTGGCCAGGGTCCGGAGCGTGCTCTCGAGCGCGTTGCGGGAATAGGTGTTGCTCTCGCGGTCGTAGCCGTAGGCCAGCACGCTGCCGCGCGAGGGCCAGGTGAACAGCACCGGCACCACGGGCGTGCCGGCATCGTGCACGATCTGTGCGAAGCGGAAGACCGCATCGTCGAAGCGGTTGTTGAAGCCGTGAATGAACACGAGCACGCGCCGCTGCGGCACGCTCCGGACGGTGCGGTGGAACCAGGCGGTGGCCTGCTTGCGGTCGATCACGTCGGCCTTGAGGGTCACGAAATCGGTCGCGGGATTGCCGGGGACGCTCTGCGGCCACTGCACCTCGCCTTCCTTGCGGTTGGCTGCGGGCGGGATCGAGACCGTGAATTCGGCGAAGGACAGTTCCGGCCCACGACCGCCCGAGTAGAATTCCTGCGGGTCCGTCGCGCGCAGGCGCGTCGTGGCGACCAGCATGTCGACCTTGCTCGCGCCGGGGACCGTGTCGGGCACCGGAACCAGTGTGCCCTTGATGCTGGCGCATCCGGTCAGGCCGAGCGCAACGGCGAATGTCACGACCGAGGAGGCAATGGGAGCGGCGGTGCTCAAGCCGCTCTTCAGACGCTTGACGCTGACCCGGAGCCTCACGATCGGCGCACTATCGTCGCCATCCTGTCTCGATCGTCGCATCGGGCTCACGGTCCTTCGGTATCCTGCTGGGGCAATCTCCATCAGGTTGTCGGCCTTGTCGAGCATGGAAAGAACAAATCCCGCTCTCCCCTGCGCAGACGGAGCCGCCGCCATTCGGGTTCAGCCTGAAACTTCCGCCGAAAAATCCTGGGGCTGTGCCTCCGAGGCTGTGATCGAGAGGCATTAAACATTCCGTCTCTGTTCGCGTGGAGCCACGCGCGGGGCTTCTCGCATATCTGTTCCGGGGCGCACCTGCAGTGCGAACCCGGAACCCATCCCCACGCGTCCCAAGACAGAGTGAGCAGCGTTGCGTCCAATCCTGCGTCGTCAGCGGCTATGGCTTCCGGGCTTCGCTGCGCGACCCCGGAATGACGGCGGAGGTGTCACGTCCTGCCGGAGAGGGCGCCGCTATCGCAGGGGCCATCGCTGGGGACGGAAATCCAAAGCGTAGGGCGTTTCAGTGGATCCCCTTCCCGCACTGCGCCCGCCGGCGGATGACACCTGCGCCGGCATGGCCGCAAGCCAAGCGGCCCTATGCGTCTTGTAGCCTTTCGTCGAAGAGACGGGGCCTGGAACAAGTTCCGGCATGAGTGAGACGCCGATCAATCCTCGTCGTGGAACAGCAGCGTCGTGTTGCCGCCGATGCCGCTGGAGGCGACGGGGCGTTTGGGGCTCAGCACCGTCTGGGCTTTCGGTGAGGCATGACGGCTCTCGTGGATTTCGAGCCAGGCGATGCGATGCGGCGGCACGGTGCCGTCACCGGGATAGGGCTCCTGCTTGATGCCGGTGGCCGTCTTGAAGAAGGAGGGATCGTCCAGGGATTCGACCACACGATTCACCAGCCTGGACAGGGCGCCGCCGTGCTCGGCATAGAGATTGATCCCCTGGCTGTGCGCGAGCTCCGCGGTGGCGACCAGGGGCTCGGCGGCGAAGATGTGATAGTCGCGGGCGCGCTTGCCGCGGTTGATCTCGAGCGGGAGCGTGCCCTCCGGCGTGATCTGCGCGAGACCGATCCGGGCGCTGTCGATTCCCCAATCGGTCAGCCTCTTGTCGCCGCTCGCGATGCCTGCGGCCGCGGCGCTCAGGCCCGCCCAGTAGCGGTGATTGTTCCTGCCCGAGACGCCCTTGCCGGTCTCCTTGGCGTCGACGATCTGCCGGCCCAATGTCTTGAGCCAGGCTTCGACGCGCTTCTTCTGCTCGTCCGAGAGGTCGGGAGCATTGCGGATCTGCAGATAGGCCAGCGCGAAACCGCCGAGCGCCTGGCCCAGATTGAAATGTGCCTGTTTCGAGCGCAGATCGGTCATGGCTTTCGCCGATGCCCAATGATCGAGCCAGGTTAGGGCACAGGCGGCCGCCGCCGTGTTCTTCGGATTGGATTTCACATAGGCGTTCGCGATCCGCGCCAGAGTTTTTCCATAGGCGCGCAGCGGCTCCACGGCGTCGGAATAGGTCTCCTCGGCCTCTTCGTCGATGGTCGCGCGCTGAGCGTCGTCCTGCCTGTACTTGCTCTGCGTATCGAGGGTGATCACCGGAGCATCCGGCGCGTCGCATTCGTATTTCGGCTTCGCCTGCACGTTGTCCTTCGCCGGCGCCGGCACGAGATAGCCGACGCTCTGCGCCTGAGACGGTGCGTTGCTCAGGAATGCAGCGAGAAGGACCGCGACAGCGAGGGTTGGCCGAAACACTTGACGCGACGCAACCCATTCCATCGTCGCCCCTGAAACCCCCGTCATGCCGTACTCCCTCTGGCGAAGCCGATCATGAACTAGGCGCTTGGGAGCGCAAAGCCAGACGGCCGAACCTTTGGAGGTAGAGCGATCCATTGGGGGTAGATAAGGTTCCGTCCGCGTCATGGTCGGGCCCGTCCAGGCCGTCTCGATCCAGTGAAGCGCTGCGCCCTTCGCATCGTCATCACCGACACGAGGCCGGTGATGACGAGGGGATGGAGTCTGCTGCCCGGCCGGCGCGTTCCGCCTCAGATGGCGCGCGCGGAACGCCGGAAATTGCTCCTGTTGACCATGCGGGGGAGGAGATCCTGTCCGCGTCCGGCGGTGACGATCAGGCGCTTCACGTCGCCTCTCAGATAGGCCTGAAGGAACCGGTCGTAATTCTTGAACGACACGCACCCGTTCGAGTCCCCGCGCGGGCCCAGCATGTAGGTGTGGGCGAGAATGCCGTCGCGGCCATGGATGGCGGCGCTGCCGCCGACCGGTGTGAGACGAAGCGCCCGCACGCCGTGGAAGAGCGCTTCGCGTTCGGTGACGACGTAGGTGCCCGGCGGGGTCGCGCCTTTCATCCGCACATTCACGTAGCGCGGATTGTCCATCATGTCGCCGAGACCGGAATGCGCCTCCAGCCTCTCGCCGTTCGGCATGATGACGATCTGGGCGGTGATGTCGTAGACGGCGGTTCCCCCGCTTCCGAGATCGGGTGCGGGGACAAAGCGCGATGTCGGCGCGATGCTGCCGGTGCCGTTGTCGAGGGATGCATAGCTGAGGGCGGCTTCGGGCGGGGAGGCGGGCTTGATGCCGAAGAGCCTCTCGAGGAATGAGGGGTTTTCGGCCGGCGCAATGGCCGCAACCGCTGTCCTTTGCGTCATCGGCACACGCGCCGGTGCGCTCGCCATCTGCGTCGATGCTGCAGGCTTCGGGGGCTGCAGGTCGGCGGGACGCGGCACGGGCAGAGGAACCGGCACGGACAGAGGAACCGGCGCGAGAATGGGTTGCGCGGCTTCCGCCACTTCCTGAATCGGCGCCGGCTGAGCGGGCGTCTCGGGCATCGGAGGTGCCACCGGCGCGATGCTCGCATGACGCTGCGCCGGTGGCGACCTGAAGGCCGCCTGGAGCGGAGCGTTGTGGGCGAAGTGAAGAGCCTCGGCCTTCATCGTCGGCGCGGGGTCGACCAGCGTCGCGTCGTAGGCAACCACTGCCGCGCCCTGCGAAGGCGTCGCGGCAGCGCTGCTGCTCGCGCGTTCGACGGGAGGCTCGTCGCTCTGGTGGTGGAAATCGACGAAATAGGCGACAGGGCTCATCGAGATCGCCACAAGCGCCGCAGTCGGAAAAAGATTGCGCCGCTTTCTGCGCGGGGCGCGACCGCCTGACGGATAAGACGTGTGCAACATGGCGAACTCTACGCAACAACTCGATGGCGCACGACATGCCTCGGGTCCGTCATGGCGCGAGACAACAGCGCCGGAGCGATCGAGGCCTTCATGCGTGAAGCAATATCTTCACAAGATCGATTAAACGATGGCTTGGTTAAATTAAGAATAATCGGGTGCGCCGCTGTTGAGAGAAGTGGATCCGGTTTCCCGGACCCAACGATCCGACGCTCTAAGCGCGACGGTGTGTGCTGGCTCACAGATCGCGGCGCCGGCACGGGATATGGATAATCCCGGGGCGTCTTTTCTAATCTCAAACGGGAGGACCTCGGCATGGGGTTCTATGCACGTCATATCGGCCCGCGCTTCGTCAGCTGCCTGTGCTCGATGGAAGCCATCGCGGCCGAGCGCGAGAAGGTCGTCCCGCAGGCCGCCGGCATGGTGCTGGAGATCGGGATCGGGCCAGGGTTGAATCTGCCCCTCTACGATCCGGCGCGCGTCACGGGCGTGATCGGCGTCGATCCCATGGCGGAGTTTCTGGATCTCGGTCGCGAGCGCCGTCGTCACGCGCGCGTGCCCCTGGAGATCATCCAGGCGCCGGCCGAGTCGTTGCCCCTGGCCGACGGCATCTTCGACACTGCGGTGGTGACCTATACCCTATGCTCGGTGCAGGATCCGGTGCAGGCTCTTCGCGAAGTGCGCCGCGTACTGAAGCCGAGCGGACGCGTGCTGTTCCTGGAACACGGCCTGTCGAGCGACGCCGGCGTTGCGGCATGGCAGCATCGGCTCAACCCTATCTGGCGCAGGCTCGCCGTGGGTTGCAACCTGACGCGCCCCGTCCAGAAGCTGCTCGACGAAGCGGGATTCACGATCCAGCGCATCGAGTCCTATTATCTCGACGGCGCGCCGCGGCCGGTCGGCTTCCTGTGCCATGGCATCGCGCATGCCGCACATGCGGTGCGCGAAGTCTCGGACGCACCGCGCCGCTCACCGGCCCGTCTCGCGTTGTGATGGCGCGAGCTCCGGACGTCTTGGGGTGGCTTAGTGAGCGGCCTGGCGGGCGACCGCGCGGATGTCGCGGCGACCGAGGCCGAGATCGGCCAGTTCCCGGTCGTTGAGCGCTTCGAGCTCGCGGAAGGTCTGGCGGTAACGGCGCCAGGAGGCGAGGCGGGCGAGGATCATGGATGTGAACATGGGTGTATCTCCGTAAAAGCGGGTTCCGGCGTTCCGGATTACCAGTCGAGGTGCGGGTGACGGCGGGCCGCCTCGCGCTGCATCTGGCGGGCTTCGGACAGGATGCTGCGGAAGAGGCGGAGGAAGCTGACGATGATCATGGTGATCTCCTGAATGCGTGTTTCGGTTCAGACTGGATCTCAGACGCGGTCGGCCTCGATGCCTTAGCGGTGGGCGACGCGGGCGATCTCGCGCGCGGCTCTCCGGCGATTGGTCTCGGCCACGGCATCGACCACTGCACGGAGGACGCGCAGCACCGGTCCGGGACGCCGGGCGTCGGCGGTAGTCTGGATGGTAAGGGGGGCGCTGATCTGCAACGTGCTCATTGGGTCTGTCCTGGTCCGGCCCAGCGGGGGCTCATACTTTCGTATAGGTAATATGAGGGTTTTTGTGCGCTGCAAAAGACGGCTTGGCGGCATGTGTCCTATGCGGTTATCGCATGTCACAAAGGTAAACGCTTTATTGCTATGCGCTGGGCGCCTGTTTGTGCAGCAGAGTGCTCCGGGATTGAGCATTGGGACCAGCGCGGAACCCGTTCCGGCTGCCCGGACGATTCGGCACGGTCACGCTTAGATACACCGCGGCAAATTTCATCCTGCGGGCTGCCGAAGCGAAGCATCGCACCGGTCAGGCTGAGCCATTGGCCCGACGGCCTTTTCCGCATCATGAACCTTGTCGGCAGGAACGCGGTTGTTCAGTCGTGGAAGGCTGTCCGCACATCCACCATGAGCGAGGCCGAGGATGACGAAAGTCCGTGACGCGCTGGTGAGCAGGATGTGGCGCGGCCATGATCCGTTCCTGAACTTTCCCGCCCGCCTGTACCGGCAGGATCATCAGGGCTGGGGCTCGAGCCATCCTTACCTGACCGAGGCCATCGAGGAGTTGCGGCCGGCCGTGGTGGTCGAGGTGGGCGTCTGGAAGGGCGGATCCGTCATCTCGCTGGCATCCAAGATGAAGGAGATGAACCATGACGGGGTCGTGATCGCCGTCGATACGTGGCTCGGGGCCTGGGACCACTGGAACAACGACGAGTGGTTCGCGCACCTCAACTTCATCAACGGCTTTCCCGCCCTCTACCACACCTTCGCGGCCAACATCGTCGGGGAGGGGCTGCAGGATTACGTCCTGCCCCTGCCGCTCGACTCGGTGAATGCGGCGCACGTCCTGCGGCACAACGATGTGCGGCCGGACGTGGTCCACATCGATGGCGGCCACGACGTTCACGCCGTCACGTCGGACCTGCGCGAATGGTGGCCGATGATCCGGCCCGGAGGCGTGCTGATCGGCGACGACTACCCGCATTGGCCCGGCGTGAGGAAGGCCTTCGACGATTTCTTCGCCGCCGAGGGCAAATTCCCTTTCGAGTTCGACCCGCCGAAGTGCCGGATCTTCAAGTAGGGTCTCGCGCCACCCAGGGCCCGACTGGCTATTGCGACTTGCGCGGATCGTCCGCCGGATTCACGTAAGCGATCGACCAGGGGCCGCGCGTGCTCAGCTGCACGACCGTTTCCTTGCCGACCTGCACGTAATGCTGCGTCCCCGGCGCCATGGCGATGACACCGCCGGCGGTGATGGTTTTCGTCTTCGCCGGATCGAACGCGGCGCCCATGCCGATGCTGAACTCGCCGCTGACGACGGTGACCACCTCATCGGTCGGATGGGTATGCGCCGGAATCTTGTAGTTCGCCGGGAACTTCAGCCGCATCACGAACATGCCGTCCTTTGTCGGGTCTCCATACAGGAGCGACATCTGTGCTCCCTTGGGAAGGGACGGAGGCGCGTCCTTCCAGGTGATCTCGTCCGGATTGACCATGGTGTGCTGCTGGGCCTGCTGCGCAAGTGCCGGTGCAACGACGAGGGAAAGGGCCGAAACGCAAATGGTGGCTCGAAGCATGAATGACTGCATCGCGACCTCCCGAAAGGGGTGATATGGCGGACGCAAACCTGAGCGGTCAGGAAACTTCGTCTGCCGCCTCTTCGAGGCTCTGCCTCTCTCCACGGCTTGTCAAGGAAATGCCGGAGGCGAGCCGCAGGCATCGATCCCCGATGAGGCTCTAGCCGTTCTTATGCATGGGAAGGTTGATGAAGGCTGGCGAGTGTAGCTTAAGCACTTGAAGCAGCGTAGGATTTGGTTGTTGAGACTAATCCCTGCCACCAATTGCCCTGTGCCACACTCGCCATGCCGGACGATACACCTGCCACCTTCCCGTTTCCAGCCGTTGGCCGCAAGAAGATCACCGCTGCTTTCGACGGTGGGCGCCTG
>NZ_VOSK01000958.1 GCF_009296175.1 Microvirga tunisiensis | reverse complement strand
GGGCGGAGCCTGCCCGCTGCGGGTCCCGGCTCCCGGCAGAATCAGCCCGGAGAGGGTATCTGAGGGGGCAGGCCGTGCTTGACCGGGTGGGCCATCCGCTTGACATGTCCGGACACCGGCACCGAATCCAGTGCCGTTGCGCAGCCCGATCTTCCTGGAGATCTTTCGCCGTCGGGACGTGTCCGAAACCGCACCGAACGTCGCAGTCGGGGAACACGTCCGATGGCCAATGGTTGAGAGGGCGTTCTGGATCTGTTGTGTCAGCGTCGCCCCGATGTTCCGCAGTTCCAGACGCGGAAAACGGGGAAATGCATGGACACTCCATCGCACGTCCGGGCGAAGCTTTGCGCTATCGGCTTGGCGCTGCTTCCGGTTCTTGTCGGGCTTGACGCAACCGCCGCGCGGTCTTGGGCGCAGGACAAGGTTGCATCCTGCGTCGACCCCTCCGAGCTGGCCCGCTCCGTCGTCAGCATCGTCCGGTACTTCAACGAGCCCCGGCGCAATGCCGCCGGAGAGGAAATCTTCGGCGAGCGGGCTACGGCGTGGTTCTACACCTCGCCCCGGCTCCTGGTCACCGCGGCGCATTTCGTGCGGGAACTGTCCCCTCGGGACTGGCAGGAGGCGGAGC
>NZ_VOSK01000957.1 GCF_009296175.1 Microvirga tunisiensis | reverse complement strand
TGAAAGCCGGAGAGTGGTTCCGGCGGGGTCTCTTGCTCATCGTCTCTCCTGTTCAGCAGCCATTCTGGCTGCTCTCAGGCAGAAACTCCACTTATCCCGCTGTCCAAATTTCCCGAGCCAGCTCTGAGAAGGACGGCTCGGCGCTGGTTCATGGGATGGGTTTGTGCCCGCCCTGGTCGTTCCGGACGCTCACGCGCCCTTGGAGCCTTGCGCGCCAACGGCACCGGTGCAACATCCCCCACGCGGCCTCGGTCGGATGGACATTGTCACGGCGAACGGGCGGCATGTGATCGTCGACCGGGATGTCGACGTCGATGCGCTGCTGCGGATCATCCGGGGCCTCGAGGCGCTGCGATGATCCCCATCCCGACAGGCGTTCGGGTATGGCTCGCGACGGGCTATACCGACATGAGACGAGGCTTCCATCGTTGGCCTTGCAGGTGCAGGAAGTCCTAAAACATGACCCACTCAGCGGTCATGTGTTTTGCTTCCGGGGCCGTCGCGGCCAACAAGCGACATAGAGCATACGGTTTTCGATCTGCGACCATTGCGTATCCCTGGCATCCGCTGTTCGGACAGACCGTTCAGGTCTCGCGGTATCGGCGCGGTAAGGCCTTGAGCTTCGTCTAT
>NZ_VOSK01000956.1 GCF_009296175.1 Microvirga tunisiensis | reverse complement strand
GGCGGCTATCTCGCCCGTGGCCATGATCCTCCGCCAGGAAACACCGTCATGTGGAGAGGACTCTCGCGCCTGATGGATATCGAACTCGGCGCTAGGATTGGAGCACAAATCTATGGGTAATTGAAAGTTGGCTGATGGCGCGATCATACGAGCTTTGCCGCTGGCAGCGGTAGGCCAAGCGATGGGCCTTGCAGGAGGCGAGGATCGAGCCACCGGCTGGTTTGTAGAGCTTGGACACGGGATCGCCACAGCGTGGGCAGATCCATCACCAGCGCCGACCACCGAAGGCCCGTGGAGTCGTTACCAATTCGACACGGTAGTCATGCCGGGCCGTCTCGCCGGTCCAATGGTTGATGGTGGTTTAGTGCAGGCGGACCCAGTTGCATCGCATCAGCTTCCGAAGTTCATTTTTCGTCGGGGTAATCCTTACGGGGAGGTTGTCGTTGAGGGGTTTTTCACCAACTCTATGGGTAGTCGCAAGGACCTGGTGCAATTCCAGGTGGTGTTTGGTGGCGGAACGTTGTTGGGATCGGGTGCGTTACGCCATTGAGGAGTACACTTGGCGCTTTGACGGCCTGCGACGCCGAGCTTCTCACCGCAGGAGGACGTGATGCACTCCCTTCATCCGCA
>NZ_VOSK01000955.1 GCF_009296175.1 Microvirga tunisiensis | reverse complement strand
GCTTCAGATCGGCGTTCGACAGGCCATCAAGATCCGGGGCCGGTGACATGCAGGGGATTGAATCAGAATTGTCGCTGCGCCGGAACCCCGACCCGCCAGCTCAGCCCGGACTTTTGCCAATGTTACTTGCATTTTCGATAAGTTACGGCGGGAATTGGTACAATTCCCGCCGTAACTTATCGACGTTAGTGGACAAAAATTAAAGTACCGCGCCTCAGAACGGGATGTCGTCGTCGAGGTCGTTGTAGCGGGAACCGCCACCGCCTCCCCCGCTGCCGCTACCGCCGCCACCGCCGAAGGACGGGGCTGGGCGACGCTCCTGGGAGGACGAGCGCCCGAAATCGCCGCCTTTGGCGACCTGACCCGGCTCCTCGTCGCCATACTCCGACGCCCCGCCGCCCTGGCGGCTGTCGAGGATCGTCAGCTCGCCGCGGAAGCGCTGCAGCACCACCTCGGTGGAATACTTCTCCTGGCCGGATTGATCGGTCCATTTCCGCGTCTGCAGCTGGCCCTCGATGTACACCTTCGAGCCCTTCTTCAGGTACTGCTCCGCCACCCGGGCCAGGTTCTCGTTGAAGATCACCACCGAGTGCCACTCGGTCTTCTCCTTGCGCTCGCCCGTGCCCTTGTCC
>NZ_VOSK01000954.1 GCF_009296175.1 Microvirga tunisiensis | reverse complement strand
GACAGCCCAACCTGGGCCGCGATCGCCCGGTAAGTCAGCCCGCGCTCCCGGAGCCCAATGACTTGCCGCCGGCGCTCCTCTTGAGCCGCGGCGGGCAGCTTGCGCATGTCCACGTGCTTCATGCCGACCAAGCTGGAGCCAACCAAGACCCTTTCAAGACAATGAGGGCCGGATCAATAACCTGCGGCATTTTCGATCATCTGGACGATGACGGCGGCGACATCGCCCGACAATATGCAGCTCGTCTGACCTTAGCAGAGGCGTGCGATGGCCTCGGTTTCTATGCATACCATCTCGCAGAGCACCACTGTACCCCGCATGGGAGAGGTCCATCGCCGAACCTCTTCCTCTCGAGTGTTGCACAGCGGACACGGCGACTTCGTTTCGGCCCGTTAGTAATGCTGCTTGCACTTTCTCATCCGCTGCGTGCGTTTGAAGAGATCTGTATGCTGGACCAACTGAGCGGTGGCAGGCTCGAACTGGGTATCGGACGCGGCTCTCTCCCGATCGAACTAGATCCTTAGCACAGTGATTTTGACGGTTTGACACCGCCAAGCTCGTGCTGCGGACTTCGCATCTGGTACCGAGGCCCCGTCCAATGGGGATCAATCCACTTGCAGATCCCGCACCGCTT
>NZ_VOSK01000953.1 GCF_009296175.1 Microvirga tunisiensis | reverse complement strand
GCCGCAGCCAGGTGGCCTGCGCCATCTGCACCGAGTGAGGCGTGAGACCGGGGGCATCATGATCCTCATAGTGCTCCAGATTGAACGGAAAGCTTTTGCTTAGACACATGGCGAGCCTCCTCACAGTGCCGCATCCTCTCGAAAACCCGACCTCGGGCTGGAGCGAAAACGAGGGGCAACAACAAGTTGTGCTCAGATCAATATGGAGACCGATCAGACAATTGCATCGGATCAGATAAATAAAACCCGGACAGGAGAGGCCTTATATCTAACAGTCTGCAAAGGAGTATACTTCTCGACTGACAGAAGGCCTAGTTTCCAGGTGTTTTTGCCTAGCAAAGCGCCTAACTCACCAGAGGAATTCCGCAATGTTAAGCCAAGCGCTTTTCTCTGTCCTGATGATCGCTGGGTGCCTCGTTGCGTACGGAGTGGGCATTCGGAGGAGGCCGAGAAACCGGCCCCAGTCACCGAGATGATGGAGGGGAGATTCGACACATCCTTCCTGCCGGTGACCGGGTCATCGGGGAACCCGGGTACGATTCAGCAGAAGACTTTGAGCGGGCTCGCTTCTCGCACGCGCCGGGTGAACCTTCCGGACCAGGAAGGTCCGCTGAGTAACCTGGTTGGCACAACGGG
>NZ_VOSK01000952.1 GCF_009296175.1 Microvirga tunisiensis | reverse complement strand
GACTGGGTCGCCGATCAAGCCCTTCTTGTGAAGCCGATCCGTCGTTGCCCAGTCGAAGCCCTTCCAGGCACAACGCTCGTTATGCAGCGTCAGCCATAACAGCGCCAAAACGGCATCGTCGATCTTGTCCTCATCGATCTCCATGAACCGACGTTACCACGCGCGGCACCCAAAATCCCGCGGCCCCGCTCGGATGGATACGTTGTACCTGATGTTCATCGGCCCCTATTCCGAGGGCGGGGAGTGGTCGGACGAGCACATCGTCGGGCAGCGCAGGTTCCTGTCGCGCATGCGGCGCTGGCTGGAGCGCCGCGGATCGGACCGGATCGACTTGGTACCCTTCGAGGATCAGGTCGACCGGGACGTGCGGGCCTTCAAGTTCAACAAGGTCGTGAGTGGCTTCATGGAGTTCTACAACCGTCACAAGCACCTGAGACTAGACGAGGACACGGCCCGACGGATCGAGGCGGTGCTGCGTGTCTTTGCGCCGGGATTTCGAGCAGGCACTCAGCTCGAGTTTAGCCCATCACACGGCATGGCAGAGTGCGTATACCAAGCATCGCTGAAGCGCCTGTGAGGGTTTTGGCGTTTTGTGCCGGCGCCGGGATGTGAGTAAACCCGTTTCGCGCCAGATAG
>NZ_VOSK01000951.1 GCF_009296175.1 Microvirga tunisiensis | reverse complement strand
CGGTGCTCGGCCGCAGCCACTGGGACGCCGATGCTCTGAGAGACATGGTGCGCGACTATGCGCTCGAGACGCTCGCCTCACCTGGTGCGGTACTGGTGATCGACGAGACCGGCTTTCTCAAGCAGGGTACGCACTCGTGTGGCGTCGGTCGGCAGTACACCGGATCAGCGGGCAAGATCACGAACTGCCAGATCGGGGTGTTTGCGGCCTATGTGTCGGACAAGGGCTGCGCCTTCATCGACCGCCAGCTGTATCTGCCGAAGGACTGGATCAACAACTCCATCCGACGGCAAGCCGCTCAGGTGCCCGACAGCATCCGCTTCGTCACCAAACCCGAGATCGCCGCACAGATGATCGCACGGGCTCTTGCAGCGGGCGTGCCGTTCGACTGGGTCGCTGCCGACACGATCTATGGGGTGGGAGCCATCGAGATGCAGTTGCGCCGGGCCGGCAAGGGCTACGTGCTGGGCGCGCATGCCACGGACCGGTTCAACTCCTGGATCGAGAAGTGAATCGCGCCGAGTTTTCCGGAGGCTGGTTGGCTTGGATTTTACGCGGCCATCGGCGTGACCTCAAGCTGAACGTGGTAGGCGGCTTCCGCCTCGGCGGGCGGGACGTTGCCGATGGACTCGAGCAGGCGC
>NZ_VOSK01000950.1 GCF_009296175.1 Microvirga tunisiensis | reverse complement strand
GAACAAGAGCATCCGGGAGTGGACCGAGCTGCTGGCCGGCGACGAGGTGCTGGCCACGGCCATCCTCGACCGCCTGCTGCACCGAGCGCATGTTCTCAACATCAAGGGGCGCAGCTATCGCCTGCGGGATCTGGAGGAGGCTCTCCAGCGGGCTCACGCTTGAGCCGTCGTAAAACTGGATGTCGCCTTATCTCGTAAATCTCGGTGTCGCTTGACATGCGCCGAGCACAAGCCGTCTCAAGTCCTGGTTGAAGACGAACGCGTGTGCGAGAAACACCTTTGCCGCTGCTTCAAGGAAGCGCCTTCCGGAACCCTGCTGTCTTAAGCAAAGTAGCAGCAAGCGCATTCCATCCTGGGTGTTATGTGAAATTGTTCTGTAGGCACGCACCGGCCTGGCACGATCTTGATGACACCGGCTACAGCACATTGATCCTTCTTCCGAACAAGGATCATGACAGCATCGAGGCCGCTCTGCCCGAGCAGGCTGCACCAGTGCCCGGTTGACGCAGGCGCCGTGCGACCTGAGCTGCCAGAGGCTCACCACACCTGGGTTCTGGCAGCGTAAGGCCTGATAAGGAAGGAGTGCTTCATACGAGAGAAGACCCCATTCACCTGGGTGCTGCTATCCGGCAGTGCGAAGG
>NZ_VOSK01000949.1 GCF_009296175.1 Microvirga tunisiensis | reverse complement strand
TCCCGATGGCTGTAGATGGTGATGCCCAGCACCTCGCGCTGCACCCGCCCGTTGAAGCGCTCCACGAGACCATTGGTCTGCGGCGTGTAGGGCTTGGTCTTGCGGTGCTCCAGCTTCAGCTGGCGGCAGGCGTCCTCGAAAGCATCCGCCGTGAAGCAGGATCCTCGATCCGTCAGGACGTGCGTGACCTTGAAGGGGAAGGCGCGCACCGCCTCTTTCAGGAAGGCGACCGCGCTGGTGGCCAGCTCATCGTCCTTGACGGCCAGGTGCACCCAGCGCGAGCAGCGGTCGATGGCCACATACAAATAGCGTTTGCGGCGCTCCCCGTCGGCGGTCTGCAGCTTGGGCAGGTGCTTGATGTCGATGTGCACGAAGCCGAGATCATAGTCCTTGAACGTGCCGCTCTTGCGCTGGCGCTGCTGCGCCGGGGGCAATCGTCCCAGACCCTCGGCCTTGAGGATGCGGTAGACGGCATCGCGGTTGAGATGCGGCAGGAAATGCGTGACGATGAAGGTCAGATCGTCGAGCGGAAAGCCGGTGGCCTGGCGCAGGACGCAGACGATGGCGCGCTCCTCGTCCGTGGCTTTCCAGGGCAGCTTGTGCGGCCGGCTGGAATGGTCCTGGCAGTCCTGGGCTCCGCGCTTGCGC
>NZ_VOSK01000094.1 GCF_009296175.1 Microvirga tunisiensis | reverse complement strand
GGCACACCAGTTTGGGGTTTGGCGGTGCCAAACTCGCACGCGTTGACGCGGGGTGGAGCAGCCCGGTAGCTCGTCAGGCTCATAACCTGAAGGTCACAGGTTCAAATCCTGTCCCCGCAACCAACACATCAAAACCCCCGCAGAAATAACCCTGCGGGGGTTTTGTCGTAACAGGGCAAAGCACGCATTTACACTCTCGTGTGTTCATTCATCTCGATCCCCTATTCGCGCGACCTTCAGCGTCAGACTGTGCAGGATATCTTCGCTGGTCTTTGCTGGGCTCAAATTTCGGCGAACAAACATTTTGACAAGAAGTCTGCTGTCGCTCTGCAGGATGGCGGCACAAACCCATCTGGCATGAGATCGGTCCGGCGCGCATCAAAAGTTACGATGAGGATATCTCGGGAACGCGGCCCCTAAAATTGCCACGGTTGAACGGTCAAGGTCGGCTTGTGCGGCTTCAGCCTCCTTGAGCCGGATATGCCCTGGCTGAGGATCCGCCCGATTTCCTCGGCCGGGGCTCCAACCGCCCTCAGCCGGAGGTCTGTCACGACCCCTCGGTGAGGGCGTTTTGCTGTCCGCCAGGCGCTAAGGCTCCATTAACCATCCTTGCGCGACGATGCATTGCCTGATCGATACTTGGGGGAACTGGCATGAATGTCGTGGTTTTTGCGTCCCGCAAGGGAGGTTCTGGAAAGAGCACCCTTGTCGCGCATCTCGGGAGCTATATGGCCGCAAATGCTCGGCCGACACTCCTGATTGACGCGGACCCGCAGGGGTCTCTAGCCCTTTGGCAAAGGGTCCGGGGCGCACAAGATCTTCCGCTCCATGTTGGCACCAAGCATCTCGCGGCCACCCTGGCAAAGGCGCGGCGCGCTGGGGCTGAATGGGTCTTGATCGACACGCCGCCCAGCGCCGAAGCCCCCGTCGCCGAGGCGATCTGGCACGCGGATCTTGTCGTGATCCCCATGCGTCCGGGCCTGTTCGATGTCGATGCCGTCCAGGCCACGATCCAATTGTGCCGTGAGCTCAAGAAGCCTTATGCGGTGGTGATCAACGCCGCGCCGGCCAAGAATGGCTCAGAAGATCCGATGGTTGCGGATGCCCGAGGGGCGATGCAGACGCTCGAGATTCCGACATGGGGTGGTCAGATCACGCATCGCCCGGAACTATCGCTCTTTCTGGCCCATGGGGCCGGTGTTAACGAGTTCAGCGTCGGGTCGGCTGGATCGGAGGAGATCGGCAGCCTTTGGCGAGCGCTCACGAGGAGCTTCGAGGCTATCGAGGCGATGACGGGCAAACAGCCTCAATCCGCTTAACTGGCACGGCGAGCGATGATCTTAGACGTTATGGCGTTAGATCGTAGGTCCGTGTAGCCCTTCTGCCGCTGGGTCTCAGCCAAGCCAGCAAGCGCTTGAGCGGCTGCGGCCTCATCCTGGTAGATGTCGACCTTCTCCTAGCCCTTGGAGCCGACTGCTCCCCAATTCCGCACCAGCCGGATCGTCCCGAACAGGTCGCGTTCAATCATCAGGCTGAAGAAGCGTGCCCTGCCCTGCTCCGGGTCGCGCCGATAGAGCACCAAGTGGTGCGCGGGCATCGGGCATCAGGCGGGTCTCGTCCCTTACTCGGGTTTGCCCTTCTGGAGCGTCTTCTCCATCTCGCGCATCATGGCCTGCTCGATCTCGTCGAGGTTAACTTGGACAACTTCAGCACTGGTTTGTGCCTTGGCTCTGGTCACCGACACCTGCTTGGCCTTGGGCTTGTTGATCGCCATCCGCGCCTGAACAGGGAAGCGGTCTTCCAGGGTATCGATCAGGCTGTTGAGCGCCGCATCGGACAGCGGGATCTCAGGAGTGTCATCAAGCCCTCGAAGCGCGATGGACTGATGGGTGTAGCGCCGATCTTCCGTCACCTCCGGCCCGAACCATTCCAGCGGGCGAAAGGCGCTCGCCTCCCCTTCAGATGCAAATTCTACAGTGACTAGATGCAGGACACGAGGACGGATAATCTCGTCGACGAAGGCGTGCGCCTCGCCGATCGGCACGGTGGTCCGGGTGTAGTCGACCTCGCCGGCGCAGACATCGAGCAGCGCGTGAGCATGGCCCACCGGGATCTCGGTCTGGTCCTCAATCTCCCCGTCAGTGCCGAGCGTCTTTAGAATCAGCAGGCCTCTGTCCTCTTCGAGGCGAACCCAGGACGAGCGATCCCGCTGCTCGGGAAAGAAGCCTTCAACGTGGCGCAGCCCACCCCTTTCGCGCCGGATCAGACGGGCGAAGGATGGGGTAAGAAGGAAACGGCGGCGAACAGTCATAAAACCCCACGCATGTAAGGGATTGCGGACGCTTGTCTTTCGTACATGGCAGAGGAAGGGGAAGACAACCTTGAACCCGCAATATGGTTTCTGCTCAGCTGCCGGCCTTTAGCCCAAGCCCTCCAGTTCTCGATGATGGGCCGCTCGGATCAAGTAATCCCGATTCCAGTGAAACAGGTGCTCTGCTCAGATTGTCGAGCTCTACATTCAACGCCTGATCCCGCAGCGAGATGTGGTCGATCCGCATTAGCCGGAGCCGACATATAAAGACGCCTTGGCCGAGATGCTGTCTTAAAACCTCGGCCAAGGCGTCGGTGGTCCAAGGGAGAGAAACCACACGATGAAGTTAGGCTTCCCGCCGATGACAGCAAGGTGCTCACACATGACAACGCCCTGACAGGGTTAGCCGTGCGGACCTCACTGTCAGGGCGCTTTTGTGACGCCGGTTGCAACATCACACCGCGACTATGCGCAACGAACGCCGGAAGTGCAACCAAACGCTGTGTACAAGTACGAAACTAGACTCATACTGATGTGACGGCGGCAACCACGAAAACGGCTAGTCGCCTGTCGTGTTCTGAAAAAGTGTATCGAACGATTGCCTACTTTGCTGTCATCTTGATCGAAGTGTCGAGAAACTCATTGGTGAATGCGGCGGATGCCTCGAACGGCTGCTCAAGGCCGAAATAGGTCTTCACCATCTCGAAGTCGTTCTTCACCCGCTGGTCGTCGAAGGCTCCGAGGGCGGTCGAAGTCGTCGTCGGATCGCGCATCAGTTCCTTGATCCGATTCCACTGATCGCGCTGGTTGGCCTCATCAAGACCACTGACGCTGGCCATCAGGGCCTTGAGGCAAGGCGCGACGTCCTGCACGCAGGCTGCGAACGCCTTCTGGCTCACCTGGGTGAAGGCCTTCACCACGTCGCGCTTCTTCTCGAGATAGTCGGCGTTGACGATGATGGAATTGCCGTAAGGATTGATGCCGATGTCGCGCCAGGCGAGGAAGCTGAGATCGTCGCCGAACTCCCGCACCTTGAGATCGTGCTCGTTGTAGAAATCGCTCGTGATGTCGATGGCGCGGCTCTTGAGGGACGGCACCTTGGCCTGCGGGCTCACATTGACGAAGCTGACCGAGCCGGGGTCGATTCCGACCTGCTTGGCGAAGGCCGGCCACATGATGCGGGATGCGTCACCGGGCGGGTTGCCAATCTTCTTGCCGGGAAAATCCTTCGGGCCGCCGATGCCGCTGCTCTTGAGCCAGTAGAAGCCTTGAGGGGAATTGGCATAGACGGCCATGACCGCCACGAGCTTGGCACCTTTGCCACGGGCGAGGAGCGAGGTTGCGAGATCCGAGATGCCGATTTCGGAGGTTCCGGCACCGACCCGCTGGGCCGACACGCCGGATCCCTTTCCGGTTTCGATCGTCAGATCGATATTGGCCTCGTCGTACCATCCCTGCGCCTTCGCATAATAGTACGGAGCATGGTCGGCGGTCGGGACCCAGTTGAGAACCAGGTTGACCTTCTCTTTTCCCAAGGCGCCGACCGGAGCCAGAAGCGCAGCGGCGGCAAGGGCGGCGGACGCAAGTTTGATCATGATTGTTGTCCCTCTAGGTCTCCGGCCCGTCCTGGTGCCGGAGCTAGAAAAAGACTAGCCTTTCGAGCCAACCTAGATCAACTATCAATTAACTGGTTGGTTGATACTTGCGTAGAGGGCCCTGATGGCTGATCTCACCCCTTATTCCGAAGACAATACGGCACGTACCGGCAAGCGCGATCCTCAGGCCTCCCGTCAGGCCCTGCTCACCGCAGCCATTGCCGAGTTCGCCGGCAAGGGCCCCGCAGGAGCCCGGGTCGACGAGATCGCGCGCCGCGCCGGCGTCAACAAGCAGATGGTGTATCATTATTTCGGCAACAAGGATGATCTTTTCCGAGCCGCCCTCGAAGAGGTCTATGGCCGGATCCGTGCGCGTGAGCGCGCCCTGAACCTTTCCGATCTTCCCCCTGTGAGGGCCATGGAGAGCCTCGTCGGCTTCTCGTTCGATTACCTTGCGGAACATCCAGAATTCATCGCGCTCCTCAATGACGAGAACCGCTATGGCGCCATGCACCTGGATGGTCTCCGGGAGGTGCAGAGCATGCATCTGCCGCTCGTCGAGCTCATCCGGGACGCCCTGCAGCGGGGCGTTCGGGAAGGGGTGTTCCGGGACGATATCGACCCGATCAACCTCTACATTTCCATCGCCGGACTGTCGTATTTCTTCTTCTCTAACAACAGGACCCTGTCGGCCATCTTCGGCACGAATCTGGGTGACACGAAAGCCGTCGCAGTCCGCCGCCGCCATGTGATCGAGTTCGCCCTCGGGGCGCTCCGCCCTCTCCAACCATAGTCGCACGTTATCAACCAACCAGATAGTTGATTAGCAGCTTGGGGTAAGCTAGCCTCCCTTCACCTGACGGAAACGGGAGAAGCTTCTCATGACGAGCAGCGTCCAGACTGCCACGGTCCGAGTTGAACCTGCTCCCGGCAAGTTCGCATCCGCAACCGGCCGGAGGTGGCTCACCATCGCCGCCGTGCACATCGGGATCATCGTCCTCTGGCAGGCAATCGTCACCATTTTCCCGGTCCCCTCCTTCATCCTGCCTGCCCCGACGGCGATCCTCGCCTCCTTGGCAAAGCCCAATTACAGCTGGGTCGAGAACACGCTGGTGACCGCAGCCGAGATATTCGGCGGGTACGCCCTGTCCGTGGTGCTCGGCGTCGTTCTCGCGCTCCTGTTCTCCTGGTCTCGGATCCTAACGCTGCTGGTATTCCCCCTGCTGGTGACGCTCAACATGATCCCGAAGGTTGCCCTTGGCCCCCTCGTGATCGTCTGGTTCAGCTACGGCATCAGCACGAACATCCTGATCACGTTCACGCTCTGCTTCTTCCCGATCCTTCTCACGACGGTGCGCGGCCTGAACGAAGTGGAGCCGGACATTCTCGACCTTGTGCGCTCCCTCAAGGGCTCGCGCTGGCAGGCCTTCCGCTACATCCAGCTTCCGGGCTCCCTGCCCTACATCTTTTCCGGCATGAAGGTCGCGGCCATCCTGGCCGTTGCCGGCGCGGTCGTCGGCGAGTTCATCGCCTCCGAGCGCGGCCTCGGCTACCTGATGATCCAGGTCCAGGCCTCGCTCGACACGCCCGCCATGTTCATGGCCGTCGTTCTGCTCACGCTCCTCGGCATCGCGCTGTACCTCATCGTCATGGTGATGGAGCACCTGTGGGTTCCCAAAGACGCGAGGATGAAATGACTGCTTGGCTCGAAGACGGCTCCTGGCCCACGGGGTTCGATACCCCTGAAGACGTGGATGCCTTCATGGCAATACCGACGCGCGCGCTGGCAAGGGATCTGGCGGCCATCGACGGCGACATCATGATCCTGGGCGTCGGCGGCAAGATGGGCCCTACCCTTGCGCGCCTCGCCCGCAAAGCGGCGCCCGACAAGCGGGTGATCGGCGTGGCCCGCTTCAGCGAACCGGGCCTGCGCGACAGCCTCGAAGCCCATGGCATCGAGACGATCTCCTGCGATCTCACGGATCGCGCCGCAGTCGAAAATCTGCCGAAGACGCGCAACGTGATCTTCATGGCCGGGCGCAAGTTCGGCGCTCAGGGCAACCAAGCCCTCACCTGGGCCATGAACGTCCATGTGCCCGGGCTCGTAGCCGAAGCTTTCCGCGAGTCGCGAATCGTCGCGTTTTCGACCGCCTGCGTGTACCCGTTCGTCGGCATCGGCAGCCAGGGAGCGACGGAGGACAGCGTCCTGAACCCGCCTGGCGAGTATGCATTCTCCTGCATCGGTCGCGAACGGATCTTCGAGCACTTCTCCCAGATCTACAAAACACCCGGCCGGCTGTTCCGCCTGAGCTACGCCATCGATCTTCGGTACGGCGTCCTGTTCGACGTGGCCCAGAAGGTTCGCGACAACGAGCCGGTGGACGTCACCATGGGCCATGTCAACGTCATCTGGCAGGGTGATGCGAATGCCCAGGCCCTGCGGTGCCTGCGCTATGCGACGGACCCGACGAGCCCCATCAACGTGTCTGGCCCCGAAACCACGTCCATCCGCTGGCTCGCGAAGGCCTTCGGCGAGCGCCTCGGAAAGACGCCCCAGATCGTCGGCCAGGAAGCACCAACCGCCTGGCTCGTGAACACTGCGCAGGCCTCCGGGCTGTTCGGCTATCCCTCCGTTCCGCTCAATCGCATGATCGATTGGGTCGCCGAGTGGGTCGCCCGCGATCGTCCGAGCCTCGGCAAGCCGACGCATTTCGAGACCCGCGATGGCGCCTATTGAGGACCTCCGTCTACAACCGATTGATGAAGGCCTGATCGAGGGCTGCATGGCCCTGTCAGGGGAAGCCGGCTGGAACCAGCTTCCGGATGATTGGTCCTTCTTCATCGGGCACGGCAAGGTCTTCGCCCTGCTGGGCGACGGCGGGCAGCCCGTTGCAACGGGGGCGACCCTTCCTTATCCGGGCGGGTTCGCGTGGATCGGCATGGTCCTGGTCGCCGCCTCGCACCGGCGGCAGGGGCTCGGCACACGCATCCTCCAGGCCTGCATGCAGGAGGTGCGGAGTAAAGGCCTTGTGCCGGTTCTGGACGCGACACCTGCCGGGGAAACTGTCTATCGCCCCCTGGGCTTCGAGCCTCACTTCGGCCTGTCGCGCTGGCAGGGACAAGGCGGCAACACGGGCAGGATGCGTCCGGGAATAAGGCCGCTGCGCGAAAGCGACGTGGCGGCTCTCGTCGCATCCGATGCCATGGCCTTCGGAGCCGAGCGCCCTGCCCTGCTGACGTCGCTGCTTCGGAGAGCGCCACGGCTCGCTCTCGCGACGGACGACGGATCAGGTTGCGTGCTGGCCCGGCCCGGAAGGCTGGCGACGCAGCTGGGGCCCGTCATCGCCCGGTCCGAGATGAAGGCCGGCGAACTTCTCGAGGCCGCACTCGATCTGGTCGATGGCCCGGTCTTCATCGACGTGATTGACGCTCACCCGGAGCTCGCGCGTGTGTTGAAGGACAGAGGGTTCTCGATCCAACGGCCATTCCTGCGCATGGCGCAGAACCGTTCGACACCGTTCGGTGATCCCCGCCGGCTCTTTTCAGCCGTCGGACCCGAATTCGGCTAATCATTCCGCCTGCTGAGAGGACGACCCGCATGGCCTTGCACCACTCCCAACTTCCACCGGAGATTCTCAGCATGATCCGCAGGGGCGTCGCCATCCCAGCGCATCCTCTGGCTCTTGATGCAGAGCGTCGGTTCGACCGTCGACGGCAGCGGGCGCTGACCCGCTACTACGTCAATTCAGGTGTCGGAGGCCTTGCGGTGGGCGTGCACACGACCCAGTTCGCCATCCGCGAGATTGGCCTCTATGAGCCGGTTCTCGCCGCCGCCATGGAAGACAGCAAGGCATGGGCGGACCGCCCTCTCGTGATGGTGGCTGGCATCTGCGGCAAGACCGAGCAGGCCGTCACAGAGGCGCAGACCGCCGTCCGTCTCGGCTACCACGCAGGATTGCTGAGCCTCTCCGCCCTCAAGGGTGCGAGCGCCGACGAGATCATCGCCCATTGCCGCCGCGTCGCCGAAGAAATTCCCCTCGTCGGCTTCTACCTACAGCCTGCGGTCGGCGGCATGTCGTTGGATGCAGCGTTCTGGGAACAGTTCGCCGCGATCGAGAACGTCATTGCGATCAAGGTAGCGCCCTTCAACCGCTATCGGACCTTGGACGTGGTGCGAGGTGTGGTGGCGGCGCGTGCCGAGGAGCGCGTGACGCTTTACACGGGCAACGACGATCACATCGTGCTCGATCTCGTGACGCCGTTCACCGCCATGCGCGACGGAATGCCTGTGACAGTCCGCTTCAAGGGCGGCCTTCTCGGCCATTGGTCCGTCTGGACGCGCAACGCCGTCCGGATGCTGGATCAGCTTCAAAAGGCCGTCGAAGCAGGCCCCCTTGCGCCGGAGATTCTCGCGCTCGATGCCCGAGTGACCGATTGCAACTCGGCCTTCTTCGACGTCGCCCATGACTTTCATGGCTGCATCGCCGGCTGCCATGAGATCCTGCGCCGCCAGGGCCTGTTCGAAGGCATCTGGTGCATCGATCCGCACGAGGGTCTGAGCCCCGGACAATTGGAGGAAATCGACCGGGTGAGCCGCGACCATGCCGACCTGTCGGACGATTCCTTCGTTGCTGAGAACCTGCACCGGTGGCTGGCATGATGAGCGCTCTTGCACCAGACCCGACGCGGATCGGTAACGAAGCCGATCCGATGATCCGCCTGCGCAACGTGCGCAAAGTCTACCGCACAGGAGGGCACGAATTCGTCGCTGTGTCCGATGTGACGATGGACATCGCGGAAGGAGACATGGTTTCCCTTGTCGGCCCCAGCGGCTGCGGCAAGAGCACCCTCCTCAGGATTCTCGCAGGGCTTCACGATGCCGACGATGGCGAGGTAAGGATCGGGACGAGCGCCTCTACCTTCACGCCGGGACGCGACGTGGGCATGGTCTTCCAGCAGGCGCTCCTGCTGAAATGGAGAACCATTCTGGAGAACGTGATCCTACCTGCGGAAATCCTCGGCCTTCCCAACCGGGAAGCGAAGGAGCGTGCTCGTGACCTGCTCAACATGGTCGGGCTGCAAGGCTTCGAGAACAAGTATCCATATGAGCTGTCGGGGGGCATGCAGCAGCGCGCATCCATCGCGCGAGCTCTGGTGCACGATCCCAAACTCATATTGATGGATGAGCCTTTTGGGGCGCTCGACGCCCTCACCCGAGAGAAGATGAACCTTGAGATGCTGCGGATATGGCAGCAAAGCTCGAAGACGATCATCTTCGTGACGCACTCCATTCAGGAGGCTGTATTCCTCGGCTCACGCTGCGCGGTTTTAACGGCTGGGCCGGCCCGCATGGCGGATTATTTCGACATCGTGCTGCCATTGCCGCGCACGCTTGAAGTCAAAACAACGGAGCAGTTCGGGACCTATACTAAGCGGATTTATCACCTTCTCGGAATGGACTGACCATTGGGAAAACAGCATTTCTTTCGATTGCTTTGGGCTCACACCCTTGCAGTATTCAATTGGCGGCAACCAAAAAGTTGGGGCCACGTCCAAGACGATCGAAGAAAGGGAGCTCAGGTTTGTTGTACAATCCTGAGCTCCCTTATAGGAGACGTCTAATAAAGTCCTCTTCTCACATTGCGTCTGATCCAGTTCATCCAGGGTCGTGCAAACAATGACGTTTTAACTTTGCGCGTACACAGAAATTACGCTGAACAAACATGATGGAACTAGCTGTAGGATCTTTCGTCATGTCAACGACGTCATCCACGTACCACCTTAGGGCGTTTGTCGCCCGTCGTAGACAGCGTTAGCTTCAGCCTGTCCAAGATCCGCGCCTACAAGCTCTACCGCCAGACGGTGCGGGAGCTGTCGGAACTCTCCGATCGTGAGCTGGCCGATCTGGGCTTTGCCCGTTTCGATATTGCCCGCGTGGCCCGTGAGGGTGCCTTTGCCTAAGCCGCCACGTTATTCGCCTCAAGACGCGCCCGCTCTATGGCGGGCGTTCGTTTCTCAGGCCGCATCTGCCAACTCAACAGAGGCAAAATACATAAAGCCCGTGTCCGCACCCGAACACGGCTTCATTTGTTACGCGCGGAACTCAGACCTGGTAACTGGTGCGAAGATCAGGCGACCTGATTCAAGGCATCAGCCAGAGTTTCAACAATAGCGTCGATCTGGGACGTCTCGATGATCAGCGGAGGTGACAGGGCAATAATGTCGCCCGTGACCCGGATCAGCAGCCCTCTCTCGAAGCAATCAACGAAGGCGTCGTAGGCTCTGCTGCCTGGAGCTCCGGCGCGGCTGTCCAGCTCGATGCCGGCGATCAGGCCGATGGTTCGAATGTCGGTGACGTTCGGCAGTCCCTTCAGGCTGTGGACGGCATTATGCCAGTAGGTCTCAATCTCCGACGCCCGGGTGAGCAGGCCTTCCTCGCGATAGATCGAGAGGGTCGCCAGTCCCGCAGCACAAGCGGCCGGATGGCCTGAATAAGTGTAGCCGTGGAACAGCTCGATCTGGCTTTCAGGTCCCTGCATCAACGCATCATGCACCTTCCGACTGGCGAACACGGCGCCCATCGGAATAGCACCATTGGTCAGACCCTTGGCCGTGGTCACCAGGTCCGGAACGACACCGAAGAAGTCTACCGCAAACGGCGCCCCAAGGCGTCCGAAGCCCGTGATGACCTCGTCGAAGATCAGCAGGATGCCGTGGCGGTCGCAGATCGCCCGCAGCCGCTCAAGATAGCCCTTCGGCGGGATGAGAACGCCGGTGGAGCCTGCCACCGGCTCGACGATGACGGCTGCAATCGTTTCCGCCCCGTGTAGGGCGACGAGACGCTCGAGATCGTCTGCGAGTTCGGCGCCGTGCTCGGGCTGTCCCTTCACGAATGCGTTGCGAGCCGGATCGTGGGTGTGCCGCAGATGGTCGGTGCCAGGGAGCTGCGGGAACACGCGGCGGTTGTTCAGGATACCACCGACACTGATGCCCCCAAAGCCCACACCATGATAGCCACGTTCCCGTCCGATGAACCGTGTTCTCGTGCCTTGGCCAATGGCGCGCTGATACGCGATTGCCATCTTAAGGGCCGTATCGACTGACTCCGATCCGGACCCGGTGAAGAATACGCGGTCGAGGCCCGCACTCGGTCCACCTGGCGCGATCTCGGCCAGACGCTCGGCGAACTCGAAGGCGATCGGATGTCCCATCTGGAATGACGGGGCGTAGTCCATCGTCGAGAGTTGCCGCCCCACGGCGTCAGCAATCTCGCTCCGGCCATGGCCGGCGTTCACGCACCACAAGCCCGCGGTGCCATCGAGGATCTGACGGTTGTCATCGCTCGTGTAGTACATCCCTTCGGCTCTCGTGAGCAGGCGGGGTGACGCCTTGAACTGGCGGTTTGCCGTAAAAGGCATCCAGTAACTTTCGAGCCGGAAGCTGTTGTGTCGTTGGGGAGCGTTCATGACCGGGTTCCTTTTGATGGCGGATCATGGCCATGATCGCAGGAAGCCAACAAGTCCTTTTCTTTGTTCTACTAAGCCATTGATATTGCTCGCTGCTGATGGGTGTGTTTGTTTCATTCGAAACAACTGAAACACACGGGTGGCGGTGCTGCGATGGAATTCGATTTGGGTGGACGGCTTCGCTATGTCCGGGGGCTTCACAACCTATCCCAGCGTGAGCTTGCCAAGCGCGCAGGGATCACCAACTCGACCATCTCGTTGATTGAGTCCAACCAAACCAATCCCTCGGTTGGTGCATTGAAGCGCATCCTTGACGGCATCCCGATCGGACTAGCGGAGTTCTTTGCGCTGGAGCCGGAGAAGCCGAAGCAAGCCTTCTATCGCGGGGATGAATTGGTCGAGATCGGAAAGGGCAAGATTTCCTACCGCCAGATCGGCAACAACCTGTTCGGGCGGGCGCTCCAGATCCTGAAGGAGCGCTACGAACCTGGCGCAGATACCGGCAAGGTTCCCCTTACGCATCAAGGTGAGGAGGGCGGCATCATTCTAAGCGGACGGCTGGAGGTCACCGTCGAGGGCGAGCGGAGGATCCTCGGACCGGGCGATGCCTACTACTTCGAGAGCTGGAGGCCGCATCGGTTCCGATGCGTCGGCCCGGTGCCGTGCGAAGTCGTCAGCGCCTGTACGCCGCCAACCTTCTGAGCCGTCATGGTCAGACTAAGGTTACCAGTACGGTATCATCAGCCGCAATCAAGTCCAGAAGCTTGCCTGCTTGGCGTCGCCGCCCGCCAGCTACCACTATTCGAGACGGCTGTTCCCAACATCCGGTGAGATACCCATCCAAGGCCAAAATACGTGGTCAACGACGCAGCGGTCAGAGTATGATCGGAAGACCCAGAACCTTGTCCAAAGCGACCGCTCTCAGCCAGTACTCAGCAGATCAGAACGGAAGGATGCATCGAGGCGCTGCATGAAGCTTTCCGCGCAGCACATGTGCTCGCGCATGATCCGGCTGACGCCACGGCGATCCCTCACACGGAAGGCCACCACGAGATCCCGGTGGCTCGCTACGTTGTGCTGACCAAAGGCCTCGTGCTCGTCGTAGCGGTCGCTGCGGAACTCGACGAGATCGCGCAGGAGCCCGTTCAGGAAGCGGCAGATGAAGGCGAGCAGAGGATTGTCGCAGCTCTCGCAGAGAATGTCGTGGAACTCGATCTCGAGCCGACGGCCCGTGACTCGGTCGCCGCTGTCGCGGGCTTCGACGCATTGCTCGATATTGGTCTCGAGCCTCTTCAACTGGTCCTCCGTCAGACGACCGACGACGCTTTCCGCGAGGGACACCTCAAGGCTGCGCCTTAGGATGTAGATCTGCTCGAAATCCAGCACTTGAAAATGGAGGTAGCTGCGCAACTGCTGCATGGCCGCGTCGATGGAAACGGGCTGGATTTCGGCGCCGCCGTTCGGGCCGGTCTGCATCTTCACAAGCCCCTGCACCTCAAGGGCCTTCAGCGCTTCGCGAAGCGTACCCTTCGCGCAGCCGTAATGCTGCATCAGGGTTTTCTCGTTGGGCAGCCGGTCACCCGGTTTCAGGCCCTCCCGCGCGATCCAGCGCCTCAGGTCTTCGGCGATCTGATCCGAGAGCTTCGTGCGCTGCATCCGTCCGCGCCCGCGGTCCGGAACGCGTTCCTTGTCGCTTTTCATATTTGAACCGCTTCAGGTCTCCACGGGATGTCTTCCTGGAGAGGATATATAGGACGGGCGAGTTTTTCGAAACGGAATAACTTGTAGTCCGAGCTCGTCACACCGCGGCTCGCGCACTCGACGACGGCCCTCGCGATGGGCTCGAACACGGGACGGCAATACATGCGGGATTTCAGGATCAGGTACCGGCACGCACGGGGGTCGAGACCGACGCTCGTGAACACCGCAAGGTCCCACGGCTCGTGAGGCTGCTCGGTGACGAGTACCCGCGCCCGGCCGGTGTCCAGCACGGCGGCCCGCCCCATGAGGCAGCGCATGCCCGTATAGGTCGGCCCGCTGATTGTATACTCGCCATCGCCCAGAACGCGGATTACCCCGGCGAGCTCCAGTGGGCGCTTGGAGACGCCGATGCGCGGCATCGCCACGCGGTTGCCGATCCCGAGCTCGATCCGGGCGCCGACTCCTGCGGCCATCATTGCCGCCACGGCTTCAGGATCGCAGATTGGACCAACGACGATGTCGTCGAGCCCCTGCGCCAGCGCCTCGCCGAGTACATCCATAGTATCGCAGGTGCCACCGGACATGCAGTTGTCGCCATGATCGAGCAGCAGCACGGGGCCTTGCCCCGCTCCTTCGACGGCGGCGCGCGCCGCCGCGACCGACTGGTGGAGCGGCTCCTCGTGGTACACGAACTCGGCGCGGCGCTCCCACAGGAGCCCGCCGATCTCGCGCGCGGCCTCCGCGGCGAGATCGGCCGATTCCGCGACCGTGATCACCGATACACCGGCATCCGCGATGTCGGCGATGGGAAAGCCGCCGAAAACGCTGACAGCCAGCACGCCGGGCCGCTCCTCCGCGGCTCTCGCAGCCTTGATCGCATCCTGCATGGCTCCGGGAACGCCAGTGTTCATCTTCAAGGTATGGGCCAGTTGCGGCGGATGGCACCAGGCCCGCTTCGGCGCGAGCCCCTCGTCGAGCATGCGTCCAACGAGCCGCACCGCATGAGCACCGGTTTCGTACATGTCCACATGCGGATAGGTCTTGAAGCCGACGAGCACGTCGGCGTTCGCAACCATGCGTTCAGTGATGTTGCCGTGAAGGTCGAGCGCGACGCCGAGCGGCACATCGGGCGCGACGGCACGGATGCGGGCGAGGAGCTCGCCCTCGCCGTCCTCCAGGCTCTCGGTCACCATCGCCCCGTGAAGATCCAGGAGAACGGCGTCGCATCCGTTCCGGACCGCGTCGACGATCGCCGCCGCCATGGCCTCGAACGCGTCGTCCGCCACGGGGCCGCTCGGGTTGGCGGTGGCGAAGACTGGCGTCACCACCTCCGCGCCGCGCACTTCCGCAAAGGCCAGGAAGGCGCCCATGGCCGTGCGCGAACCCGTGCCCGCCTGCAGGGCATCCTCGTCCCAGCGCGGGTTGAACGATGCGAGCGGCGTCGGCACCGGCGAGAACGTATTGGTTTCGTGATTCATGCGGGCGACGACGAAGCGCATGCCGGTTATCCTTGTGAAGGCGCTGCCCAGCGCCGATGGTTCCGTGTATCGGGACTTTTTAACGGACGCCTGTCAGTTCAGGCGTTCCGTCCCGCGCCCGTCGTAGTCGAGAACGGCGCCGAGGAGCACCTGCGCTCCCGCCGCGCATTCCTCGAAGGACGTGCTTTCCTCCTCGTTGTGGCTCAGCCCACCCGCGCAGGGCACGAAGATCATGGCGGTCGGCGCGACTCGGGCGATGTAGGCCGCATCGTGACCCGCGCCCGAGATCATGTCGCGCGCCTGATACCCGGCTGCCTGCGCGCTCTTTTTCACGGAAGCAAGACAATCGGCATCGAACCTGACGGCGGGCGATTCCCAAACCTTCTTGGATTCCACACCGAGGCTTCCCTTGCCGGCCATCTCGTCAATCGCGGCCAGGAGCTTGCGCTCCATGACGTCGAGGACGGTGTCGTCGGGATGACGGAAATCAACCGTGAAGAACACATGTCCCGGCACGACGTTTCGCGAATTGGGCTGCACCTCGATCAGTCCGACGGAGCCCACGGCGGAAGGCGCGTGCTCCAGGGCGATGCCCTCGATCCGGTCGATGAGCCGCGCCGCGCCCACGAGGGCGTCGCGCCGCATGGACATCGGGGTCGAGCCCGTATGCGCCTCTCGTCCGGTGACGGAGACCTCATACCAGCGCATGCCCTGGACGCCTTGGACGACTCCGATGACTTTCTCCTCCTGTTCGAGGATGGGTCCCTGCTCGATATGCAGCTCGAACATCGCTCCGAACGTGACCGATCCGGCCTTGGCGGCGCCCCGATAGCCGATCGCCTCGATGGCCTCGCCGAACGTGACGCCCTGACGATCTTCCCGGCTGTCCGCATAGGCCCGGTCGAAGACGCCCGCATAGACGCCTGACCCGAGCATCGCGGGCGCGAAGCGCGAGCCCTCCTCGTTGGTCCAGTTCACCAGCATGAGAGGCGCGTTCGTCTCGTAGCCGGAATCCTGAAGGGTCTTGAAGACCTCCAGGCCGCCGAGCACCCCGAGAATCCCGTCGAACTTTCCGCCCGTGGGCTGCGTGTCGAGGTGGCTGCCGATCGCGATGGGGGGAAGATCGCTGCGCCTGCCGGGCCGAACGGCGAACATGTTGCCGACCTCGTCGACCATCACGGTGCAACCGAGCCTCTCGCATTCCTCCTTAAGCCAGTCGCGCACCTGCCTGTCGGTGTCCGTCAGGGTCAGGCGCGATACGCCGCCCTTCGCCGTTCCGCCGATCCTGGCGGTGTCCATCAAACTGTCCCAGAGACGCTGGGGATTGATTTGAAGATTGGGAATCATAGGTTTTACCACAACGCGGGGTCAATGGGCCTTCACGCCCAGGTAGCGGTCCTTCGTCGCCTCATCGGCGGCGAACTCGTCATGCGTGCCGTGATAGACGACACGGCCGAGCTCCAGGATATAGTGGCGGTCGGCGAGCTGCGTGCAAACGGCGAGGTTCTGCTCGACGAGCAGGATTGGGATTCCGGCCGCGCGGATCTTCTTGATCTGGTCAACGATCTCATCGACGATGACGGGAGCCAGTCCTTCGACAGGCTCATCCAGCATCAGGAGTTTCGGCGCGTTGAGAAGAGCGCGAGCGATGGCCAGCATCTGCTGCTCGCCGCCGGAGAGCTGGCCGCCTCCGTTGCGGCGGCGTTCTTCGAGGCGCGGGAAGATCCTGTACACGTCCTTCAGCGACCAGGGCGAGCCCTTCCGCTCCGCGATGCGCAGATTCTCTTCGACGGTGAGCAATCCGAAGACGCCGCGGTTTTCGGGCACGAGAGCGAGGCCGCGCTGAGCGATTTTGTGAGGACGCCATCCCGTGACGTCCGTTCCGGCGAAGCGCACGCGTCCGGCGCTCGGCGCGAGCAGGCCGCTGATGCTCTTCAGGGTCGAGGTCTTCCCGGCCCCGTTCCGGCCGAGCAGCGTCACGACCTCGCCGGCCCGCACCTCGAGGGTCACGCCCTGAAGGATATGGCTCTTGCCGTAATAGCCATGCACGTTTTCGATTTCGAGCAATGCCGTGGTCATGCGAGATCACCCGTGATCATGTTGCCGAGATAGGCGCGCCGCACTTCCGGATCGTCTCGCACCACGGCGGGCGGCCCCTCCACCAGCACGCGCCCCGCACGCATGACCGTCACGGTGTCACTGATGTTCATGACGATGCCCATGTTGTGCTCGATGAAGAGCACCGTGTGGTCGCGGCCCAGATCGCGGATCAGGGCCTTCATCGCCTCGACGTCGTCGATTCCCATTCCGGATGTTGGCTCGTCGAGCAGGATCAGCCGCGGCTTCGCCGCAACCGCCATGCCGACTTCGAGCCGCCGCTGCTGCCCGTGAGAGAGTTCGCCTGCCGCTCTTTCCGAGACATGGGTCAGCTCCAAGCGCTCCATGACTTCATCGGCGATGGCGAGCGCACTGCCGTGCAGATCGACCCCGCGCCAGGGCGCGAGCGCCTGCAGGGGTGTGCGCCCCTGAGCCGCTAGGCGCAGGTTCTCGCGGACGGTCAGATTCTGGAAAAGGCTCGTCACCTGGAAGGAGCGCGCGATGCCCAGAGGCACCCTCTTGTCGTCGGATACATGGGTGATGTCCCGCCCGTTGAGGGTGATCCGCCCGCTCGATGCTCGCACGCGGCCGGTTAGGGCATGGAACAGGGTGGTCTTTCCCGCGCCGTTCGGACCGATCACGGAATGAATCGTGTTGGGCTTAATCGACAGGGTGACGTCCGAGAGGGCGAGGAAGCTGCCGTAGCGGACGCCGAGTTTTTCGGCCACAAGAATCGGAGTCTGGGTGCTCATATGCCCCTCCCCTCGGATTCCGGCGGGATGGGAGATTCGATGGAAGATTTAATGGAAGACTTGCGGCCCATGGGCAGGGCCTCGACCAGCCGTTCAAGGAGACCCCACAGGCCCTTCTGCATGAAGAGCGCCACCACGATGAGGAGCCCGCCGAGAAGGAGAAGCCAGCGCGGCCAGATCGACGAGAGCAGATCCGAGACGATCACGTAGAACCCTGCTCCAAGCACGGAGGCGAACAGGTTTCCGGTGCCGCCGATAATCGTCATGATCAGGATGCTCTCGCTCATGTGGTATTCAATGTTCGACAGAGGCGCGACGCCGATGAGGAGAGCATGGAGCGCGCCGGCAAGCCCCGTCACCGCGCCGGAAATCGCAAAGGCCGTGATCTTGAAGTTGCGGACGGGAAAGCCGATGGCGCGCGCGCGTTCCTCGTTGTCGCGGACCGCCAGCAGTGTGCGCCCGAACGTGGAGCTCGCAACCCGCTGCAGAGCCGCGAAGACGAGCAGAAAGAGCACCGCCACGAAGGCGTAGTAGGCCCAGGAACCTCCCAGAGAGAACGGTCCGATGGCAGGCCGGGGAATGTTGAGCAGGCCGTTGTCGCCGCCTGTGATGTCCTTGAACGTGTAGGCGAGGAAGTAGAAGAACTGGGAGAAGGCGAGCGTCAGCATGACGAAGTAGACGCCCTGCCGGCGGATCGAGAGCCAGCCAACTCCCGTGGCGACGACGGCTCCCGCGATCGCCGCGAGAACGAGCGCGACACCGAGCGGGAGCGAGGTGTGCAGCAAGGTCAGCCCGGCCGCATAGCTCCCGAGTCCGAAGAAGATTCCCTGGCCGAAGGACAACAGGCCCGTATAGCCGAGGAGCAGATTGCAGGCTGCCGCCGCCATGGCGAAGATCAGCACCTCGGACGCGAGCGTGCCGGACCGCATGAAGAGCGGGAGCGCGATGGCGACGAGTGCGGCGAGAACGAAGTGAAGAGAAGCGCGGTTCATGATGGCAGCTCTCATGCCCGGCCGAGCAGGCCGCGCGGCATCGTCAGAATGACGAGACCCATGCCGAGATAGATCATCAGGCGGGCGCCCTCGGGCCAGAGCGTCGTCATAATGCTCTGCACGATTCCCACCAGAAGGCCTGCGATGAGCGCGCCCGTGTAGCTGCCCATGCCGCCGATGACGACCACCACGAAGGCGATGCCGAGGGCCTCGACGCCCATGAAGGGCTCGACGCCGCGGATCGGCGCTGCGAGGGCTCCGGCGAGGCCCGCAAGGCCCGCGCCGAGGGCGAAGACGGCCGTGTTCACCCGCACGATGTCGATGCCGAGCAGCGAGACCATGTCGATCGATTCCGAGCCCGCGCGCACCACGGCGCCGAGCCGCGTGCCCTCCAGAAGCCACCAGAGACCAATAGCAAGCACGAGGGTCAGCCCGATGACGAAGAGGCGGTATTGCGGATAGATGAAATCGCCCAGGATAAGCACGCCACTGAGCGCGCCCGGAGTTGAGACGTTGCCGCCCACTGGCCCCCAAAGAATGATGACCAGTTCCTGCACCATCAGAGCGAGCCCAACGGTCACGAGGATGTGGAACGTATGCGGCAGGTGATAAATGCGCCGCAGCAGGACGGATTCCGTCAGGGCCGCGAGCCCCGCGACGATGATCGGCGCTACAAGAAGTGCCGCCCAGAAGTTCAGGCCGCGCTCGGTCATGTCATAAACGAGATAGGCGCCCAGAAGATAAAATGCGCCGTGGGCAAAATTCACGAAATGAAGCAGCCCGAAGATGATGCTCAATCCCACCGCGAGCAGGAAGTAGAGCATTCCCAGGCCGATGCCGTTCACCAGCTGAAATAGATATATCACGCGGGCACCTGATGTTGGAGCCAATCAATGTTCGCAAAAGAATGGGGACGGCCGCGTGCCGTCCCCGCCGATGGTCAGGCCATCTTGCACTGGGCTTGCTCGGGAGACTGGAACGACTTGCCGAAGCTGATAATGTCGGCGTAGTCGTCCTTGTCCTTCATGGCGCTCTTGGCCTTCCCCTTCAGCAGGTAATAGTTCTTGATTACCTGATGGTCCGTGGCGCGGATCTCCTCGTCGCCGGTCAGGCCAGCATACTTCATGCCCTCCATGGCCTGGATGACGGCTGGACCTTCCGTGCTTCCCGCCTTCGCGGCCGCGTCAATCAAGATTTTTGTCGTCAGATAGGCGCTGGCGAAGGCGTAGTTCGGGTTCATTTTGTGCTTGGCTTGCACCTTGGCGACCAGCTCGCGGTTAAACGGCGAGTCGATGCCGTGCCAGTACTGAGCCCCGAAGTAGACGCCCTCCATCAGCTCAGGTCCCAAGGCTTCAAACTGTTCGAGTCCCGAAGCCCAGGCCAGCAGGATCGTCATGCGGTTCTTCATGCCGAAGCTGACGGCCTGACGAAGAGTATCGGACGACTGGGAGCCAAAGTTGAGGATGAGGAGAGCATCGGGCTTCGCGGCCATGGCATTGGTTAGATAGCCGCTGAATTCCTTCTCCGTGAGGGAGTGATAGCTGTTGCCGACATGCTCGATCCCCTTCTCCTTGAAGATCGCCTTGGCGGCATTGAGCAGGCCATCGCCGAAGACGTATTGAGGCGTGATCGTGTACCAGCGCTTCGCGTTGGGAAGCTGCTCGATGAGCGGACGCACGGTCTGCTCGATTGCGCCGAACGTCGGCACGCTCCACCGGAACGTGTTCTTATTGCACTCGGAGCCGGTGATCTCATCGGCGCCTGCTGTGGTGATGAAGACCCCCTTCCCTTTCGCGACCTCCTTGCCCATAGCGAGGGCCTCGGACGACAGGATGCCGCCGGAGAACATCGTCACTCCGCGCTCCATCGCCTCCTGAACCTTGCGGACGGCTGTGGCCGGCTTTCCTTCCGTGTCGATCTCGAGATAGCTTAGCTTACGGTCTAGGACCTTGCCGACCTCCTCAACAATCATTGCGGTACCCATGGAGCCAAACTTACCATTGGCAGCGAAGGGCCCCGACATTGGAAGCGGCGCGCCAATGGTGATGTCCTCGCTGGCAGCGAAGGCAGGCCGGAGTCCGGTAGGGAGGAGTAGCGAGCTCGCGGCAACGGATGAGAGTTTCAGCAAATCACGACGGTTGAGCATGGATACCTCTGGGCTGTTTATTCTATTTATACGTATAATTATAATGGATTTTTGTCTGTCAAGAAAAAACGCGCCCAGAGGGAGTCAGCAGGGCTTTTCGGCGGCGGAACGTTGGTTGGGATGGCGCCGTCAACTTAACCGGATTGACCCTCTTTTGAGGAATCCGGACCCAAGGAGCGCGGCGTACTTTCAATGATTTAGGTCTGGTCATTACGCCCTCAGACAGTCCTGATTTGCTTAAGTTGACGATGCCCCCGGATGGCACGTGCCGCCCACAGCTGGTATCTGCGCAACACCTACGTCGAGAACAATCTGATCAGACCGGGTCAAATCACGCTCAAGGGCGAGACGCTTGATCTTGGGCGCATTCGCCAGAACACCTATGCGGTAGGGACGGAAAAGGATCACATCGTGCCGTGGGATGCAGCTTGGCGCATCACCCAGCTGTTCGGCGGTGAGGTGCGGTTCGTGCGCGCCTCCAGTGGCCATATTGCGGGGATCATCAATCCACCGGGTGGTAAGGGCACCTATTGGACCCGGGAGAGTAGCGACGCAGGAGCGAGCAGCCCTGAGCAGTGGCTCCAGAGCGCCAGCCGCCATGAGGGGAGCTGGTGGCCGGACTGGACGGCGTGGCTTTCTAGCCGCTCGGGCCGGAAAGGGGCGCCGCCCCACATGGGCGGTCCGAAACATCCGCCGCTGCTGGATGCGCCCGGCACCTATGTGATGGAAAAGTAGAATGGCTGAGGCCAATCCGAGTACACATCGCGCAGCGTAGACCGGTTTGGTTGACCTCAGCAGCGAGATACGCGACCACCGTTCGGCAGCTCATCTGTTGAGGCTGGAGCAGGATGTCAGATGAAGATCACCATGGATGTTGAGTGCACGCCCGAGGAGGCCCGAGCCTTCCTGGGGCTGCCGGACGTGAAACCGATGCAAGAGCAACTCATGCGAGAGGTGCAGGACCGCATGACCGCGAACATCCGGGCTATGGAGCCGGAAGCCATGCTGAGAACCTGGCTTCCGGCGACCCTGAAAGGGTTCGAGCAGATGCAGGAGATCTTCATGTCCCAAATGACCGGGACCAAACGAGAGTGAGTGATAGCGAGAGGCTCCGTTGCATCGCTCTAAGGATCTCTGCCCCTGACGAAAGTCTGCTGATGTTGACGCCGGCCGGACGGCTCGTCCTGGAGGATCTGCTGTCCGTCCGACCGATCATCGGCTCGTCTCGTCGCTAACCTTCGAGGATTTCTTCT
>NZ_VOSK01000948.1 GCF_009296175.1 Microvirga tunisiensis | reverse complement strand
GCGGACAATGTTGGTAGTCTCGTTCATGGCGTATCGCTCTCTCGAAGAGGTTCTGGCAGGCTCGACACCCGCCTCGATACGCCGCCCTTCTCACACCGTCATCACCCAGTTTCCGCCATAGCTCGTTCCAGACCGAATTACACCGGAAATCAGACCGTTATGAGCAGCCGGCTCTCACCATGGAGCTACAGGCCCCACCTGCATCTATTGTGCCCAGATCCGGCGAATTGGCTGTGCCTCCAATGGCACAGCAGCTTGGAACTCAGTTGGATCTTGGCCTTTAGCTCTCAGGTCATTGTCGCTGAGTATCCCATGCGTGAGATCCCGGAGCCCTCTCCTCAACACAGAACCACGCTCTTCAAGCTGCGGGCGGAGCAATGCCGCTTTGTTGTCTCGGAGGGAGACGAGGCGATCTTCTGTGGTGCCTCGACCCATGCTGGATCCAGCTGGTGCCCTTGGCATAGGCGGCTCGTCTACACCAAGCCGCCGTCCGGTGGTGTGAAGACTGGGCGTGGGTTCGTTGCACCTAGCCGTTCCTATTCACCAGAGTTTGTTTCGGGGCCTATTTGGTAGCGCGGGCGTGCCGATCCGCTGCGTTTCTTTCACCGCGGCAAGGTCTGGAACGTGGGGAACGCGTTGGCAGGGACG
>NZ_VOSK01000947.1 GCF_009296175.1 Microvirga tunisiensis | reverse complement strand
GGAACAAAGCACCTCCCGAAAGATCCGGAACGGCGTCGGCGTGAAAGGCCAAGACACGGTCGTGTTTGCGATTTCAGAAGACCCAGTCACGTTTAGCACACTCGCTCGCTTATTCCGGGACGAGCTAATGATCTTCACGGGATGTCGGTAACGGAGAGGCCTGCGTGGCGGAAGAAGCGGACGATCATCTCGGGGTGACGTTTGAGGCGGCCAAACTCGCGACGGGCGAGCCGATGCAGGTCGTCGACTGAGCCGGGCAATGCGTTCGCCATGGCGCGCTTGACGAGCGCATTGCACTGCTCTTCCGGATTCAACTCCGGGGCATACGCCGGCAGATAGGCCACCGCATAGTCCTGCGCATGCGCAGCGATGAAGTCCGTTGTCGCCCGTGAGCGGTGGGCATTGAGCCGATCCCAGACCACCAGCAGCGGCGTGCCGATCTGGCGGCGGACAGAGCGCAGGGCCTGGATGACACAGCGGCTCGAGATGGAGGTGCGGAAGTGGCGCGCATACAGCCGCCCGTCCGGCGTGATCGCCACGATGCTCGACACCTCGCGTCGCTTGCTCACCCGTTGGAGCACCGGGGTCAGCCCGCGCCGCGCCCAGGTCGTGCCCGGCCGGATCCGGAAGCTGTGGCCGGTCTCGTCCC
>NZ_VOSK01000946.1 GCF_009296175.1 Microvirga tunisiensis | reverse complement strand
TGTTGCTTGTCTCAATGATGTTAGGGAAGCGAGCGGATTACAAATCCGCGCTCATGCAATGATGGAATCATACGGCACAGCGCCATGACCGTCTGGTCGCGCAGACCAGCGTCAGTGCCCGGTTTCAGTCGGCTCATAGGCTTAATCCTCCTGCCAAGATTTCCTGAACTAGCTCTATGTAATCAACTAGATTGCCAACGGAGTCCTCGATCGTGTCTCTGCTGATTCCAGCTTTGTCGGCCTCTACCCAGCAAGCTCTGGCGAGCTGTTCAGCTTTAGAGGCATCGCCTACGGCGGCATACCCGGTTGGATGGACGTTTTCATCAATCCACTGATCCACAAATCGTTTTGCGTCTTTTGTCATATTGATTCGTTTGAAGGGTACGGAATTCGCAGAAGGTAAGCATCCTGCTCAATAGGCTCGGTGATTAAATTCAAAGAACGTTCGCGAGTTCGATATGGTCGGAGAGCTGCAGCTCATTTTCCCAACACAGTCTCCACCGCACCTGAGAGCGCATGCGAGGACCTCCTCTTTCCTGCGATTATCTAAGGAACGCATCACACGTCGAAGTGGCGGCGTGATTGGTGCACGTCAGACGTTGTCGCCAGCGATCGTGATGCTAGCCATGCGGTCTGATAAACCTTGGTAGCG
>NZ_VOSK01000945.1 GCF_009296175.1 Microvirga tunisiensis | reverse complement strand
ATCGGGTGCGTTACGCCATTGAGGAGTACACTTGGCGCTTTGACGGCCTGCGACGCCGAGCTTCTCACCGCAGGAGGACGTGATGCACTCCCTTCATCCGCAAGCCCGCACCACCCCCGCTGTCCGCCAGGAGATCGCCCGCTCGAGAGAGCCCACCGGCGTGCTGGCCCAGCGCTTCAGCGTGAGCACCGAGACCATCCGCAAGTGGCGCAAGCGCGGAGCCCAGGACTGCCAGGACCATTCCAGCCGGCCGCACAAGCTGCCCTGGAAAGCCACGGACGAGGAGCGCGCCATCGTCTGCGTCCTGCGCCAGGCCACCGGCTTTCCGCTCGATGACCTCACGTTTGTGGTCAGCCATTTCCTGCCGCATCTCAACCGCGATGCCGTCTACCGCATCCTCAAGGCCGAGGGTCTGGGACGATTGCCCCCGGCGCAGCAGCGCCAGCGCAAGAGCGGCACGTTCAAGGACTATGATCTCGGCTTCGTGCACATCGACATCAAGCACCTGCCCAAGCTGCAGACCGCCGACGGGGAGCGCCGCAAACGCTATTTGTATGTGGCCATCGACCGCTGCTCGCGCTGGGTGCACCTGGCCGTCAAGGACGATGAGCTGGCCACCAGCGCGGTCGCCTTCCTGAAAGAGGCGGTGCGCGCCTTCC
>NZ_VOSK01000944.1 GCF_009296175.1 Microvirga tunisiensis | reverse complement strand
TGACGTCTTCTGTTATAGGCCTGATTGAAGCCCTTGAGCAGCGTCTCGAGGTCCCGATGGCTGTAGATGGTGATGCCCAGCACCTCGCGCTGCACCCGCCCGTTGAAGCGCTCCACGAGACCATTGGTCTGCGGCGTGTAGGGCTTGGTCTTGCGGTGCTCCAGCTTCAGCTGGCGGCAGGCGTCCTCGAAAGCATCCGCCGTGAAGCAGGATCCTCGATCCGTCAGGACGTGCGTGACCTTGAAGGGGAAGGCGCGCACCGCCTCTTTCAGGAAGGCGACCGCGCTGGTGGCCAGCTCATCGTCCTTGACGGCCAGGTGCACCCAGCGCGAGCAGCGGTCGATGGCCACATACAAATAGCGTTTGCGGCGCTCGCCGTTGGCGGTCTGCAGCTTGGGCAGGTGCTTGATGTCCATGTGGATGAAGCCAAGATCGTAATCCTTGAACGTGCCGCTCCGGCGCTGGCGCTGCTGCGCCGGGGGCAATCGTCCCAAGCCTTCCGCCTTGAGGATGCGGTAGACGGCATCGCGGTTGAGATGCGGCAGGAAATGCGTGACGATGAAGGTCAGATCGTCGAGCGGAAAGCCGGTGGCCTGGCGCAGGACGCAGACGATGGCGCGCTCCTCGTCCGTGGCTTTCCAGGGCAGCTTGTGCGGCCGGCTG
>NZ_VOSK01000943.1 GCF_009296175.1 Microvirga tunisiensis | reverse complement strand
CCAGCGGGCCGAGTTCCATGTAGTCCTCGATGCCGATCTCATCCATGGACGCATCCGGGTTCTTCCAGGAGATCAGGAAAACCGTGAAGCCTTGCTCGACCAGGTAGCGCACCAGGCTGTTCTTGGGTTGCATGTCGAGAATGTAGTACTTGTTGATCCAGGGCGGCAGGATCAACAGTGGCGTCTTGTGAACCGTCTTGGTGGTTGGCGCATACTGGATCAGCTCCATCAGGCGATTGCGGTGGACCACCTTTCCGGGTGTGAGAGCGAGATTCCGTCCTGGCGCGAAGGCTTCCATGTCGACCATGCTCAGGCGTCCGGCTTGGAGATCGGCGGCCAGGTTGGCGGCCCCGGCTGCGATACTGGTTCCTCCGGTCTCGACGGCTCTGCGAAGAGCGACAGGGTTCGACAGCAGGATCAGAGCGGGGCTCATTGCGTCCACGAACTGCCGCAAGTGGAAGGTGATGCGCTGCTGCTCGGCCTCGTCCATGCCGTCCACATCGCCCTGCTGCAGGAGCCAGTCTGACGCAAGCAGATAGATCTGCTGAAGCGTGCGATAGACCGGGTTGGTGTGCCACTCGCGGGCAGCGAACCGCTTGTCTGTTGCGGGAGTAGATGGTCCATTCCCTGGCGCTGAACCTGCAATGCCGAGCCAGCGCTGCC
>NZ_VOSK01000942.1 GCF_009296175.1 Microvirga tunisiensis | reverse complement strand
TCGGCTCGGGATGAAGACTCATGCCATCCTCCTCTTGCTGAATAGCCAACAGGGAATTCGCCGACAGTATCTACGAGATATCGGCGTTCCATTTCTGGTTCGGGCGTGTGGCTGAGAAGTCCTGCTCAAGCAGGTTGGGAGCAATCGGAAAGGCGTGATGGCTGTCCGTGGTGCGCTTGAAGCGGCGCTTCTGCCGGGCCTTGAGGCCGTTCTCACGCATCAACCGAGCCGTCCGACGGCGCCCGATGGGCAGGCCCTGATCCTGGAGTTCGCGCGTCATTCGTGGGCTGCCATAGGTGCCATTCGACTCTCGAAAGGCGGACCGGACATGGGCGAGCAGCACCAGATCGTCGCGCTGACGCTGGCAAGCCGGACGACTTCGCCAGGCAAAGTACCCGCTCTGGCTCACCTCAAGAACTTGGCACAGGCGCTGGATGGGGAATTCCGCTTTCGCCGCATCGATGAACGTGAACCTCATCGACTTCCCTCCTTGGCGAAAAAAGCGGTGGTGGGTTCAAGTGAGCGCAACAGCTTTGGCCAGCGTCGCTCCTGGCGTTTGAAAGCCAAGGGTTTTTCTTGGCCGAGTATTGAGCCTGAGCGCGATCGCATCCAAGTCGCTCTGGCTATGCACGGACAGGTCTGAGCCCTTCGGGAAGTACTGCCGCA
>NZ_VOSK01000941.1 GCF_009296175.1 Microvirga tunisiensis | reverse complement strand
AGTACGATGCCGAAGACCGATCCGGCATGTTTGCCGAGCGCGCGGCCGATATCACTGAGCGACCAGCCCTCCTTCCACCGGGTCCAGAGTTCCCGCTTCTGCTCTGCCGATAAGCCTGGACGACCCATACGCGCCATAGATAGTTCTCCCGAAGCCAACGAAATCAATCATGATGCGCTGACCGGTTGAACCCACCGTGGCCTTCTTCAGGATCTCCCGCTCCTGGCGCAGGATCCCGTTCTCGCGCCGCAGCCGCTTCAGCTCGGTGGCCATGTCCTCCTGGCGTTCCTCGGGAGGATCGTCGATCTCGCGCTCGCGACGGCGATCAATCCAATGGCGCAGGGTCGACAGGCCGACGCCGAGATCCGCGGCAATCGCCCGTCGGCTGCGGCCGCTGGTCAGAGCGAGCCGTACAGCCTCATCCCGGAACTCTTTCGTAAAGCGGGTGTGGGGCATAAAAATCCTCCTGCTTCATGAGAGGCTCTCCAGTTTTTCGATACTGCTGGCGAATGGGCGGGAGCCCTTGAGGCAGGGATTGGCGTCCTGGGTTTGAGGGGGCAGCCCCACCATCCCGGAGGTCCTCATGTCGCTCCGCCCGACCCCGTGCTGTGATGTCCCGGCCGCAACGGCAGCCATCGCGCGTGCCGCGTTCCCGCATGGCAGCCCCTAT
>NZ_VOSK01000940.1 GCF_009296175.1 Microvirga tunisiensis | reverse complement strand
GCGGAACGTTGTTGGGATCGGGTGCGTTACGCCATTGAGGAGTACACTTGGCGCTTTGACGGCCTGCGACGCCGAGCTTCTCACCGCAGGAGGACGTGATGCACTCCCTTCATCCGCAAGCCCGCACCACCCCCGCTGTCCGCCAGGAGATCGCCCGCTCGAGAGAGCCCACCGGCGTGCTGGCCCAGCGCTTCAGCGTGAGCACCGAGACCATCCGCAAGTGGCGCAAGCGCGGCGCACAGGACTGCCAGGACCATAGCAGCCGGCCGCACAAGCTGCCCTGGAAGGCCACCGAGGAAGAGCGCGCCATCGTCTGTGCCCTGCGCCAGGCCACCGGCTTCCCGCTCGATGACCTCACGTTTGTGGTCAGCCATTTCCTGCCGCATCTCAACCGCGATGCCGTCTACCGCATCCTCAAGGCGGAAGGCTTGGGACGATTGCCCCCGGCGCAGCAGCGCCAGCGCCGGAGCGGCACGTTCAAGGATTACGATCTTGGCTTCATCCACATGGACATCAAGCACCTGCCCAAGCTGCAGACCGCCAACGGCGAGCGCCGCAAACGCTATTTGTATGTGGCCATCGACCGCTGCTCGCGCTGGGTGCACCTGGCCGTCAAGGACGATGAGCTGGCCACCAGCGCGGTCGCCTTCCTGAAAGAGGCGGTGCGCGCCTTCC
>NZ_VOSK01000939.1 GCF_009296175.1 Microvirga tunisiensis | reverse complement strand
ATAGAAGATGGCATCGACGATGCGCCGGAGCGGATAGGTCTGCCGCCGTCCCGCCGGATGACTGCGGGGGACGAGGGGCGCGAGCAGTGCCCATTCGGCATCAGTGAGATCGCAGGCATAGAGACAAATATCCATAGCGGGGCTCCTCAACCGTTGCACACCCCGCATCCGCCTCATCAATCTTCACGAAAGCTATTCCAAATCAAGCACTTGAAGCGAGTAATAAAATTGCTCACCAGCCTCTGAGAGACGGAAGATCCAGCGTAGGCTTCGGCAGAGGAAGCCGGATGGTCATGGGTCTCGGCTACACCAAACCGTCACCGCGTTAGGATCACTGTGGGCGGTGAAGCGATAACGTGAGGGTCAGGTTTTCGCCAGTCCGGAGCATGGTGCTCCAGACTGCACGATACGGCCTTGAAGCTTACTTGCGCTCTGTCGTGCCGGTGCCATTGACCCTGTTGCCGCGCTCGTCTTCGACCTCGACCTTGGTTTCACGAACAGTGTCGAACACGGTTTCTGTGCGCTGTTCGGCCTCCTTGGACTCCTTGCGGACGACAATTGTCATAGGGCGGTGAATACTGCCTGATTGTGGGCCTCGAAAATTCCCTAGCTGATGCCCTGCCGTCGCGGCCTGAGCCACGCTCTCGCCGTGCAGGCGCTCCCGCCATCGTCGATGATTCTCTCCG
>NZ_VOSK01000093.1 GCF_009296175.1 Microvirga tunisiensis | reverse complement strand
ATAACAGAAGACGTCAACGCGTGCTCAAGGGGCGATCCCCGGATGAGGTTGTGCGAAGCCGCCTGGCTGCCGAGCCGAAGCTCGCCAACCGCCGCTACAAGCCACCCGATGCAGACGCGTTGCCGCCCGCCCTCCAGGTCATCGCTCATGCCAAGGAGGTCTCGCATCCAGACAACTAGGCAACCGGCCGGTGCCACAGATCTGCGGCACCGGCTTAGTAAGTGTTTGGTTGTTAGTGTTTAGTCTCAAAGAGGCCGCGGGCTCCAAGAACCACTTCGACGATTTGACGCAAACGACGAATTGAGCCTCCACCCCAGTGCCGGCGAACGTCCGCGATTTCGCCGAAGGTCAGGGGTGGGACGAAACCCTCATCCAGTCCCTGCTCACGGGCAATCGCGATGCAGAGAGTCGGGAGCATTGCTTCCAGATGTTCGGCTCCTGGCTCCGGCATGTTCAACACCAACATCCTGTCGAGTAGCGGAGTCGGAATGCCGCCAACTGCGTTGGCCGTTGCAACGTAAACTGCATGCGAGAGATCGCACTCGACTTGCAGTGCGTTATCCATGAAACGGCGGCTGGTCTCACGCTCCATCAGCCCGAGGAGGGTGTCCCAGAGACGGCCCTGATCCTGCCGCGTCTGAGACTTTTCGAGTTCGTCGACGAATATCAGCGGATTGGCATGGCCATGCCGCGCGATGGCAGCCAGAACGTGGCCAGGCTCGGCCGAGTTCCAGCGGCGGTCGAGCCCGCCAACAGCGCCGCCGGTATCCCGCGGAGCATCGATGCGCCAAACCCCAATACCAAGCGCTTCGCCAAGACGGCGCACGAGGCGGCTCTTGCCGATTCCGGGCGGGCCAAGGAGCAGGATCGGTGGCAGTCTGACGTACGATTGGGGCGCCAGGGGCCGCAGGATGCTGTCGATCAGCTCCTGGGCATAAGGGTACTCCTGCAGCAGGGCGCTCTGCACCACCCTGAGATCGGGGGTTCTGACGAGCGGGACAGGAATCCCCATAGTCCCTTCCAGGCCACGGGCGATCTCGCGCATCCGCCCCTCCAGCCGCACCTTTGGGCACACGAGAACATGACCTTCGGGAATGGTGGATGGCTCGGGTGCTTTGAGCGGGGACGGCGCCGGCGTTTCCGTTCGCCGCTCCGACCGCTCTGCCGCCTCCCGCTCTGCCGCGACGCGCTGACGCTCCTGCTGGATCGCATAACGCTCCACCGGCCGGAGCAAGTGTCGCCCGACTGCAAGAGCCGCACCGGCCAGCAGCTCCCGCTCCTGCATGCGGGGCACCAGACCGACTCCCAGGGCACTCAAGCCGACACAAAGGGCGCGCGTGTCCTGGCGCAGATCGTCATAGGCGCGGCTCAGATCCCGCCACCACGCCTGCCGCACAGCGTCCTCGTCCGCCGGCAGCGCAAGCTCGCCGAGATCAAAGTCGTCATCGAGCTCGGCAAAGGGTGAGGCTGCACTCCCCAGGTTGATCTCGGCCTCCTCCGGCTCAAGGCAGCGCAGGCTCAGGGCCAAATGCTCGACCCGGTGGAGGATACCCCAGGCTGAGGAGGCGAGACGGGCCGCCGCGGCCTGGTCCTCGGTGAGATAGCTTAAGGCTCTCACCAGATCGCTCAGCTCTGTCGCCGCAGGGATGTCCGCGGCCGCCGCGAAGCTCTCGAGAGCGCTCAGGAGAGCCGCAGTCGCGTCCCGGAACGGCGGCTCAACATACGTGCGAGCCGCGGTCCAACTTGTGACCCACGCCGTGGCAACCGGAGCAAGCTCCGGCGCCAGGGCGGCGATGGCCTGTGCGGCCTCATCGACCAGACGGCTGTGCGGCAGGTGGCGCTCCAGCGTCAGGCGCACCAGACGCGGGCAGCGCGCCAGCAGCACGCTGCGGGTGGCGCTAGCCGGAAAGGTCCACCGGGTCATCGCTTGGCCTCCGGCCGGTGGGACCGGAAGAGAACGACAACACCCTGAGCCCTTCGATCCGGAACCCTGAGGGCCGCATTCGCCTTCCACACATCCGTGCGCCCGCCAGGGGCTCCGAGGACCAGAAAGGAGGCGGCCGAGAGGCTCGCGCACCAGACATGGCGGATCAGGCGCCACAGCGATGGATCCTCTGAGGGCTCAAGCGCGCCCCAGGCCCAGAGCTCCTCGCGCAGGACCGAGGGCGTCACGGAAGCAGTGGCGACCACGTGGGGACGGATGTGGCTGCCGGGGAGCAGGATGAAACCGTCCTTGGCAATCAGAAGGGAGGCTTTGAGGTTCTTCCGTTGCAGGACCAGGCGCTGACCGGAGGACGAGCCGAAGGGGTCCGGCTCCTCAAGATAGAAGGGCGGCAGGATCTGCGGGGCGAGCCAAGGGCAATGGGGATGCAGCCACTGCAACGCTTTGGCCCAGAAGGCCTGCAGGGCCCTGTAGCCATCATGGCCAAGGCTGGCGCCGAAGGCCTCCTCGAAATTGGTCGGCTCGGCCCGCCCCGTCTCGATTACCTGAGACAAGGCGAGCCGCTCGAGCGCTCGGACCTCGTTGGGTGACAAAGGGCTGCCCACACGGGTGATCACGATGATGCGCGTTGGACGCGGGGATGCGGTCTCCAGATGATGACCGTAGAGCCGCGCGGGAGCGGGCAGGCTGGTCCCGCCGCTGTACACCCGCGGGCCGCCGTACTCGATGTAGTAGGCGCCGCCGGGTGTGGCCCTGAGGCGGTCGTAGGCGAGCAGGGAGCGGTAGTGCTCCATCGGGGCAATGACGATGAGCGGCTCACCGGGGCGGCCTTCGATGATGATCAGGCCATTGGTTTGGACTTCAGTCGCTTGATAACGGGACATAGGTCGTCCTCCAGCGCTCACGCGGGGCGTGGCGCTCTGATGAAAAGGCGAAAGGGGAGGGGCGGGATGCTGCAAGCATCCCGCCGATCAGTCAGAGATCAGGACGCCTCAGGGGCGCCAGATCCTGACAGGGCTGTCGAAGGAGGCGCGGAAGTCGACTGCCAGCAGCCCGGCCTCGATCAGGGCGAGGATGGCCGTGATCGGGCGAGGGTGATGCGGGAGCGCAGCGATCAGGTCGCCCAGTTCCACGACACCGGCTTCGTTGACCGCCGCGAGGATCGTGACCTGATCCTCGGGCGAGACGAAGGGATGCGCCGCCAGATCAGGGTGCTGGCGCGTGCTGTGGGTGTGTGCCGGTCCTGCGCTGGGCGCTGGAGTGCGGGAATGGTGATTGGGAGGAAGAGCAACCGGCCGCTCAAGGCTGTTGCATGCGGGCGCAAACCCGCTATCGATGGCAATAACCATCTGGTGTCTCCTAGTTCAGTTAGGAGGTTGCTGGGTGGCCAGGCTGCTGGCATCGCTGCAACGATGCCGGCGGCCGCCCTGCAAGGCGAACGCCGTCCTAGCCAGCCGAATCCGTATCGAATTCGACCGAACGAGGCTGAGCCAAGTTGTGGGCGCCTGGCAAGCAAAACCTCAAAACATGGTTAATGAATGCTTAATCGAGCCGCCAATCGGAACTGCGCTGATTGGGCATGGGGCGATTAGCAAACTCCGTTGTCGAGTAGTTTTCAGTCGTACACCTTACGGCGTGCTCTACGGCTCCCATGTCATCGGACCTAAGGTCCGATGAAAGAAGTACTTTTTCGATTTTTTCTACAAAAGAACCTTTGACGCGAATCCGAATTGCACTGACGCTTTTCATGCCGGCTTCAAGACGTCTTTCCAGGGTGCGGGGGGATCCTCCCGCACCTCTCTCTGCTCTTGAGGTAAGATCATGAATGAGACGACCAAGCCGCCTGTTCTGGCGGCGCCTAATACGACTGAAAACCAGCCTGTGTCGCCGGGCCGCCCGGCAAAACCCGGTGCTCCGGTCCGCCCCTCGGCTTCTGTTGCCGCTATTGCTGCCGCGACGGCCAGGGAACCCACCCCGTGCGCCCCAGACCGGGAAAGGGAGACCACGAACCCGGCCATCGATGGCGTGACGGTGTCGACGGAGGAACCCGGAGATCCGAAGGTGACCACCGCCGAGGTCAGCCAGTTCTCCGATACCGGGGCGGATTGTGAGCAGGATGAGAAGACTGCCAACATCCTTACCCTGACGCTGGGCTGCCCTGAGGTGCCGGAATCGTCCGTTGCCGTTCCGCCAGAGGTCGCGGCTCCGACGCCGGCTCCGATCGGTTGGTGCGTTGAGGCGACGGTCGCTCGTCTCGAGACGCCGCACGAGCCCAGTTGGGAATCTCCGGACGAGTCCCTGCTGGCCGACACCGGTATCCCCGAACCCTCGGTTCCGATGCTCTTCAGCGCCCGTCTTCACAGGGAGATCTGTGCCATCGCACAGCTGTTTAGCGCCCCTGTCGCATTCGTGTTGGCCGGTTTTCTCGCCGTGGCAGCGGCGTGCCTGGGTCACAAGGTGAGGTTCATGGCGGGACCGGCTTGGCGTGAGGTATCGGTGCTGTGGCTGATGTTGGTCGGTCCCTCAGGGGTACGCAAGAGCAGCACGGCTCGTTCCTATCTTGAGTTCTTGCGGACGTTCGAACTCGCTGAGGCCGCCGAGTGGGAGAAGCATCTCGATGCAGTGGATCGGCACAACCTCATCGTTGAGGCTGAACAGCGACTCTACAAGGCCAGGCTGAACGAGGCGGTCCGCACGGGCGGTCCGTTGCCGGATGCTCCAGATCGGAAGGCGATCGTGTTGCCCCGACGGATGCGGCCACAGATTATCGTCGATGATATTTTCCCGGCCGGACTTATCGATGCCCATGCAAAGAGCCATACCGGGCTGATCCTGGTGTCGGACGAGGTGGCTTCGCTCCTGCAGCGGATTGACACCAATGGCGGAGCCACCGAACGCGCGCTTCTGCTCCGTGCCCATGACGGGCACTTCTATCGTGCGGATAGAATCAGTCGGGATGTGCCGACGATCGACAGTCTCGCGATATCCATGCTCGGCGGTATCCCCACCGAACGCCTTGCTCAGTTGCTCGGCCCTGTTCCAGATGGCTTTGCCGCACGCTGTCTTTGGGTGGCCTGCGACGACAGCGAAATGGTGACCATCGCGCTGGAGGCAGCACGGACTCACCTGGCCGAGCAGGTCTTCCCGACGCTCAGGATGTTGGCGAGGGAGGCTCGTGGATCGATCGATCTTCCGCTGGATCAAGATGGGATCTCGCTGTTGGAGCAGGCCGCCCGACGCTGGCACCGTACGGCTAGCGAGACCCAGGGACAGATCCGGTCCTGGTTTATGCGGGCGCCAGGACAGGCGCTGCGGCTTGCCGGGCTGCGTGAGCTTTGCGAATGGGCTCTGACCGGCAGGGAGCAGCATTCAATGACGATCAGCGCCACTTCGATGCAGGTAGCGATCGAGGCAGTCGATTCCTTCTTTGCACCCATGGCCCAGCGTGTTTTAGGCTCCGTTGGAACCGCACAGGCTTCGCGTGATGCGGGCGAGCTCGCGCGGATCATCGCAAGGCAGGGGGCGACGACCATCAATCGACGGCTGCTCGGGCGGCAGATGCGTGGGCGATTGGCGGAAAGCACGGCATTCCAGGCTGCTTTCGATATGCTGGAGAGTGGGGGCTGGCTGCGCCGCAAGCTCCGCCCTGAAGGGGCTCTCGGGCGACCCAGCACCGACTATGAGGTGAATCCTCGCTTGGGCTCAAACCCCCGCTGATATCAGCAGATTTCACCGGCAGAGCGCCAAAACGAGCCTTTGTAGCCTCGTTTTGGCGCTCTGCCATGGTATATGCCTCGATCAGACGAGTTATGGTCATCATCGGGAGGAGAAACCTGCCGGCCACTGGCGGCACAACAGCCAGAATGTCAGTGACTTCTCTGATGGTTCTCTACGCCGCAATGTGGAAGAGCACTTGCAAGAGCCCATTGGTGGGCTCGCAAAGGTCACCGTGAGATGTGAACACAAGACGCAACCCCGAGGGCAAATCACTCACGTCCAGCATGCCGCGTTTTCGACGAAGTGTGACTTTCGTGTTAGGTCTGCCGTAAACGGGCCGGCTGGAGGTAACGATACTTGGGCGAAGACGCCCGCACCAACGAGCAATAGTGGTGACCAGGAGTACAGGCGGCGCGGCTCCCACTTTGAGCCGCTCGCCACTTTGGTATCATCTCGGGGCGTGGTATCCCGCTTCTTCCAGCGGTTGGTTTGCCACCGCACTTGTAGGCGGGAGTTCTCTCCGTAGGCTCGCTCCTTCGTTCGGATCAGCTCCGCGCTGCCCACACCATGCCGCGCCTGAGGATCGTGCGCATCTCAGGAACGTCGAACTCCTTCGCCACATGCCCGAGGGAGCTGTAGAAGACCCGTCCCTCGCCATAGCGGCGCTTCCACACCACCGGCATGACCACGTCCTTGGTCCAGTAGGCATGCTCGCCCGAGAAGGTCGTCGTGGCCAACACTTCGTTCGAAGGGTCGACGTGCATGTAGTACTGCTCGGAACGGTAATCGAAGTCCCGGATCCTCTCCATGATCGGATCGTCCGGTCGGGTGATGTTCACGCGGTAGTCGATGATGTTGCCGGGATGGGCCACCCATTGACCACCGCACATGAACTGGTACTCGACGGCCTCGCGGAACGCGTCGCCCATGCCGCCGTGAAAGCCGGCCAGGCCTGTGCCTTCCCGGACGGCCTGCGAGAGGTTGGTCATCTCATCCTTGTCGATCCTCGACATGGTATAGATGGGCACAATGAGACTCATTGTGGAGAGCCGAGGGCTGGCAAAGGCGCGGGTCGAGTTCTCCAAGTGAACCTGAAAACTCTCGTCTCGCAGTATGCCGGCCACCATAGCAGCGCATTGCTCCGGTTCATGACCGTGCCAGCCGCCCCACACGATGAGTGCTTCGCGCATCGTTCGTTCTTCCTGCCGGTTCAACGACACTCAGGCGGCAGAGGCCGTCTCCGGCAGTCCCTTCCAGAGAAGCGCCGCGTCGGCATCCTCTAGAATGGCTGGCCGTTCGAGCGTTGTCGTGATCGCTTGAGGCTGCCCGGTCGCCGATCCTTCAAGGATGCTGTGCATAATCTCCAGGACGTGCAGGCCGAGGCGACCGCTGGAGCGGTGCGGGGTGCCGTTCAACACAGCACTGGCAAGGTCGGCGAGGCCGAGCGCGCGGTAGTTCGCCTTGTTAGGAACATCCGGAGCCCAGTTGGGCGAGCGCCAGTTGGGCGATCCCAGCGGCATCTCGCTCGAGTCGACGGCGCGCCAATCCCCGCCGCGCTCGGTGACCTCCACATGGCCGCCGAAGAAGTTCGGGTCCGGCACCCGCAGCGAGCCTTCGGAGCCGTAGATCTCGATAGCCGGATGGCCGTGCTTCCACACGTCCCAGCTCATGCAGAAGGTAACCTGGGCCCCTGAGGCAAATTCCAGCAGGGACATCACATGGGTGGGCGTCTCCACCGTGATGCTCTGGCCCTTGCGCGGCGATTCCGATGTCACGATCCGCTCGGGGAAGCCAATGCTCGACATGGCAATGACGCGCCGCACGGGGCCGATGAGGTTCACGAGGGCGCTCAGATAATAGGGCGCCATGTCGAGGATGGGACCGCCGCCGGGCTTGAAGAAGAACTCCGGATCCGGATGCCAATGCTCCATGCCGTGCGACATGAGGAAGGCTGTTCCCGACAGAATGCGACCGACAGTGCCGTCGTCGACAAGCTTGCGGGCGAGACGTCCGCCGCCACCCAGGAAGGTGTCGGGAGCACAGCCGAGATGAAGGCCGCGCGCTTCCGCCTCGTCCACGAGCCTGCGGCCCTGCTCGAAATCAACCGCGAGGGGCTTTTCAGAGAAGACATGCTTACCAGCACTGAGCGCCGCGAGCGAGACGCCGAAATGCGCAGCCGGCACGGTGAGGTTGACCACGAGGTCGATGTCGTCGCGGGAGAGAAGCTCATCGACCGTCAGAGCCTCGATGCCATGGCGGCTTGCCTGAGCCTGCGCTACCTCCGGCCTCATATCGGCACAGGCCCGAAGGGTGAGCCCCCGATAGGCGGGAATGTTCTGCAGGTAAATGCCCGATATGTTGCCGCATCCGACGATGCCGACATTGAGGGAGTTCATGGCCATTAGTCCTCGATGGAACGCAGAAAGGCGAAGCTGTTTCGGGCGGTTTGCGCCGGGTCTGCCGGCTTGTCGTGCTCGACCACCATCCACTGGGCTCCCGCGTCGCGGCATACGCGCCAGAGGTCGCGCCAGTTCAGTACGCCGGAGCCCACATCGGCCCAACCGTCCTGATCCTCGTTCTGGCCGGCGGGCGCAATGTCCTTCACGTGGGCTGCAGTGATCCGGTTGCGGTAGCGGTTGATCCAGCCCTTGGGATCGGCATCGCCGCGCGCGAGCCAGGCCACGTCCACCTGCCAGGCGAGGGGGCTCGAACCGGCAGCCTCAAAGATCAGTTCAAGGGCGGTCTTCGCCCCATCCTTCGGCGTCAGCTCCCAATGATGGTTGTGGTAGCCAAGACGGATTCCTTGTCCCTGAAACCGCTCCGCGATCTGCCCGAGCTCGCGGCCGAGCGAACGCCAGCCATCAGCGGCCATGTCGCGCTCGTCCGGCGGAACGGCCGGCATGTACAGATGCGTGAGGCCGAGTGTCCGGCACGCCTCGATGATCGCATCGGGCTTCTCGCGCAGGGCCGCCATGCTGACATGGCTGGAAGAGGCCTTGAGGCCGCGTGCATCGAGCTTTGCGCGAACCTCGGCAGCCTTGTCGAGGTGCGAGCCGACCGTCTCCACATGGCGATATCCTGCCCCGGCCACTGTATCGAGGATGAGGTCGAGATCCTCCAAGGATCGCAGGGTGTAGAGTTGAATGGAAAGAATGTCCGTGACGCTCATGAGGTCCTCAAGGTTCGGGATGGTAGGCGCGACAAGCCCTGCGGGGAGGTCTGTTGCGGTAGTGGTGTGGTCACAGGCGCTCGCCGGTCTCGGCCGAGAAGAGAGACACTTGCGCGGGATCGACATGGAGGGTCAGGCTCTCACCCCGTGCGGCCCGGCGGCTTCCGGTGGTGCGCACCTGGACCGAACCAGCGGGATCGCTGCACCAGATGACGGTGTCGGCGCCCATAGGCTCGACGATGTCGACCTTGAAGCCCGGCCATGTGCCGTTGCTCGCAATTTCAAAATGTTCCGGCCGAACGCCGAGAACGACCTCCTGCCCGGCGGACGGAGCCGTGGCGAACTGATAGGCGGACAGCGACAGGCGGCGGTCTCCGGCAAGGAAGCTCAAGCCCTCGCCGGTGCTCGCGAGCCGGCCCTTGATGAAGTTCATCTGCGGTGAGCCGACGAAGCCGGCCACGAACAGGTTGGCCGGACGATGATAGATCTCATCGGGTGTGCCGATCTGCTGGATCTTCTGCTCCTTCATCACAACGATTCGGTCGGCCAGCGTCATGGCTTCGATCTGATCGTGGGTGACGTAGATCATCGTCGTCTTGCCGAGGCGCGCGTGCAGCCGCTTGATCTCGACACGCAATTCATTCCTCAGCTTGGCATCGAGGTTCGAGAGCGGCTCGTCGAACAGGAACACGGCGGCATCGCGAACTAGGGCACGGCCGATGGCGACACGCTGGCGCTGGCCACCGGAGAGCTGGTCCGGGCGCCGGTCGAGGAGGGGGGTGATCTGCAAGAGATCGGCCGCTTTGGCGACACGTTTCTCGATTTCGGGCTTGGCATCTTCGCCATCTTCAGGCCGAAGGACATGTTCTCGCGCACGCTCATGCGGGGATAGAGAGCGTAGGACTGGAACACCATGGCGATGCCGCGATCCTTTGGCTCCTCCCAGGTGACGTTCTTGCCGTCGATCCAAATCTGGCCGTTTGCCACATCAAGAAGGCCGGCGACGGCATTCAGCAGGGTGGACTTGCCGCAGCCCGAGGGGCCGAGCAGCACGATGAACTCGCCCTGTTCGATGTCCAGGGACAGGCCGTCGAATACCCGAACCGCCTCGAAGGCAACGCTCACATCACGGACAGAAACTGCAGCTATGGCTTATCCTTTCACAGCGCCAGCGGCGATGCCGCGGACGAACCAGCGTCCGGACACGAAATAGACAACGAGCGGGACGAGGGCTGCCAGCATTGTGGCGGCCATGTCGACATTGTAAGCGCGCTCGCCCTGCGTTGAATTCACGATGTTGTTGAGCTGGACGGTCATGGGCAGGTTCTCCCGGCCCGCGAAGGTCAACCCGAAGATGAAGTCATTCCAGATGCCGGTGACCTGCAGGATCGTGGCGACCACCAGGATCGGCGTCGACATGGGCAGGATCACCCGCAAGAAGATGGTCCAAAACCCACCGCCGTCGATGCGCGCCGCCTTGAACAACTCGATGGGCAGGCCCGCATAATAATTGCGGAACAGGAGCGTCATCGTCGGCAGACCGAAGATGACGTGCACCAGCACGATGCAGGTGAGCGAATTGTAGATGCCTGTCATCGAGAAGATGCGCACCAGGGGATAGAGGAAGACCTGGTATGGGATGAAGGCCCCAAGCAGAAGGACGCCGAACATGACGTTCGCGCCCTTGACCCGCCAGAATGACAGCGCATAGCCGTTGATCGCGCCGGCAATGATCGACAGGATCACCGATGGGACGAGGATGCGCACCGAGTTCCAGAAGCCCACGCTGATGCCGTTGCATTCAAGACCCGTGCAGGCGGACGACCAAGCTTTGGTCCAAGCCTCGAAGGTCATGGCGGCCGGCAGGGCGAGGATGTTGCCGAGCCGGATCTCTTCCATGGGCTTGAGCGAGGTCACGACCATGATCCAGAGCGGCAGCAGGAAGAACAGGGCTGCCGTGATCAGGAAGGCATAGATGCCAACGCGACCAGCCGTCAGGTGACGAGGGCGGCGGCCTTGCGGCTCAACGGCGTTCATGCATGCCTCCCTTGCGGACGGACGTAGCGGGCATAGACCCAGGGCGCCAGCACGATCACCACTGTGATCAGCATGATCGTCGCGGCGGCCGTTCCAAGGCCGATGTTGTTGCGCTCGAACAGGTGATCCATGACGAACTTGGCCGGAACCTCGGTGGCGATGCCGGGACCGCCCAGGGTCATGGCAACCACGAGATCGTAGAGTTTCACCACGCCGGTCATGAGCAGCACGGTAGCGGTGACGACCATCGGACGGAGCAGGGGCAGGACTACGGAAGTGTAAACCCGCCAGGTCGGAATGCCGTCCACTTTCGCAGCCTTCCACAGGTCGGCGTCAATGCCGCGAAGGCCGGCGAGGAGGATGGCCATGGTGAGGCCGGCGCCGTGCCACAGGCCCGCGATCACGATGGTGTAGATCGCCATCTGCTGGTTCACGAGCCAGTCGAAGGTGAAGCTCTCGAAGCCCATGTCGCGCACGAGCTTCTGCAGGCCGAGGCCCGGATTGAGGAACCACTGCCAGGCGACGCCGGTGACCACGAAGGACATCGAATAGGGATACAGAAAGACGGTGCGGAAGAGCCCTTCGCCACGCACGTTCTGATCAATAAAGACGGCCATGAGGAAGCCGATGATCAGGCAGCCGGAAATGAACAGGGCGCCGAAGATGACGATGTTCGAGGCCGATGTCAGAAAGCGGTCATTGGCGAACAGGCGACTGTATTGGGCCAATCCCACCCAGTCGAGCTTGGGCAGCAGGGTCGAACTGGTGAACGAGAGCCGCACGGTCCAGAGCATGCAGCCGATATAGACCACGAGAACGATGAGTGCGGTCGGCAGGAGGGCAAAGGCTGCGGGCAGGCGGGCTCGCATGCGGCGGCGGGGCGGCGCCTTGGAGGCACTGAGGCTTGGCGCCCGGATCGGGATGGTGGCCATACAAGAGTCCCCGTCGAGAGAGTTGACACTTCCGGGAAAACGGCTCGCCCCGGCCGCCGGGGCGAGCCGCTGGTGTCAGCCCGCGTCGCGCATGGCGTTGGTGATCTTCTCGATGAAGGCGTCAGCCGACATGGTCGGGTTGTTCCAGAACTGCGTCACCGCGTCCTGCATGGCGCCCGAGAAGTTCGGCGGGCTCAGAATCTCCATGCTTTCGACCTGGTTGGCCGGATCGCTCAGGATGGAGTGGGACTTCTGAGCGCACATATCCATGGACGAAACATCCACATCCATCCGGACCGGGATCGAGCCCTTTTTCTTGTTGAATTCGATTTGGGTGGTGGGATCGAGCAGAACCTGGATCAGCTTGTCCTGGGTGGCGAGTGTCGTCTTATCTTTGGTGGCTGGGAAGACGAAGACGTCGCCGCCGATTACGAGCTTGGGCTCTTGTCCCACGACCGTGCAGCCGTACTCCTTACCGGCCGTCTGGCCTGCGGCAATGAACTCACCCTTGGCCCAGTCGCCATTGAAGTGCATCGCTGCCTTGTTGGTGATCACGAGAGCCGTCGCGTCGTTCCAGTTGTGGCCCGGGCTGGCCGGGTCAACGAGGCCTCGCATATCTTGCCGAAGAGCTCCACGGTTTCCTTGAACTTCGGGGTCTTCACAACATCCGGTTTGCGGGTGCCGTAGAGCTGGCGGAACATGTCGGCTCCGCCATGGCCGACGACGACAGCCCGGAAGAGGTTATGCTCCCAGGTAGGCTGGCCACCGAGCGCCAGCGGAATGATGCCCTTGGCCTTCAGCTTTTCTCCGCTGGCGACGAGCTCGGGGAAGGTCTTCGGAGGCTCAAGGCCCGCATCGGCGAAGACTTTCGTGTTGTAGAACATCCAGTTCTGGCCGTGAACGTTGACCGGGACCGCGAAGAACTTGCCTTCGCGCACAGTCGCATCGACAATGGGTTTGGGCATGATCTGCCGCCACTTGCCCGCCTGTGCCTGCTGGTCGACGTCACGCACCAGATCGTTGCTGACCAGCTCGTCGAACTGCTTGCCGGTGTTGAACTGCATCATGGTCGGGGGATTGCCGCCCACCATGCGGTTGATGCCGGCCGTACGGGCATTGACGCCGCCCGCGATGGCATTGTCGACCCAGGTGCCGCCAGCCTTGGTGAACTGATCCGCGAAAACTCTCACGGATGCCGATTCACCGGCCGACGTCCACCAGTGGAGGACCTCAGCCTTCTGCTGAGCATAGGCTGCAGAGCTCGAGATGAGGGCGATAGACAGGGTATACGCGGAAATGCGTGTCTTCAGGCACATGGCTTCCTCCCAGAAGCGTTTTACCGATTTTTGTAATCGATTACATCTTGAGATATAGGTTGTAGGCCCTTTTTAGTTTAGTCAAGATGTAAGTTGAGGCAAGTCATCTTCTGCGAAAGAGGGTAACGTATCTTGCCGTAGGTCCAGAGGTACCCTGCATGAGCCGGAAAAGATGGCGCGCAGTGAAGGAGATACGCATCGCCGACGTCGCTCGACTTGCAGGGGTTTCAACAGCCACGGTCAGTCGCGTCCTGTCTGACCCAGACAAGGTGAGGCCGAAGACTCACGACCTCGTGATGGAGGCGGTGCGCCGCAGCGGCTACATCCCCAACAGCACGGCTCAGAAGCTGCGGACCCGCCGAACCATGAATGTGCTTGTGGTGGCCCCCAGGCTGACCAATCCGGTCTTTGCCGAGATCCTCCGAGGCGTCGACGACGAACTGACGGAGTCAAGCTACGGAATCATTATCGGCAATCTGGACAACCGCCGGGAGCGCGAGGCCCGCTATGTCGATCTGGCCCTGTCGCGACAGGTGGACGGTGTTCTCCTGCTGACCGGGTACGTTCCTGCAAACGGCACCCGCAGCATGAGCGGATCCGGGCTTCCCATCGTCGCCATGTGCGCCGCCATTCAGGACCAAAAGATCCCGAATGTCGTCGTTCAGGATCGCGAAGCTTCCAGCCGGGCGGTGGCGTTCTTGAGCGACCTCGGCCACCGTAAGTTCGGCTACATCTCAGGCACACCCAGCTCGATCATTGAAGTGGAGCGCTTCCAAGGTTTTCTGGACGGGATCGCCGCGGCCGGTCTGAGTGACAATGACTTCATGCGCTGGGAAGGTCCGTTTGTCTTCTCGACCGGCGTCGCCGCGGCCGAGTCCTTCCTGCGGATGAAGGAGCGTCCCACCGGCATCTTCGCGGCTTGCGACGAGAGCGCGATCGGGATCATCAAGCGGGTCAGAGCCGAGCGCATCCGGGTTCCGCAGGATGTCTCCGTCATCGGCTTTGATGGCATCGAGTTCGCGGACTATACAGAGCCCACGCTCACCACCTTTCGACAACCCTTGTATGAACTGGGACGTGTTGGGGCCGATGTGCTCTTGAAGCTGATCAGAGGCGAGATGAAGGCTGAAGACTGGAACATCAGACTGCCGCTGACGCTCCTGGAGCGGGATACGACCGGTCCCGTTCTGCATAAGGACTACAAATCGCTGCGTCGTTCAGCTCTGTGAGAGCGCAGCCTCTCGACCACAACCAATCTGAGGAGACCGCCATGCAGCCGTCCGTTGGGGAATTTTGAGCACCGCGAAAATCGGTCGGGTCAAGGTGGTTCCCGGCATGATGAAAAGCCCGCTTTGTGAAGTTGTTGCTGTCGCATCGAGGGACGAGGCATCCGCAAGGGAGATGGCTGCGGAACTGGGTATTCCGAAGGCTTATGGATCCTATGACGCTCTGTTGGCCGATCCCGAGATCGAGGCAATCTACAATCCGCTGCCTAATCATCTCCATGTGCCGATGACCCTGGCGGCCGCTGCCGCGGGCAAGCATGTTCTGTGCGAGAAACCGATTGCCATCACGGTCGCCGAGGCAGAGCAACTCCGGCACGCCGCATCTCAAGTGCTGATTGCGGAGGCTTTCATGGTCCGCCACCACCCGCAGTGGCAGCGCACCCGTGAAATCATCCAGAGCGGCGAGATCGGAGAGTTGCGCGCAATACAGATCATCTTTTCATACTTCAATGTGGATCCGGCCAACATTCGCAACAAGGCCGATATCGGTGGGGGAGGGCTCCTCGACATCGGCTGCTATGCGGTCGTCACAGGTCGTTATTTCTTCAATGCCGAGCCCCTGCGGGTCGTCACGCTCATCGACCGGGACCCGGCCTTTGGCGTTGATCGAACCACCAGCGCGCTAATGGATTTCGGTGCCGGTCGGCAATTGTCTTTCACGGTCTCAACCCAGTGCGTACCGTATCAGCGGGTTCAGATCCTTGGGACGAAGGGGCGGATCGAGATTGAGATTCCGTTCAACGCTCCGCCCGATCGGCCGACACGCATCTTTGTCGATGATGGCAGTCTACATGGCAATCTGTCGGCTCGCGACATCGAGTTCCCGGTCGTTGATCAGTATCAGCTCCAAGGGGAAGCGTTCAGCCGGGCGATCAGAGGGGCCGCGCCCCTTCGTTCAGGTCTGGAGGATGCTCTCGCCAACATGCGCATCCTGGATGCGCTGCGGCAATCAGAAACGTCTGCCGGGTGGGAGCCAGTCTTGGCGGGCTGACATCCGGGCGACGGCGGCGACAAAAGCCAGCGGCCGTCACTCGCGCGGATGGGCTGTTAGGCCCAAAGAGCGAACTCCCTGAGCCGACGATCTGACGGATGCGGTAGCGGTTAAATTCCAACACTTGGTGCCGAGGATCAGGCTCGTGCTTTGAGTGGAAAGAGGACATTCCCTGGCTCCTCTCAGCGTTTGGGTTGATCCAAACCGGATCAACTGAAATTTCCCACTGCATGAATGAACAGAGAAGGGACGCACCTGGCTTCCGCATCAGTATCTTCAACTTGCCCCAGAATATATTCGTAACTCTAATATACGAATATATTCAAATTATTGTAGAATTTCTCGATCTGCCCTTCTTTCGCCGTAGTCAAAGGCAAAGTGCAACGGATAAGCCGCTATACAACGATCACGCCAAATATAGTAAGGGACAACGATATGGTTTCACTCACCAGTCTTACTAATTATAACTGGCCCGTATTTTGCTTCCTCTCGCCAAGCACTTTCTAAAATCTCTCCCCATACAACGTGAAAACTTGCACCTGATGCTGCGCAAGAGCGCTGCAGCAGGTAACGGTCGCATTGCCTCTCTCAGCATCATTTATACATATGCGTAAGCCCAGATCGGCTGCCCATCTGACGGGCAGCTTGATGAAGTAGGCAGATGCAAGGGATTCAGTCGCCTTCAAAGCGAGTCACCCTGCAATTGACCTAGCAATGTCATCGCAAGTATCTGGCCTGAATTCAGGCTAGGTAGCGCGGGTGCAATTACATAATTCTACCCTCACAAAGGTTGTCTACCCGCAATCAACTCTCGGATTGAGAGAGTTTGTTTCACCTCCATTTGCGTTTCCCAATAGAAGGAATCAGAAAATTGTTGAATCTTACAGGCTACAAGCTCACGTTCAGCGATGAGTTCAACACGCGCAGCATCTCCTCGACCGGCGATGGCACCACGTGGCAGACCGCCCGCGACGAGCATCGCATGAATAAGGCCGAGGTGGGCTATGGCGTGTCCTCGTTCCTGGACCCGTCGTCCGGCTACGACCCGTTCAACGTGAGCGGCGGTGCCCTCACGATCACCGCCCAGCGCGACAAGACCCCCTACGGCGTCAACGGCAACTGGGAATCGGGCCTGATCACCACGCAGGGCAACTTCTCGCAGCAGTACGGCTACTTCGAGATGCGTGCTGATATGAACGACAAGCCCGGCGGATGGGACGCATTCTGGCTGTTGCCGGACAACCCCAATGGCACTGGCAACCCGGACGGCGACAGCCACTGGACCGAGAACGATATCGTTGAGCACTACGGCAATTGGGACAAGGGCGTCTATACCTGGATCCACACCAACGATGAGGCGAAGGGCTACACCAACACCGGCGTCTACTCGGAGGTGGCGCAGGCCGATGGCTATCACACCTATGGCCTGAAATGGACGCCCGAGACACTTGAGTACTATGTCGATGGCCAGCTCACCGGCACGCGGCCCACACCGTCCGACTACCACCAGAAGATGCACATGATCGCCAACCTGGCCGTCGAGGGCAACGGTTCGCAGCATGGCCAGAACATGGCGATGAAGATCGACTACATCCGGGTGTACTCGAACGACGCGAACGCCGTGGCGGTGCAGCAGGGCGCCGTGTCAGCCCCCGATGGTCGCGACCCAGGCCTGTACGGTGCCACCACAGCCGTCGCCGCCGCCCCGTTGCTGCCGGGCAACCACACCTTCGCGAACAACGACTTCGTGATCTAAAGCCAACACGCCCCCGGCTTGCGCCGGGGGCCATCCTCAAGACGATCGCCATCGCTCAGATTTGCTCGCCGATCTTCCGCACGAGGTGAACGCCCTACGCAACGAAGGATTTACCCCCGCTACGGCAGCAGGGTTTTTTTAGTGGCACACGCGCTTCGACCATCCAGTTCCACAAACGGCCTTCTGCGAAGCACAAACCTGTGAATCCGAAGATCGGTTCATGGCATGGTGCTGCCGTTTACCCAACTTCCGCTTTAGTTGTGAGCAGGACATCGCGGATTCGGTATCAGGGGGAAGATCTTAATCACCAGGACATCCGCTCCACTGATTTTTTAGATGGGCACCCTGGAGGCAAAATGCTGGCCAACGACGATCCGGGGCTCGTTGTAAGGCACCACCGGGTTCGACCACAACCGACCCCGGACACGGCGGCCGCGCATCGTCGACGCGGCGGCGATCCCCCGGCAGGGGCAGCCCAATTTACCCCCGTCCGGGCCGAGCCCTAGTTTCGGGTTGTTGGTTGGTCGGCCAGCATCGAAAGATGGTTGTTCAGAATTCGGACCATCGCGGCGATCTCCTGTCTTGGTATGGCAAACCCAACTGCGCCGAAAGCAGGATGGTCGAACGCAAGAAGCGATCCGTCGAGCTGTGCCACCTGAATGTACCAGCTGGGTCCGTTCACGGTGGCAACGGTTTGCCCCTCAAGGGGCGGCATCGGCAAACCCTCGACCATGCGATGTCTGGTCTGGCCCAGAACCTTGATCAGATTACTCAGCTGATCCAGATCCAGCACGACCGCAGACGAGGTTTGCCCGGTTGCGGCAAATTCGATAGCAACCGACCGTCGGTCTTCTGAAACCTGAATGCCCAGCCGTAGCTTGGCCATGGTTGCGAACCCTTCCTCGTTGAAGCCTCTTAAGTTTATCGTGAAAAACCACCTTTTACCAAGGCCATCGCCGGATGCCGAGAGGAGCAGGCTCCTGAGCGACCGGACGTTCGGGGCCTGAGCTGTCAGGCGGGCTCGGATTGGGCAGAGCAACTGGACGGAGCGGCTGACCGCCGCCGCGTGCCCGCGTTGTACCCTCTCATGATTGAGCTCTACCAGGCGCCGAATCCGTCTTGACGGCAATCGTGCCGAAACTTTACTGCTGCCCGCAACGATCGCTGGATGCGGTCTCACGCCCTCATTCCTGAGCATGCAATGAACGCTGGAAACCATAGGGGAGCATCCCGCAGAACCTTCAGCGGTGGGTGGGTCCTCGTAGCAGCCCTTGGCTGGGGCTTGTGGGCCTGGTCCGCGCTGAGGGACGGTGCCGGGGAGGCAACGGTCCAGGCGCAGGCGAGCCGGCAAGGCGCCCTCGAACGGATAACGGCCGAGCGGGATCTGCTGGCGGCCGAGCGTGATCAGCTTCAAGCGCAGATCGGGAACCTGCAGGACGCCCAGAGGCGGGTGGCGCGGGCGCAGGAAGAGGTGACTCACCTGGAGCACCTGCGGGTGCGGTTGAGCGAGGCCGTGGATCGGGCCCAGGCGCAGCTTGGGCGGCGGCCAGATCCGGTGCCGCAGTCAAGCTCAGCGGCTGCGCTGCCTCCGAATCCATCGATCACTCCGTCACAGCAACAGATCCGCACCGCCCAGGAGGCGCTCACTGCATTGGGCTACGGGCGTCTCGAGGCCGACGGCGTGATGGGACCTGGGACGCGCGCGGCGGTCGAGGCCTTTGAACGCGCCCGCGGTTTGACGGTGACCGGCGAACTGACCTCGCGCACGGCTGAGGCCTTGGAAGAGGCGGCTGGGATTTCCCCACGGTAAACAGACCGGGAGCGGAGATTGCGACACCAGGGGAGCGCATCCCAAGAACTCTGATCACAGGGGAGGAGCCTGCTCGATCAAGCGTCCGCGTCTTATCGATGGCGCCTGTTCATGAGACGGTATCTCTGTCGCAATCCTCTTATACCAAGTCCGATTGGGCATCATTGGTGCACCCACTCGCTCAGTCCGATGAAAGGTTGGGTATAAGCATTCATCTTGCCTTATGTCCTCAAAGCGCCCGACCTAAACGTGAGACGGTGGGAACACCTAGGCCCATTACAGAGCCGCTCAAGCACAGTCCATACGGTCCACCTGAAGCACAACCGACGAAGTCGTTCTAATCAAGAGTCTAGGTTGATGTGATCGGACTTGAGAATGAGGCGAACAAGAGGCTCGCATTGGACACTAAATTTTGCGTCCGCAACTGCATACTTTTCTCTCACACGGTGGCGTTCAGCTTCAACGCAGTGAGACAGCAGCATGGCGGTTCATGGGTTGGGTGGCCGAATATCGTAAGCCAGTTTCTTCACTGCCTGGATAAACTCGTCGACCCAAGTGTCATCGACCATAACCAACCCTATGAACCGTCAGCCGAGATCCAAAAATATTGCAAAGTCGACCATCGTCATATCTCGCCTGAATAGTTCCGAAGGAAAATGCAGTTGATTCCAAAGAGCAATAGTACGCTGCCACCCGCGACGATGGCGTCGTGACGGTTGAAATCCCGCTGAATGAGTTCGCAGAGGAGAGCTTGGAAGGGACATCTTCGGGCGTGCTACAGTTCAGCGAGTTGCTTGAGCAGGTTTGGAGCCTCGACTTAGCATCCGATGTGCTTCGGGAGTGCGATGTGCTTCTCTGCCACAGAGGAGAGAGAGAAGGCGGCCTTGTATTGAGTAGCAACCATTACTGCCCATCCAAGAAGGGCTAGGCCGCCGATCAAGCCAACCCACTCGATAGAGCGGGTTAAGGGAAGACCGAATGGATCAGGAGCTTGGATCTCTGCGTACTCGTTAGGACGCTGTTTCATGATTCTTGCTTAGGGATTACAAGCGGACGACATTGACCGCCAGAGCCAAGAGCGCCACAGCACATGCCAGTGCAACAAGACTGCATAGATGCGCCACTAGATCATTAGCAGGATGGGTCGACGTGTCATTCATAGCTCGGCTATTAAGCAATGCATCCTAAGCTGAGCAATAATCCTTTGTGGTTAACAGCAGGTATCTTCCACAGCCGGGAGCATGGGTAAGCTCCCGACCATTAAGCGTAGGCTTCCTTCTACTCCTCGCCTGAGTGGAGAAAGGAGGCAGCCCAGAGCAAGAGGGGTAGCTGCTAGCTACCGGAACCCTGCTCCCATCCTGAGATCCCTGGCATAGGCCCTGCAAAACTCCCGTACGCGAGCATGATCAGCCTCAGTTGCTCTCACATTCCGACGACTGATCCTGTGAACTCGTCTTGCCTCCTGACGATAGGTTTCCCTGATCGCTTCCTGTTCCGGAGAGAGTTGCCTGTTCCTGCCCTGTGCGGAAGCATCTGCAGAAAGCGTAGCTATTATAACAAATGCAGCGAATAGAATTGCGCGCATTGCTCTGCTCCAGTTGGTGCAGAACTAAATGCCTCCTGCGAACTGCGCGTTGCTAGATGCGAATGGTGCTTTCCTAGCCGTTCCTTACTCATACCCGAACGCCAAGGTCAAAGAACGCATGGGGAATACTCGGCCTCAAGGTGATTGACTCATGTCGGGGATTCCGGAGCGGGTTGAGCAGGATTCAAGCGGTGATCGCCCTTTGGGAAATTGCTATGGGAACTCCCTTTCCTTCTCCGATCCGACTTCGACGCCCGTCGTCAATGTGTCCTGGCCAAGGCAACATAAGCAGAAATATTCCGTTTGTGATTTCGCCCACAGATCCGGAGTGGATCGCGTCGTACGCTCTTCACCCATAGAAGAGGAGCCCACTCATGAAAGCTGGGATCACGACAATGACCCGAGTTGCCGTCGCGCTATCCGCGTGTCTGGCCTTTGTTGCCACACACGAAGGAGCGACGGCTCGTGACCGCGGCTACGATGGCAGCGGCTTCGTGGTCCGCGACCATCGTACGGCCCCCATCGTGCGTGATCATCGCGCGCCCGTGGTCGTCCGAGATCATCGGGCAGAACCCGTTATCAGAGACCATCGTGCTATTCCGGTTGTGCGGGATCACCGAATGCCAAGAGGGCCTCAGGGCGGGGTGACCGTCACATCCTCTGGAAGCAGGCGCGGTGGATCGCCCTGCATTCGCTCGGTGTTCGGCGGGCCTTGCTTCGGTCTGTGATGTGGAGCCGGGGGCAAGCGCGGATCTCCCGCCGCCCCCGTTTTCAATCCGAGTGCTTGATGTGACGAGCAGGTCGCGAGATGTGCAAGCGGCGTGCGGATCCCACCCTCTGCGGGAGCAGGGCCAGGGGTTCCGATCGATGAGATTTGGTATTAGAGGCTGGTGAGCAATTATCTTTCCTTTCGCGTGAGGCGACGCAGCAGGATGCGGCTCATGGCGAGATAGAGCAGCATTTCACCGGTCTCGACCAAGCGTTCGTAGTCCTTGGCGAGCCGCCGGTTGGTGGTGAGCCAACCGATGGTCCGCTCGACAACCCACCTGCGTGCGAGCACCTGGAAGCCACTCGGTCGCGTCGGCGGCTCCGCGTCAGCCCGCATCCAGGTTCCGCCGCTCCACCAATGCTGCGGGATGGATAATCTCCAGCTCAGGGCCTTCTGGAGCCAGTCCTTCAGCCCACGATAAGCCGTGTCGGCCCACATCAACTCAATGGCCGGAAACAGATTCTGCAGACCCTCCAGCAGGAGTTCGGCTCCGGCGCGGTCATGGAGGT
>NZ_VOSK01000938.1 GCF_009296175.1 Microvirga tunisiensis | reverse complement strand
TCCCAACACCGTTTCCGTGTGGATCTCTCAAGGATCCATTCATTGTGAGACGTTCGGATTCGGACCGCCTCACAACATAGCTTAGGATATTTGGCAGAGCGGGGAAGGGCGAGGCGCCGGAATTTCCTGGCGCCTCTTCAAGTTTTTAGCGCTCCAGGCGGCTTTTAGCGCTCGAGGCACATGGCGACGCCCATGCCGCCGCCGATGCACAGGGTCGCAAGGCCCTTCTTGGCGTTGCGCCGGCCCATCTCGTGCAACAGGGTCACGAGCACGCGCCCGCCCGACGCGCCGATGGGGTGACCGATGGCGATGGCGCCGCCGTTCACGTTCACGATGGACGGATCCCAGCCCATGTCCTTGTTGACCGCGAGCGCCTGAGCCGCGAAGGCCTCGTTGGCCTCCACGAGTTCGAGATCGGACACTTTCCACCCGGCCTTTTCCAGCGCCTTGCGCGAGGACGGGATCGGACCCGTGCCCATGATGGCCGGGTCGACGCCGGCGGTCGCCCAGGAGGCGATGCGGGCGAGCGGGGTCAGGCCGCGCTTCTCGGCCTCGGCTTCCGTCATCAGCACGATGGCGGCCGCGCCGTCATTGATGCCCGAGGCATTGCCGGCGGTGACCGTGCCTTCCTTCGAGAAGGCAGGGCGCAGCTTGGCGAGAGACTCGATGGTGGTGCCGGCGCGGATG
>NZ_VOSK01000937.1 GCF_009296175.1 Microvirga tunisiensis | reverse complement strand
AATCGGGCGACACCGCCACGGCGGACTGAATTGTCAGGGTCACGGGCCTGCTGTCTATCGTGATCCATTAATTAGACTCCCACCGCAGCTTTATGGCTACCATATAGGCGTGATCAGCTGAACCCATATCGCGTTACATCTGAAACTCGCCAGAGGCTTCAACTCCAATGCACATTGATGAGGTCGTCTAATCGCGGGCCGTTTTGCAAGTAGTTTTTCAAAAACTCTCTGGCTCGACACTGGGATCAGGGTCGAGGGAGCCTAAGGAGAGTTCAGTCCAAGCGGATCAGCGGCGCGCCAGTGAACGTGTGCCGGGAGCAGGGTCGTCTTCGCGGTCGACAGCAGTCGCCGCATGATGGAGCTTCGCGGGAGGAGCCTTCCTATGTGGACGCCGCACTCGGCTGGATCAGCGGTGCATCCCATCAAGCGGAATGGCTCGGCCCACGTCCCGGCAGGGACGTCTCAGCGCGCTCAGAGCCTGAACGCGAACCGCTAACGATCAAGCCGCCGCGCCGACACTCCGGTCGAAGACGGTGCCGCTCTTGAGCATCGCATGCATGATAACGACGTGTTGGACAATGGTGCAAAGTTCGACCTGTCTCAGGTGGACCTGAGAAGCCGGGCTCAACCCGGAAGATCACCCGGACAACATCATCGGCAACCTCGATGCGCTTGACGAGGGTACAGATG
>NZ_VOSK01000936.1 GCF_009296175.1 Microvirga tunisiensis | reverse complement strand
CCTTCCTTCCGCGCCCCAGGCCTGCGGCCGTTCCGGTGAGCCCGAGTGCCATGGCAGGATACACTGCCAAGCCGTCTTCCTCACTGGTGCAAAACCCTGAAACTGCCGGAGGCAAGCCCTGAATCTTCAGGAAAGGGCCGTCTGCGCCCCGCGCCGGAATTCCGGCGTCAGGTCATCGCCGTCCTCCGGAATCCGGATCCGGGTGACGAGCTCCGTCCATTCGGACCCGACTGGGCCTGGGGCATCGGCCCACGATGGGGCCGTGGCCCAAATCAGGGTCTGCCTCCATCGATTTCAGGATTGACCCCAATAGCGCCTCGGCCACGAACGGGACGACACTGTCGGTATGCCAGGATGGGAGCAACGGTTCTTGCGGCTGTCCTCATCGGTCAAGTGGATGGCTCACCTGGTCAAGCAAGCGCCGACACCCCGTCTACGATGAACCCGACAAGAAGGTGTTGTCCGCCGGTACGTCACGCCGACAGCGCACACCCTTTCCAGGCTTTCCAGGAAAGATGCCATGAATGACGCAGACTTAGTCGGCTCGTCAGACGTTACCGTTCACTGGCAGCCGGACGACAGCAGCATGATCCGGATTCCCGGCGGCACGTTCCGCATGGGCTCGGATCAACACTACCCCGAGGAAGCGCCGGTTCATCGCGTCACCGTCGACGGTTTCTGGATCGACCG
>NZ_VOSK01000935.1 GCF_009296175.1 Microvirga tunisiensis | reverse complement strand
TGCCGGTGCACTCCACTTCGGGCGCATGCAGGGCGTAGACCTTTGGCCCGCGCTGGCGCTGGGTCTGCTGCCGAACCCTGACCGCCAGGGCGAGCAGCGGTTCAAAGCCTTCCTCCAGGGCCGCATTGCCTTTGATCTTGCGGCGGACATCCCGGATCACTCGGCCGAGCCGGGCGCGCAGAAACCGCAGCTCGCGGTTCGCCCGTTTGAACTGATGGGCATGAAGGTAGCGGCCGATTCGGATCAGAGCGTGTTTGGCCACCCGGCGATAGCTCTGGCGCAACCGGACACCGCACTTGTGGGCGAGATCCACGAGCTTGATCAGGGCCCGGTGCATCAGGCGGGCATCGGTGGGATAAGCCACCGCCTTGGGCTGAACCGTGGTGTCGACGGCCACCCGCTCGAGATCCTTCGTGGCGAGAGCCCCGGTCTGGTGCGCCACGGAGAGGCTTTCCTGCAGCAAGGCGGTGAGATGCTCCTCGCCCAGCCGCTGGCGCCAGCGCGTCAGGGACGAACGCTCAAACGGCAGATCATGGCGGAAGCTGACCTCGCCGCAGAAGAACTGCACATAAGGGCTGTCGAGAAAGCGGGCGCACAGCACCTCGTCGGACAGGCTCTCCATGTGCTTGAGGATCATCAGGCCAGCCATCAGCCGCACCGGCAAGGGCGGGTGGCCGGGTCCGGGCTTGTAGACGCCGC
>NZ_VOSK01000934.1 GCF_009296175.1 Microvirga tunisiensis | reverse complement strand
CTCAACCGTCGTCTTGACGGCTCTGCCGCCAGCCCTGCGCAATCGCTCCATCCTGCCACACCCGGCTCCCGCCCTGGGATCGCACTCCCACGTCCAAGCTCATTGACAACGAACATCAGAGTCCTCATAGATGCAGATTCAGCGCCAAGCAGCGAGGCTAACCTCGCTCTGTAAGTTGATCGGCCGGTCGAGGGCGATCATCAGGACACGCTCGGCGGCAAGCCGCAGCACCGCTCCAGCTGGATCGGAGCTGCCGGCGAGCCACTCGGTGCAGGCTTCGAGCGAGGCGGTGCCGCCAATCTCAGCAAGATGGGAGAGCAGGATGAAGCGCTCGCGCGGCGTGACACGCACACCGTCACAGGCCGACACGAGCAGTGCATTGGTCAGCCGCGGCTCGGCCCGGATGACGCTCTCGGGCACCAGCACAAGGCGTTGCCCGCTGAGTTCACGGGTTCTCTTGAGGTCGAGCACGTGGGCATGCAGGACCGGATCACGCCAGCAGGCGCTCGGCACCGCAACGAGACTGACAGTACGTCCGCCCGTGAGCCGGACCGAGCGAAGGACAAGACCTACCTGCGCTAGCCGTTCCTATTCACCAGAGTTTGTTTCGGGGCCTATTTGGTAGCGCGGGCGTGCCGATCCGCTGCGTTTCTTTCACCGCGGCAAGGTCTGGAACGTGGGGAACGCGTTGGCAGGGACGGGA
>NZ_VOSK01000933.1 GCF_009296175.1 Microvirga tunisiensis | reverse complement strand
TTCATCAACGAGCGCGTCCACGCCAATATCCAGAAGGACGGCACCTATTCGGTGGTGCCGCGCATGTGGGGCGGATTGACCAACCCGCGGGAACTGCGCGCCATCGCGGACGTGGCCGAGAAATACAGCATCCCGACCGTGAAGGTCACAGGCGGCCAGCGCATCGATCTTCTCGGCGTGCGCAAGGAGGACCTGACGGCCGTCTGGGCCGAGCTCAACGATGCCGGCATGGTCTCGGGCCACGCTTACGCCAAAGGCCTGCGCACGGTGAAGACCTGCGTCGGCACGGAGTGGTGCCGTTTCGGCACGCAGGATTCCACCGGCCTCGGCGTCAAGATCGAGAGGTTCATGTGGGGTTCCTGGACGCCGGCGAAGGTGAAGATGGGAGTCTCCGGCTGCCCGCGGAACTGCGCGGAATCGACCTGCAAGGATGTGGGCGTGATCTGCGTCGATTCCGGCTACGAGATCCACTTCGCCGGGGCGGCCGGCCTTCACATCAAGGGCACGCAACTGCTTTGCAAGGTCCCGGAAGAGGATGAATGCATCGAGGTCATCGCGGCCCTGACGCAGCTCTATCGCGAGCAGGGGCACTATCTCGAGCGCATGTACAAATGGGCCGACCGGGTCGGCGCGGAATCCATTCGGGCGACCGTGGTGGACGATCTGACGAGGCGCCAGGCCCTCTACGAGCGCTTCGTCATCTCCC
>NZ_VOSK01000932.1 GCF_009296175.1 Microvirga tunisiensis | reverse complement strand
AGCCGATTGTTATCAGGAACTAACGATAAGCGCATGATGAGCTCCCCTGGCCTGCAGGCGGGAGCACACGGATCTCTCTGCTATCAGCGCCTGAGATCAGTTGCTGACAGTAAAGTAACTCTCACATACAAATAAATCCCTGTCTTACACCTATGTGGATCTTGAAGATTAACTTCGCCGAGAAAGGCTCTGCTTGGCCGGTGAAGGGTCGGCGATCCGACGCAAGGGCCGATGAGGATCGCTGTGCAAGCCGAGCGCCGTGCGCGAGCTGGTGCTTGGCGAAACAAGGCTGATTGTGCTGACGTTGCCGCTCGCGGGGGTCGGGCATGACGGTCATGGGAACGGTCGCCTGGTTTGACCTGACCAAGCAGTTTGGCTCCGTGGCCCTGAGCAACGGCGACAGTGACGCCTTCCTGCACATGTCGGTGCTCAAGCAGGTGGGCTATGTCTGGCTTCCGCGGGGAACCACGGTGCGGGTCAGGATCGAGGCGGAGCGTGGCAAGCAGCGGGTTGCTGAGGTTCTGGAGATGACCCCAGCCCTGCCCGACCGGCGAGAACGAGCCGATCATGCGCAAGCCCGAGACCTGAACGCCCCAAGCCCAGTCCTGCCTCATTCTCACAAGCGCCGTTAGGGAACCGGGCTCCCTTGCGCTTGAGCGCACTCGTCAAGAAGTCACGCTCCGGCACAATCACAGTCGAGTAGAGCG
>NZ_VOSK01000931.1 GCF_009296175.1 Microvirga tunisiensis | reverse complement strand
TGAACCGGGTCTACCGCCTGTATCGAGAGGAGGGCCTGACGGTTCGTAAGCGTCAGGCGCGCCGACGGGCTGTGGGCACACGGGCGCCGATCCTGGTGGAGGCCAAAGCCAACGCGCGCTGGTCGCTCGACTTTGTCCATGATCAGTTTGCCAACGGCCGGCGCTTCCGGATCCTGAACATCGTCGATGACGTAACGCGGGAATGCCTGGCAGCGATCCCCGATACCTCGATCTCGGGCAAGCGGGTCGCCCGAGAGCTGGAAACGCTGATGACGCGCCGCGGCAAGCCAGGGATGATTGTCTCCGATAATGGCACCGAACTGACCTCGAACGCCATTCTCGCCTGGTGTGCCGAGCATCGGATCGAGTGGCATTACATTGCCCCAGGCAAGCCAATGCAGAACGGCTACATTGAGTCGTTTAACGGCCGCATGCGGGATGAGCTGTTGAACGAGAGCCTGTTCTTCGGCCTGGAGCATGCGCGCCAGCTGATCGCGGCCTGGGTCGCAGATTACAATACCGCGAGGCCCCATTCCTCATTGGGCTATCAGACACCGACGGCATTTGCCGAGGCTCTACGAACCGCAAGGGACCATCACGCTGCGCAACGGACAGGCTCCGCGCGCTGGCCCCTTGCTCCTGTCGCGCCAGAAGGCGTATCACCTGCCGAGGCTCTAACAGCGGCTGGATGAAACTTCAGTGGCAGGTCAG
>NZ_VOSK01000930.1 GCF_009296175.1 Microvirga tunisiensis | reverse complement strand
ATAGAGACAAGTATCCATAGCGGGGCTCCTCAACCGTTGCACACCCCGCATCCGCCTCATCAATCTTCACGAAAGCTATTCCAAATCAAGCACTTGAAGCGAGTAATAAAATTGCTCACCAGCCTCTTAGTGGCATCCTCCTGCTCAAGGTGCAGGTAGGTCGGATCGAAGTCGCCGACCTCCTTCAATCTTTCCCAATCGGGAATGGTCAGCCGGGTTCCCTTGGTCTGGATCAGACCATCGGCTCGCATAGCCTGAAACACGCGGTTGACGTGAACGGTCGTGATGCCGAGCGCATTGCCGAACTCGACCTGAGTGATCGGCAGATCGCAGGTGTGATCCTCAGCCAGCCCGACCGCGCGCAGGCGCACCAGCAGCTCACACAGGAGATGGGCAATCCGATCATAGGCTTCGCGCTGTCCGATGCTGGTCATCCAAGCTCGGAAGATGGCGGCATCCACGAGAGTGTTGCGCCAGAAGGCCTCTGTAATCCTGGGGTAGCGGCGGCACAGGTCGCGCAGAGCCTGATGGGTGATGAACCCGACAGTGCAGGGCTCGATCGTGGCGACACTGTTGTCCAACACCCGCATTGCATCGCCTGAATTGCTCCCTGATTTTGGATCGTTGCCTCATCTGATTTGCTCCCGAGCTCTGGCGAGCTGCGGGGGCGATGATGAGGCAGGTGAGCATGACAACACGCAATGAGCTGATC
>NZ_VOSK01000929.1 GCF_009296175.1 Microvirga tunisiensis | reverse complement strand
AAGCTGCCCGGGCAACTCGCACGGTCTCGGCCGGGATCTCACCAATCGGCTCGGGATGAAGACTCATGCCATCCTCCTCTTGCTGAATAGCCAACAGGGAATTCGCCGACAGTATCTACGAGATATCCGCGTTCCATTTCTGGTTCGGACGATCCGCCGAGAAGTCCTGCTCGAGCAGGTTGGGCGCGATCGGAAAAGCATGATGGCTGTCGGTGGTGCGTTTGAAGCGCCGTTTCTGCCGCGCCTTGAGGCCATTCTCGCGCATCAGCCGAGCCGTCCGACGGCGCCCGATCGGCAAACCCTGATCTTGGAGTTCGCGCGTCATTCGTGGGCTGCCATAGGTGCCATTCGACTCTCGAAAGGCCGACCGGACATGGGCGAGCAGCACCAGATCGTCGCGCTGACGCTGGCAGGCCGGACGGTTTCGCCAGGCAAAGTACCCGCTCTGGCTCACCTCAAGAACTTGGCACAGGCGCTGGATGGGGAATTCCGCTTTCGCCGCATCGATGAACATGAACTTCATCGACTTCCCTCCTTGGCGAAAAAAGCCGTGGTGGGTTCAAGTGATGAGCGCAACAGCTTTGGCTAGCGTCGCTCCTGGCGTTTGAAAGCCAAGGGTTTTTCTTGGCCGAGTATTGAGCCTGAGCGCGATCGCATCCAAGTCGCTCTGGCTATGCACGGACAGGTCTGAGCCCTTCGGGAAGTACTGCCGCA
>NZ_VOSK01000092.1 GCF_009296175.1 Microvirga tunisiensis | reverse complement strand
TCAGAGGCCTCGGCCTCGCCTCTGTCCACGTCCAGCCAGTCGAGTAATCCGACGAACCGCCGTATACGGACCCGTATGTACGGTGGTGTGGGAGGGGTGGAACCGCGAGGCTCCCCCCTATCCCGATTGGGGTTTGAGGTCCAGCGGACCTGCACAAATTCCGAACCAGAAAAGAAAAAAGCCCGAGGCGGGAGCACTCGGGCTAATTCGTGTGAACCTTACTCGGCGGAGCCGGCGTCCTGCTGCGGACGCGGCGTCGACTTGCCGACGATCCGGAAAGAGCGCGTGGCCTGGATGCCGTTCGCCTCATCGGCCTGGCGCTGCTCGTGCGCGCCATAAACCTTGATGGTGTTGCCTTCGACAAGCTCGTCCTTCAGAGCCTCGTAGGCGGGGCCGAACGCCTGACAGAAAATCTTCACGTCAGCGCCGTTCTTGCGATCCTTGAACCCGCCACGGAAATTCGCGTACGGGCGGCCCTTCTTGTCCATCTTAACTGTCAGATCGGACACGATGAGGTTGCGATTGTAGAGGCGCTGCGAGGGAGCCGCCTGAGTGGAAGCGGAGGCGGCAACGGGAGCGGTGTTCTGCGACATGATCGAAGTCCTTTGTCGTGATCGATGATCGTTGGAGGGGTTTGTGATCGGGAGATCCCACTGTCCGAGGCGCCTTGAAGCCTCTTTTCCTGTGGGGTTTGGAGCCCAGCGGGCTGCACAAACTCAGATCGGGCAAAAGAAAAAGCCTGAGCGCGGGGCTCAGGCTTTTTCTGTTCGAGGCCCTAATTGGGCAGGGTGACGGGGAGCCCTAATTGGGCCCATGGGTGAGATGTGAGGTGGCCCGTCAGGTGGGCCGGTACCGGTCAATTTTGGCGACCTCACCAGCTATGGTTTAGGCCTCTAGCTCGGCCCGCTGTCAGCGAGAGATGGCACGTGAGGCGAGATCAATGCTCGTTGGTTCGTGCCGGTATCGGGATGGGATATCTGTGTTTGCGGCGAGACGAGCACCGTTCATTCATGGTGTCGGTCTGTGTGGAGCCGCTATGGCGCAAGCTGGACGGATTGAGCGGGCGCTACCCGCGCGGTTTGCTTCATTGTGACCCCCTTCTATCCAGTGTGGTCATGGTTCCTTGGGGTGCATTGTTGTCGGGGTTTGGAGCCTCTTGGGCTGCACAGAACCTGGTGTTGGAAGGGGAAGCCCAATCTGTGTGATTGGGCCTCTGATTCCGTCGGTCGCTGCCCTTAAGCAGCTGCGGCGACAGGCTCACCGCCGGGGAGCGTATTGTCGTTCTTGGCGCGCGGCATCGACTTGCCGACAACGCGGAAGGAGCGCGTCGCCTGGACGCCGTTAGCCTCGTCGGCCTCGCGCTGCTCGTGAGCGCCGTAGACCTTGATTGTGCGGCCCTCGACGAGCTCGTCCTTCAGTTCCTCATAGGCCCGACCGAAGGCTTGGCAGAATATCTTTACGTCCGCACCGGTCTTCTTGTCCTTGAAGCCGCCACGGAAATTCGCGTAGGCCCGGCCCTTCTTGTCCGTCTTCACTGTGAGGTCGGACACGATGAGGGTCCGGTTATAGAGGCGCTGAGCAGTCGTGCTGGTGGCAACGGTGGCGGCAACGGGAGCGGTGTTCTGCGACATAATCGATGTCCTTGTTCGTCGGGATTTGAGATCGGGAGATCCCACTGTCTGAGGCGTCAGCGTCCTCATTCTTTGTGGGTTTGAGGTCTTTCGACCCTGCACAAACTCAATGGCTGGCAATGAAAAAGCCCGAGGCCGGGGTGCGGCACTCGGGCTTCTCTCCTCGATGTACGATGAGGGCCCGTCTGGTGGGCTGACCAATCCGACAATGGATCAGGTTGCTATGGTTTAGGCCTCTAGCTCGGCCCGCTATCAGCGCGAGATGGCACGTGACACGAGATTAATGCTCGCTGGATCGTGCCGTTACCGGGATTGGGTATCTGGAACTTGCGGCAGGACGATCAGGCGGACGAGGCCGACAGTCTTTGTGGGGCCGCTATGGAGCGTTGCTGATCAGTACCAAGCGGGCGCTACCCGCGTGCGTAACACCATTTGTCCCTCATCTCCCTTTTGGGGTTTGGGTCTGATGGACCTTCGAGAATCCAAGATGGATCCGGGAAATGAGCCCGAGCTGCACGCTTCGGGCCCTTTCGTGACGCGCGTATCGTCGCTACGAAGCCGCCGGGCTTACTCGGCGATTGCGTGCTGCTGCGGGCGCGGCGTCTGCTTGCCGATCACGCGGAAGGAGCGGCTGGCCTGGATGCCGAGCTCTTCGTTAGCCTCGCGACGCTCATGTGCGCCGAAAACCTTGATCGTATTACCCTCGACAAGGTCATCCTTCAGAGCTTCGAAGGATTGGCCGAACGCCTGGCAGAAAATCTTCACGTCGGCACCGGTCTTCTTGTCTTTGAAGCCACCGCGGAAATTTGCGTACGGTTTCCCGTTCTTGTCCAGCTTCACTGTAAGGTCCGACACCACGAGGTTGCGATTGTAGAGACGCTGGGTCGAGGTGGTGGCGGAAGCTGCGACGGGAGCGGTGTTCTGCGACATGATCGATGTCCTTGATGTCGAGTGAGAGGAAAGACCCCTGAGCGAGGCGTCTGTGCCTCTTTCCTTCTGGGGTTTGAGGTCTATCGGACCTGCGCAAATCCAACTGGAAACAAGAAAAGCCCGAGGCCGGGAGGCGCTCGGGCTTCTCATTGGGACGTCGCTGGGTGACGGTCTGGGGGGCTTGTTACTCGGCCGGAGCGTCGGCCTGCGGGCGCGGCGTCGCCTTGCCGATGACGCGGAAGGAGCGGGAGGCCTGAATGCCCTGCTCGGGGTTCGCTTCGCGGCGCTCATGGGCGCCGAACACCTTGATCGTGTTGCCTTCGACGAGCTCTTCCTTCAGAGCCTCAAAGCTCTTGCCGAATGCCTGGCAGAAGATGGACACCGGCTTGCCGGTCTTCTTGTCGTTGAAGCCGCCGCGGAAATTGGCGTAGGGCCGACCCTTAACGTCAATTTTGACGTCGAGGCTCGAGACAGTGAGCGTGCGGTTGTAGAGGCGCTGCGAGGTGGTCGAGGTGGCAGCGGCGGCGACGGGAGCGGTCTGGGTCATAATCGATGATCTTTCTGACGATCGTTGCAAGGGATTTGAGGACGGAAGGTCCCACTGTCTCGAGGCGGTAAGAGCCTCTTTCTTCATGGGGTTTGAGATCTGAGGACCTGCACCTGATCCAGGCGGACAAGAAAAAAGCCCGAGCGGCGAGCACTCGGGCTTCTTCCTGTTGGGGTGGGGAGAGCACTTTTCAGTCACGCCTTTGCTCAGGACCACACGGGGCTTGTACAGCGTTTAACCTCATGCCCAGGAGGTGGAGGATAGACTGCCCTCTGAGGACAGAGGGCAGTGAGGTTGGGTATCGGGGGGTTACGCGGCCGCCGGTATCTCCTCGCGGGGCGTCTGCTTGCCGACCACGCGGAAGGATCGGGTGGCCTGGATGCCGTTGGCTTCATCGGCCTGGCGCTGCTCATGCGCGCCGTAAACCTTGATGGTGTTGCCTTCGACGAGTTCGTCCTTCAGAGCCTCGTAGGCGCGACCGAAGGCCTGGCAGAAGATCTTCACGTCGGCGCCGTTCTTGCGATCCTTGAAGCCGCCGCGAAAATTGGCGTACGGCTTGCCGTTTTTATCCATCTTCACTGACAGATCGGACACGACCAGGTTGCGATTGTAGAGGCGCTGCTTGGTGTTGGTGGAAGCGGCGGCGGCGACGGGAGCGGTGTTCTGCGACATAATCGATGTCCTTTGTCGTGATCGATGATCGTTGGAGGGATTTGAGATCGGGAGATCCCACTGTCTTGAGGCCAGAGGAGCCTCTTTCTTGGTGGGGTTTCGAGCCCAGCGGGCTGCACAATTCCTGAGGAGGAAAAAGAAAAACCCCGAGGCCGGAAGGCATCTCGGGGCTCCTTGAGGGGATTTAAGTTGAGAGGAGGTCGCTCACTCCAGGACTGGAAAAGAAAAACCCCGGACCAACTGGTGGTGCCGGGGCTCCTTGTAGGGAGTTTAGGATCGAGGGGAGGACACCCTCGAACTCTCGTCAAATCTCTAAAGTGGGACAGCTTGCAGTGCTGCCTGAGCGATGTAGCCCATAAAATCGACGTTTAGCCCAATCGTCTGCACCGTGTCGCTCATAACCAAGTCGTGTCTCAGGGCGGTCCGGAACGGAGATATGAGAGAAAACGTTCTCAACGTAGTGAGGCCAGGAGGTAAATATGCGTCTCCGTCACCTGCTTGCAGCCTTGGTCGTGACTGTAGCATCGGGGAGTGCCGTAGAGGCATCACCGAAGGCAGTTACGATCGACCTGGACAAGGTCCAGACATCGTACGCGCGGGAGACTATCCGCGGGTATGTTCGGCGGGCGCCGACATTTCGGCGGACATACTATCGGAACCTGTCGTATCGGCGTCCCGTCCGAGTGGCGCGATATGCCTATCCCTACAGGTACGGCTATTACCGACCGCGGCGGGCTGCCTATTATGGTTATCCAGGCTGGCGCCGCGCCTATTATCCCTACCGCTACTATGGCCGCCCTTATGGGTACTATCGTCCGGCCCGGTACTACGGGGGCTACGGCTGTTGCAACCCGTATTATGGCTATGGCCGACCTTATGGCGGCGTTGCTGTAAGTGTCGGCTTCTAGGGCAAAGCACTCGACGGGACGCTTGCTTGCGCCGGCAATATCCTTACATTCTCAAGGTGTCGTCGACAATCGTCGGCTTTCGGTCGAGTAACGCCAGCAGGATGCGGGCTGGGCCCTGCGGGTTCCGGCGGCCCTGTTCCCAATTGCGGACTGTGTTCGGGTGCACTCCAAGTCGGCGGGCAAAGGCCGCTTGAGAGAGGCCGGTCTTTTTCCGGACGGCAGCTACGTCGATGGCGTCGGGGATTGTGAGACCATCGCCGATGCTCGGGCCATCGTCCGTTAAGGCAAGCATCGCGCCAAGGCTGGCGATCAATTGATCGAAGTCATCTGGATCCTGGCTCATGCCACTCTTCCTGATTCAGCCAGAGAGATGCGTCAATGGCTCAAGGTGGTGATAGGACGCAGAGGCTCCGGGTAAAATGATCTCTTATAGAAGAGCCCGCCTCTGCGGTGAGGCGGGCTAATGCGAGCAATGAGTACAAATGTCCGCATTTCGGCCAAGTGCCGAACGCGTGGTCGGATCAAAGCTTCGGAGCAGAGACGGGCTTGTTTTTAGCCGCGTACTGTCTGTCGGCTTCAGCGAAGAGATCGTCTGAGTCGATCTTTGCCGCCTTTGCCGTACGCGCCCCGTCATTAACAACGACTCCAAACCTGCTCACTTTTGTCGGTTCCTCGGACCAGGTCTGGATCGAGGCTACGATACGAACCTCTGAGATGCGCGGGTCTCTTTTGAGGAAATCTTGGAAAGAGTCGGGATCGTAGACTGGCTGGAAGAACCCGCCGCCGCAAATGTCTGGCGACTTATTCTTGTTTTCACAGGGGTACTGGCTCCCGTTCCGGTATGTCCAGAAGTAGAGCTTGGTATTGAACATATCATCCGCGCTGCCGGATGGCTCGCCATACTTCGCCTTCAGGCTCGCCAAGAGGTCGCTGACGGCGGGCGCGGACCACTGTTTGGTGTACACGAGCTGTCGAGATACGGCAGTAACCTGATTCCCGCTCGCGAATCCGCTACACGCGACGTCCAGACTAGTTTGGATGTCGGGTTGAACTCCGGAAACGACCAGTCGATTGACGAATTCCTCTGTCGACACGGACAGACCTTTGAATCTGGTCTGCAAACGGAGGGTGTCTTTCTGGGGTTCTCCGTTGCCGTATTTTACGTCTTCGGCAACTTTTCGAACGAAGACTTCCGCTTCCGAGCAACGCATCCCAGGAGAAATACCGACGATGTCGGCCGCTTTTCCCCCTGTCGATACTGCTGACGGGGACATCTGTTCGACGGGTTTATAGTCGTCGGCGTGAGCCATCAGAGTACCCGTAAGAACGGAAGCTGCTATCGTTACAAGCCTTATACGTGACAACATGGAGCCCCTCTTGGTAGTCTTGTTAGGATTTGAGCCGGCCGGACTTGGCGTCTGCTTCGGTTAAGACAGCTCATTTCCGGCTCTTGTATATTCTGATCGGGTTTCCTGAAACCGCGAAGCAGAAAATTGGTGAATTTCAGAGCGCCATTCTGCTAGTGGCGAACATAGATAGATCGGCTTGGGCCCTGAAATCCAAGCGAACACGAATGTCCGGCTGGCACTACGACGCGATAAATCGTGAACGTCCATAAGGCGAGGGGCCCTGCTCCTCCTCGACGCAATGTCTGCACTTTGGAATGGTGGCTGTGTTCTGGCCTCTGGCGATCGCTTCATAAACCGAAACGCTGTAAAGATACGCGTTGCAGCTCAGACACCAGACCTGACATTCCTCGCTGTCGCGTTTAGGGGCGTATCTCTCATCAGCCATCGGGTCCTCCAGGTGTGAGCTTCCAAGGTTTCGATCTGCGCTGACTCTGGGGTTTGATCGATGCGCAGCACCGATTGTGAGCACACAGCGGCTATAGATAATGGTGAGAAGGCGATGCGGGCCGGACGCTACTCCGGCTGATGGCTTCCGTCGGATCATTGTCCCTGAAGGGATGCCGATATTTGTCAGCGGTCTGCTTCCATCGGGCGCTGGTCTGCCGGACTGAACGACAGACCCCCTGCGTGTCTCCGTAGATTTCCACGCCGCCGCATCGGAGGCGGAGCATTCAAGATTGGACGGCCATTCGCGAAGAGATGCGCCGTAGGTGAATGCCCCGAATAACGTCAGGAGCCTTGGCGCCAGGCGAAGGCAACGAGCGCCAGCTCCGCGAGCATTATGATTGCTCCCATCAGAAGGAAAGAATCCGGCTGGGTGACGACTTGCGGACCAAACACGGCTTGGAATGATCCCGCGGCAGGAACAGAAAGGTTCGTCGGCAGCGCCATCATGTCGATGTGGCCTGAAACAAGAGAGGGCAATGAGGTCATGGCAATGTGGGGGTGCGCGCTATGGCTCGGGGACGGCAGGACAGATGCTCCCCTAAGGGTGAACAGCTTCTGAATCCCCCTTACTTTTCCCAGGAAATCCCAATGATTCACATCTAGTCGTCGAGGCGCCGAGAAGCGCGACGACGATCATAAGAGCCTTTGCCTTTCTTGGCGCGGACGACCTTGGGCCGTGTATCTACGGCAATTGCGACTGCAGCTCCACCGGCCCGGAGCGAGAGTGAGGCGGCCTGAAGGTTGCGAGGGGCGCGAGAGGCGTTCTTCATCATTCTTCTCCTGGGGTTCTGACTGAGAAATCTCGCCTTGCCCGAAGGGAGAAGGTTGCTTGCCGAGCAAGGCTCGGAGGGGCATCTCTTCGGATATCCCTCTGCTGCGGTGGGATACCCAGCGCCTCGATTCCAAGATGGGATCAAACGGTCCCGGCGAAACCTAAAACCCACACGGTTCCAAGGGTGAGAAATATGCCGGGTACAATGCTGTCCCGATACTCGACGCGCCGGCGAAGGGGGATGAGGGCATAGACCAACAACGGCACGAAGTACGGAGAAAGGCACACGATCTGCACGACCAGCCAGAGTGCCTGATCGGATGACGAGGTGTCGTACGGGAAGGGATGATAGAGGAGCCCAATCCGGGACAATCCGAGACTGATCGCGGCCAGTGTGACCATGAGAAGGAGAGCAAGGGGCATACGGTTAGACCTGAAGTTCGAGGCTAAGATCAGAGGTGACTGCAAGACAGGCGTCCAGAATCGCGCTCTGGTCGTCAGTCCAGAACTCGAACATCTGCCAGTGCTCGGAGTTGCCCTGATGGAACCAGTGCACGGACTTGGGCATAAGGTAGCAACGTCGCTTGAAGCGATCGATCAATTCCGGGCAGTTGGCCTGGATCTCGATGTACCAGTTCTTGAGGTGAGCCTTTCCGTTCACGAGGCGAACGAGAGGGATGACCGGGGAGCCGGGCAAGGCGCTGTCCGTCATGAGCAAGGTCCTTCGAGTGCTTCGGGAGGGATTTGGAGCGTCACTCCAGTCGCCCCTGAGCGATGAGATCCTTGCACTCCTGACAATCGCAGCGCACCACCCGGGCGAAAGCGTCGCGCGCCTCCTTCTCCGTGTCCTCACGCACGAAATGGACTTCCTCCTGGTGCCGGCGCCAGCCCGCGGCGAGTTCGATACAGTACCCGTCGCAGTCGACAAAGGCTCGGACGACTTTCTTGGGGTGCTGTACATGCAATCTCTGGAATGGAATCTTGCGGGTTTTAGGCATTAGATATTTCCTCAGGGGTTTCGGATAGGAGAAAACCACGGTTTGGAACCCGCCTGACGGGTTTCCCGAAACCGGATCTCCGCCTATTCGGAGGAGACGCATTCAGGCGCAGGGGGCAAAAATGCGATTGAGAACAGGAATGGTTGCAGCCGTTTCCGGGCTGATCCTCCTCGGATTGGCGGCGACGGCCGGAAACAGCTGGGCTGAAGGGCCCACTACGGAGCAACTGACGGCCGACATCCAGGCCATCGACCAAGAGATTGCCGCGGCACAAGAGAGGGCCGACCATTTCAAGGAAGGATCCTTTATCCGGGTACAGATCGATTTGGAGATGGCCACGCTGCGGACGACGCGGGCGATGCTCGACCAGAAGCTCAAGTCTTGGCTGCGCGGCATCGATCTAAAATACACCGTCGAGGGGAAGTCACTTTCACCGGCCTCCGATGAGGTGATCAAGAAGGCAGAGGAGGATGTCGAGGCCGCCGAGGCTGAGTTGCAGGCTGCGGAGGCTAAGACAGGCACCTATAGCGGCCTGTTGGGTTCGATGACCTTGTTAGAGGCGCAAACCCACCGTGTAACCGTCGCAACAGCTCGTATGAGATTAGCGATCCTGCGCCTCGGCCTTTCGATTCCAGCGTCATTCGGTCCGGGTGGAGCTCCGAAACCGGCCGAAGCGCCGATCGGCAAAACGATCGACGAAAAGGGAGCGCTGTGATGCGGGGCATTCTGTTTGCTGCTATTGCGGTGTTCTTCGCGACCCAAGCTTTGGGACAAACCCCGCCTCCATCACCTGGCCCCTTTGGTCTCACGTGGGGTGTGACCAAGGCGGAGGTAGAGGGTCTTGGCGTTCAGCTCTCGGAGGTCCCGCAGGATAACGGTTGGGGCAAAGCGTTCACGGCCCGTAATCTTCCGAAAGCCTTGGGCGACATGGAATCTGCCGTACTTGCCTTCGGGTATGACGACAAGCTTTGGCGTGTTGGGGCTGTCTCTAAGTCATGGGAGAACGACGCCTATGGGAGCCGGGCGGTGGCTCGCTTTGACGAGCTGAAGGGGCTCCTATCAGAGCGATACGGCTCCGGCGAACCTGTCATGAAGAGGCCGGCCAACGAGTTCTACGAGAAACCGGACAACTTCACATATTCGCTTTTCCTGAATGAGCGGATCCATGCCTGGGGTTGGGAGAACGCCGACATGGACATTGAGGTCAGTTTGAGAGCGACCAACATGAGCACGATCTATTATCTGCTGATATACGAGTACAAGCCGCTTCGAGCGTCCGTTCAGAAGTCCAAGAAGTCGCAGGAGAAGGACGCTATTTGAGAAGCCTGACACCGTTCATCGAATGTTAAAAGGCTGCTCTTAATCTTGGTTCAAGTCTCCCGTGGAGATGTGCCCCCATTGTGAAACCCCGCTAGGATTACCTGGCGGGGTTTTGCATTCTAGGAACCTCCGGACACGCCTGAAAGCAGCAGTGTTCAGTTCTGGCGCGCTGGTTGCTTTCAAAGAAGGTTTCTTCGTCTCACTACTAGAATTAGTTCTCTGGACAGCCGCTTGGTTGGCATTCCGGATACAGGGCCTTGATGCCCTCGATATCCCGTGGGCTCAATCCGTCTCGCTGCCCAACTTCGCCCACGAACGACAACTTTGGAACAATGGTCGGAGAGCCATCAATGGAAAATGCATTCGTCTCGTAATGCATAATGCTTCCGTAGTCGTATGCTGTGGTTAAGCCTCCTGTCGGAGCTTTCAAGAAGTTGTTCCGCGCGCCCGACTCAATTTTCGACCAGACGATGGTCACGAAATTATCTCTCTCAGGATGGGATTGCTCATGGAATAACCCAACTGCATGCCCGATTTCGTGGATGACGCTGCCCGGGCTGCAGCCATCGGACAGGACGATTTCTTGCTTGCCGCCACTGCGTCCGACGGCGGAGCTACATCCGCTGCCCTCGACAAACTTAATATGATCCTCAGTCTCCGGTAATCCAGTCACCTCTTTGAAGGTTAGGTTGGTCTTTTCACGCCAGTGTTTTACCGCGTCGTCGATTTGGCCCCTCTTTGTAGTTCCCATGGCGCTACTGTCGTATCGTATCGGAAATGTTGGCCACTTCTTGCCCATTTCGGTAGCAATTACCAAGAAGGTGTTCGGCTGTGCGGTCCGGATCCGCTCAACCACCTTTTCAATGTGGGATTGAACCTTAGATCGAAGCTCTTGGTTAACAATGTTGTCCAACCTTGGCTTGAAGGCATTTAGGACCGCAGCAGTAGTGTCGCTGCCGAAGTGTCTCGAGAGGAAGTTCGGACCTGTGTCGGTGCTGGTTATTCTTAGAACTGCACCGATCCTCTCCATAATGAACCCATCGCCGATCGCTGCCGACAATGGTTTCACGTAGATGTCGCTTTCGAAGAAAGTCTTGTCTCCGATTATCCCCAACGATGTAGACCTGCCAAATCGGTTTGCCTCGAATGGTGGGTCGGTTTGATCCGGAACGGGCCAGGGATCCCGTCGGGTTAGGAAGAACTGTTGGATCTGCCGATCCGACATGCGGTATTCAGGGTTCCTGTTTCTAGGTGGTCTTGGCCGCGGATTTCTTTCAGTGGCTTCGACTTCCGAGAGCGCCGCATCGTCCTCTTGAGCGGAAGCATCGCTATACGGCACAAGAGTGCCCGCCGACCATACCAGCGGAAATACAAGAATTGCTTTGCAGAGCCTAGTCATCTTTGACGTTCCTCGCTGACGTCGACCCCCGTTACTGCTACGGTTACTCCCGCGCGCACATATTATGAGTTTTTATAATTACCGCCTAAAGATCACGCGTTGTAGGGAGCATCGTGAGTAGAGATGCGTCCGTATGATATGTCTGCTCGGACATCGTCCGCTGCTTTCTACTCTAGTTACAGAACAGGCCGCGGCTCCTATAATGCGACGCTTCCCCGTTTGGGGCTCCTCTCGGCGTAATAATCTCTAGGTGAACTCGAGGAAGACGCGAGCGTCAGGTGACGGTGCATCCGTTTGGGCCAATCCAGGTTGGCCGAGTTCCCAGGAGAGGTTGGATCCGACGCCAACATCCTGGCCGTTGATCTTCGGCTTGGCCGAGTTGATGTCGGCGTCAATAAGTTTCATGACGTCAAATTGAACAGATGTGATGTCTCGTCCGTCCTTTACGAAACGGAACGCGACGCCGATCCCGAGGGCATCGCAGATGTCTTGGGCGCTCTCTTCGGTTGATGCGATCTGGACGCTGACACCAGCGAAAGCGTTGTGCGCTCCGACAGTGCGCCTGCGGACGACGTTCAAGGCATAGTTCTAGGCCATTGGGTTCTTCCTGGATTTGACGTCGAGAGAATAGCTCTTAAGCCATGAGATGCAGGGTGGCCCTGCTAGGTTCAGCGACCTATGGTTCTCATGCTGCAATAACGAATGCCTCACTGCCACCGTTTGAAAGCGCATAGTCGGCGATCTCGTAGAGACAGGCGGTGTCAATGTCCGAGATCTTGGCAAGCCGGCGCTCGCAGGCATCCCGGAGGGTCTGCGCCCGGATCTGGTTCGGACTATCGGGATTGTAGGGAATCCCGACGTTCTGGAATGCCTCAACCACATGACCACCGCACCATTTCACCCGAGGATCGTCAGCGGCAACACCTGTGATCCTGAGGCCGGGGCGAGCGTCGCAATAGGCGAGGTCATCGTTGGTGTAGACCGAAACCAGCTGATTATGCTGGACAGCGAAGTCCATATGGAGGCTGATCTTGGCATGGAGCTTAGGAGGAAGCTCTTGAGCGATCTCCGCAAAGGCGCTGGGGTGGATGCCGATGGCTACATAGCCGCACTGAAAGTCATCGATCAGTAGTATCCTGGCCTTGGATCTGGCCGTCTCGTTGATCGCCGTGATGATCGCGACGACTTCCGCGCGGGTGAGCTCGAGTTCCGGTTGAGGAGCTCCGTACTGCTGCAGTGCGCAGGGAAGAGCCGCGGAGATCGTAACGGACATCGGACATCCTTCCGTGATTTAGAAAGCCAGCGGGTGCAACCCAGAAGGCGCCAGAGTTTTGGGCTGTGACCATAAAAAGAGCCGCGGCCCGGAAGGCCGCGGCTCGAAGTGACGCTGCAGCGTCGGCTTAGAGGCCGATCGCGTTGGCGAAGGTGAGGAACGCCAGGACAGCGATGATCGACCAGCCGATGAGCATCAGGATGAAGTTCCGGATGATGGGCCAGAACAGGCACCAAGCCCCATACAGAATGCCGAGGCCGACCGCGACGCTGAGGGCGCCATTCCACAGGTCGGCAATGGCATTGCCGGCGCTGGTCAGCAGGCTCGTCCCAGTGTCGAGGCCAGGGAGCAGGAAGGCGAGAGCACCGATGACGATCGCCGCGATGACGATCTCGGTAGCTCTGCCAGTGAGGTGGGTGCGATCGATGTTGAACCTGGTCATAATCATCATCCTTAAATCCGGGGAATACCTCCTGGGTCTTTCAGCCAATACAGCGGGGGAAGTGCTAAAATCGGTGAGAAAGCAGTGGTAAATGGGGTGAGGCGGAGCCAATCCGATCATCTCTTTTCGGGGTTAGACTCTCAAAACCTCCACCCAAAGAACTTTGGAAAATGGAACTCTGATACCCACGACGTGAGGTATCAGAAGGCATCGAGTCGCATAGCAGGCGGACATGAGGCATGCCGTCTGCTGAAACGCCTGGGCTTTCAGAGATGAAGCTCAGGCATCTTCCTTATCGTTAGGGTCCTATAGCAGGAACGGGCAGGTGACATCTCGGGTTAGTGACCCGGGTTCCCTGTTTGGAACGCCTTCGTGATTATGATCTTGGCCGCATGCAACGAGCGGCAGCAGATGATCTCAGAAGAGATCTGTACGCGGCACTCTTCACGATCACAGTATCCATGGATGTAGGCATTCTTGTATCTGAGTGTCCACATTGCGGGATTATTCCGGAATTAGGGATTGTTGGCAGGGATTTGGGTGCTGCTTTAGGCAGCTAGCTCGATAGGGCCGAGAGCAGTGAATCCGATATTGTCCACGTGTTCAGAAAGCTAAATGTCTGACTCAGAATCCGCCTATTGCCCTGACGACGCGACACCAAAAGCTTGATCCACATTTCAGAAAAGGCTGACTCTCGGGGATACGGGTAACAGTAAAGCCCGACTCAATCGGTGTTGCACTCAATCTTGAGAGCGAACGTCTCACACCCCAGGCGAAGCGGACCTGCCGGCAGATCGGCTCTTGGCCCCCTCTTGACCCGCTGCTGACGTTCCGCAGGTCCATGTGCCGTGGCCAGATCTCGCTTTGCTAACTTAGTCGGCCCTGAACAATGCGGTTTGATCAGGCGGCGATTGGGCTCCAGGGTTCGTGGGCAGTATCCGATTGTGCGAATGAGATGGTCAGGGCTGCCATGAGGTAGGCAACACAAAGCCTGAGCCAGTTCAGGATCAGCCGCAGATTGTGCCCGGCGGCCACGAGAAGGGCGTTCATCGCATCGCCCGCGGCTCCGAGCAGGTGATTGCGTCCCAGCCGCCCGTCCTGTTTCATATGCCCGATCATCGGCTCGATGGCTGAGCGCCGTCTCAGCTCCCGTCTGATCGTGGGCGTGAGCCCCCGCCGCTGGCGCGTGATGAAGACCCGATCCGTCTTGGCGTAGTCATGCCCACGATAGCCCTGATCGACATAGGTCCGCTCCGGCTCGACGCCCGTCATGGCGATGACCTGGCCGATGGTGGCGTCCAACGTATGGCCGTCATACGGGTTGCCCTCCAGCGCCCTGGAGGCGAGCACGAAGCCCTCCCGGTTCGTCACCGCCAGCGCCACCTTCGAGCCGAACTCATACGGGCGATGTGCTTTGCCCTTGGCGATGCACACCACCTCCGGCGCATGCAGGCTGTAGAGCTTGTTCTTGCTCGTGCGCTCCTGCACCAGGAGGCGCTCCGTCAGGCCAAGCAGAGGAGCAAACCGGATCGAGAGCTCCACATCGTCGGCGACTTGGCGGGCGACATCGCGGTAGACCCGCCCGAGATACGTCTTCAGCCGCTTCAACTCGCGCCGCATGCGCCGCATCTGGCGGGCATGAGCATAGCGACCGACCTGCACGGCCGCCCGCTTGGCCAGGCGCGTGTGGGACTGCCGCAGCGCGAGGCCGCACTTCCTGGCCTGCCGCACGAGGGCAAGCAGAGCCTTCAGGTACAGCTTCGCGTCGGTGGGATAGGTGATCGCCTTGGGCTGCACCGTGGTGTCGACGCTGATCCGCTCCAGGCTTGAGAGCCGCACCGCGCCGCTCTCCAGCCCGGCCTGGATCGTGGCGGCCAGCAGCGTCTCCAGCCCCGCTGGACCAAGCCGTTTGCGCCAGCGCGTGAGCGAGCTGGGATCGCACGGCAGCTCGTGTTGGAAGTACTCGCAGCCACAGAACCACTGCCAATAGGGATTCTCGATGAAGCGCTGCACCACGGCTTCATCGGACAGGTTGAAGGTGTGCTGGAGATAGGACAGACCCACCATCAGCCGGGTGGGTTTGGCAGGCCTCCCAAGCGGACGATAGAAGCGGCCAAACTCGTGATCGAACCTGTCCCAGTCGATCAGCCCTGCCAGGCGAAAGAGCTCGTGGTGATGATCGAGGATCTGATCGAGGCGGCTGCGGTAGAGATCGCCGGAGCTCGGCATCGTCGGCTTGGGTCCCATGGCAAAACACCGGTTTTGAGTGGGGCAGTCCCCAGGAACCGGCATTTTACAATGCTTCGCCAAGACGAAGAATCCTTCAACCTCAATCAGTTGTGGGTTGTTCAGGGCCGACTAACTTACGCAGAGCCGAGGGCAGCAGATCCTCAACTCACCGCATGCTCTGGCGCAGCATTCATTGCGAGTTGTGTGATCCACACGTCTGCAAAATCGATGGACGCATAGGTCTTGGGGAACACCCGCTGCTTGGGCTGCACCGCACGGACATCGCCCGGAGTGATCCCGAACGTTTCCCTGAAGCTGCGATGAAAGTGCGCGGGGCTCACAAACCCACACGCGGTCGCCACATCCCGTGCCCGGGCATGAGGATTGTTCGGATCCACCAGCAGGCTGTAGGCCAGCGTCAGCCTCTGGTTCTGGATGTAGGCGGCCACACCGCCGAGACCGGCAAACATCCGGTACAGGGTTGGGCGGGAGATCCCGAGATCACGGCAGATGTCCGCGGTTCCCAACTTGGGGGAGCCCAGATGCGCGTCAAGATAGGCCTTCACCCGGTCCATGCTCACCGTATCGGACCGGTGCTTGGTCTCCGTTGGAAGGAGGGGGACGACACAAGCGCCTATGGCGCTCGCGATCATTTGCGTCAGGGCAGGGGCGGCCTCGTGCTTCAGATCTGCGATCCGTCGTCCCACCGACAGCAGATGATCGACCAGCAGGGCCGCGGTTGGCATCCCGGGTCGTAGCGCCAGTCCACTGAGAGAGGCCTGGCGGGAGAGGTGAGGATCCAGCAGGGTGCGGGGGATGATGACATCCAGGGTTCGGGTTGCCATAGCCTCCAGCGCCAACGGTCGGGCCAGATCAATCACCGCAACGTCGCCGGCGCCAACCGCCATCTCGCGGCCATCGGCCACGCCGGCATAGCCGCCCTCCAGGCATAGCTGCACCAGAATGTGGGCAAGCCCGTCACGGCTGATGCGCGACTGGTCGCGGAAGAAGCGGTGAGCGGCGAAGGACGAGCGCCCGATCAGCAGCGAGCCCAGATGCCAGGCCTGCACTTCGGCCGGAAAGCCTGCTGCGGCGTCCAGTCCGATTGGCCTGACGTCGTAGATCGGCGCGATGTAGCCGCGCCAGGCCTCGAACTGTGCCGAGGGTTCCTGTGTGTGGGTGGAGTAGGTGCGGCTGACGATGGTCAAAGGCGTCTTGGCCATAAAGCAGGTATTCCGTACGGGCATTCGTCCCAAAGCAGCCCTCTATAGCAAGCTAATCAGACGGGTGGAATTGAAGGGACGACGGTGAACCGGTGGTGTGGCGTGCGGGCAACGCTCAGGGCCAATTGGTCTCACCTTTCGAAATTGAGACGCTGGGTCAGTCAGCGTGAGACTCGCAGACAATCGGCTCTGGGGATCCTATGCTATAGACCGTTTAACTGGAGGAACCGCAGATCGGCAGATGTCGCTCTCTCGGGCTAGGATCAAAAGGCATGACCGCAAAGCTCATCCATCTCGTGAGAATGCATGAGAATGCTATCGACACAAACGTCGACGAGAGTGCCCGGTTGTCCTTCCTGTCTCTACAGGAGGCGCTCGTCCTGCGGCTCTTGGCTGCGGGAGTATCCACTCGCGAGATCGCGGATCACCTCCCGATTAACGAACCTGCCGTCAAGGAGCACATCAAGTCACTCCTTCTCAAGGCTAAGGCCAAGAACCGGACCTAAGCTGAGATCTTGTCCGTCCTATTCCAGTCGCTGGAAGCGGGTTGGCACCCTATCCCTTCATCTTACTGAGCATGAAGGTCTGTTGTCGGCACTCCGCGGACCTTAGCAAATGGTCCGTGTTCGGGCCGTAAGCAGAAGTTGAGGCTCGAGTCAGACTTCCATGTAATTTGAGTCAAACTTCTGCGCGGTTGAGTCAGACTTCTAGGTGTTCGCACACCACGAGCCATGCGTGACGCAGGATTGTGATCATCGCTCATTCTCCCGGGGTTTGGACAAGGCAGAGTGCCACTCATCGATTGGGAGGACCGGAATAGGGTGCGATCAGACATACGGCACACCTGAGCCTGACGAGAGGCTCAGGGCCGTATCAGGCCGCCAGGGTGAAGTCTTGGAGCCTGATACTGGCTGAATCAATCTCGCTTAGGACTGCAATGCGGAGGCTGTTGAGCACCGGGAGAAGCGCGGAAGGATCCTGGCCACTGAGGCAGGCATGCTCAACTTCACGGCAGAGCTTGGAGAAAGCCATAAAGCCGAGCATTCCTGAATAGGTCAAAGAATGAAGGCGCCGGGCGAGATCAAGGCGCCCATCCTGATTGAGGCTTTCTGGAAATTCAGCCTGAAGATTGGGAGCGAGATCCTGGAGCATTTTGAGCGTCTTCGCAGGACCGATGGAGTCGATCAGGTCCTGGAAGATGGGCTGATCGAGGGCAGCCGAGTAACTGGGACCGTGGTTCACGTTCGTCAGAGGAGTCCAGCGCTCAATTGCGGCGTTGAGTTCCGCCCTGTTAAAGGGCTTCCCTACATGTCCGTTCATCCCAGCATCAAGAAACGCCTTGACCTGCTGTGGCAGGACATAGGCCGTCATGGCAATGACCGGCACATCGCGGGCAGGATGGTCCAGCTTGCGGATGAGCTGCGTTGCGGTCAGGCCATCCATCCCCGGCATCTGTATATCCATCAGAACGAGGTCATAGGCGTTATCTTGAACTGCCTTGATGGCGTCAGAGCCGTTTGCCACGACATCGACTGCGTGTCCGTCAGCTTCGAGATAGGACTGCGCGATTTCCTGGTTGGCTGTCACGTCTTCCACGACGAGAATGCGGGTTGCCCGGCCGATTTCGCGGGTTCCCTGCTTTCTGAAGGGATCTGGAATCGGGTCGGCCTTGTCCAGGCCGATGCTGAACCAGAACGTCGAGCCGCATCCTTCAATGCTCTCGAATGCGATCTCGCCGCCCATCAACTGGACCAGGTGTTTGGAGATCGCCAGGCCGAGGCCAGTCCCGCCGGCGGCCCGCTTTAGACCATCAACTTGGCTAAACCGCTTGAAGAGGCGGTCCTTCTGGTTGTCCGCAATGCCGATACCGGTATCTGAAACGACGAACCGAAGAGTACATGCTTCGCCGACCTGATTCACCTGCTCAACAAGCAACTTGATGCCGCCTGCCGGAGTGAATTTAACGGCGTTGTTTAGGAGATTGAGCAGGACCTGACGCAGGCGACCTTCGTCGCCGATCAAGCGTGAAGGGATACCGCCTTCAACGTTGGCGCTCAGCTGCAATCCCTTCTTGTCCGCGAGGCCTTTGATGATGCTGAGAGTATCATCGACAAAGGTTGCGATTGAGAACGGCTTGTAGGCGAACTCGATCTGCCCTGCCTCGATCCTTGAGAAATCGAGGATGTCGTTCACGACCGTCAGCAAGGCGGATCCGGCGCTGTGGATCTTTTTAGCGCGCTGGAGTTGCTCTTGCGTTAGCGAGCGATCCTCAAGGAAGAGGTCGGTATAACCAAGGATCCCGGCCAATGGAGTTCTGATTTCATGGCTGACGGTTGCCAGGAACTCCGACTTGGCTTGGTTGGCCTGTTCGGCTGCAGCCTTTGCTTCGGCGAGAGCGGTTTCATTCCGCTTGCGCTCCGAGATATCGCTAATGGTTCCGACCATGCGCAGGGCTTCGCCCGCCTCATCTCGGTCAACGACCTTGCCGCGATCAAGGATCCAAACCCAGTGACCGTCCTTATGCCGGAGACGATGCTCGCATTCATATACGGGGGTCTTGCCTTCGAGATGAACCTGAAGAACCTCCATGACTCGATCATGGTCATCCGGATGGATCAAGTTAATCCAGGTAGTGACATGGAGCTCGATTTCATCGGGATGATATCCGAGGATGGTACACCACCTTGGGCTATTCCATCCGTACCCAGTCTTTATGTGCCAGTCCCAAAGGCCATCATCGGTAGCCTCAATCGCATGCGCTAGACGCTCCCCGCTGCTGCGGAGGGCCTCCTCCGTGTTCTTTCGATCTGTGATGTCGAGGCCAAGACCAACGACTTTGGCGAGCTCCCCAGCGGCATCATAGATTATGCGCCCGAAGGTCTGGATCCAGCGATCAGATCCATCGGGAGCCTTAACACGGTATTCGAACTGATAGTTGTCCCTCCGTTCCTTTACCGCGGCATCGAAGATTTGACGGTTCCCAGGTAAATCCCGGGAGTCAATGATCTCGTACCAGTATTCTACTGGAAAAGTGTCGGGATGATCCGCGGGTAATCCAAGGATCTCCTTTTCCTTGGCCGAAATTCGGGTGATGCCCTCGACGTGATCGGAGACCCATGTTCCAGCAGCTGCCGCATCAAGGGCGACTTGCAGGAGGTGGCTTGTCTCCCTGAGTTCCTCCTGGGCAACGCGCAGTTCGTGAATATCGAGCCCAGTGTGGGCCCACTCCACGATCTGTCCATCCCGTTCAATCGGGAGGGCGTTGATGCGGTGCCAGCGGTAGCTCCCATCGACATGGAGAACGCGCGCGTCGATGGTGTATGGCGTTCCGGAACGGTAGCTGGCCTCATAGGTGGCCCGCAACGGTCCCAGGTCCTCAGGGTGAATGGCTTTGATGCGCTCTTCGAAATCAGGACCTAAAGAGCCAAAGTGTTCGCGAACTCTTCGATTGTAATAAGTTGCGATTCCGTCTGGTGTCTGAACCCAGATTTTCTGAGGAAGAAGATCGGTCAGTACTCGATAGCGTGCATCAACTTGCTGGAGCTCATCAAGTTCTTCCTGGGTTCTGATCTTACGCTCGTGAGATCGAAGATGGGAGACGACGAGATTTGCTAGGCCCGCGAGTTGTTCTTCCTGCCGTGAGGTCAGTTGCCTGGGCGTTATGTCTGCAACGCAGAGGCTACCGAGAACAAGTCCGGGGCTAAGCACGAGGGGAGCGCCAGCGTAGAAGCGAATGCTGCCGTCGCTGACAGCGGGATGATGCCTGAAGCGATTATCGAGCCGGGCGTCGGGGACAACCACGAGGTCTTCGCCAATTATGGTGTGGTTGCAGAACGCCAGGTCTCTCGAGCATTCGGTGACATCGATGCCGCAGCGACCCTTAATATACTGTGTGTCCGGACCCATGATTGAGACAGCGGACATAGGAACGTCGAAGATGCTGGTTGCGAGCCGGCAGATAGAATCCAGATGCGGGTCTGCATCGGTATCCAGAAGCCGAAGACTGCTCAGTGCCATGAGGCGGTCTTCTTCATTTGTGGGCAGCGGATACATAGTGTCGATCCAGAAACTTCTCACAGGAATGGTCAGGCAGCGACTTAGCGCATTCTGAAATGCATATAAGGAAATCAATAAATCCCTAAAGCGACATAATGGCATTTGTGGCTCGTCCTCGCCCCGAAGGCTACATCCGGGCTAAAATCCATTAGACCAAATGACATAAAGGGAGCAGAGCCAGCCGAGGTGGGCAGATTAGGGCGCCTATAACGCACAAATCTTGCGTCAAGCTGTTGAAAGCTAAGGGTTTAGCCGAGGGAGCAAGAAAAAAGCCCGAGTGACCCTCGGGCTTTCTCGGCAGCGGCTATGAGAGGGCAGATCAGTCGGCCCGGACTGAGAACCGATCGCGGGCGGTGATCATTCGGATCGGGATGTTGCACTCTCGATGGTAGATTTCGGCCTTCAGGAATGCCAGTTCCTCGTTGAGCCTGTTCTCCGGTACGTCGATCCACCATGCTTTTGGGCTCCCGTCAGAGCCGTCCGACCATCGATAGCCTCGGGCTTTGAGGAGGTCCTTACGCTCGTAAGGCGTGTTGGGGGCCCGCACCCGGGCGGTGACCTGGGCAGCCGCTTCAAGCAGGAAGGACAGGGCAGTCCGGCCAGATCGGGGCAGGCGACGCCCGAGGATCTCGACCGTCGCGACGCCATCGTCTGTCGCCCGATGCCCGTCGAAATAGAAACCGCTCTTGAGGCTCAGATAGCCAAGTGCGCGGCTCTCGAAGCCTTCCTCTCGCCAAGGCACCTGCGTGACGGAACACGCCCATGCGATTGAGGCGAATGCCGGCGATAGTCCTTCGGCAAACTTGCGGTCAAAAGAGGCTTTGTGGGCGGTGCAGAGTTCGATCGGCCGGATGAACGCCTCCAACTCGTCTAGGTCGATGACCTGGCCGGCGACCATCGCGTCATCGATCCCTGTGAGCTGCGTAATCGCCTCAGGTATCGGGTGGGACGGTTCGCGCAGGCGATGGTAGGGTTGATGGATCGCGAGGATATTGCCGTCGCCATCGTAAGAGAACGGGACAATTGCCAACTCGATAATTTCGCTGGTCCTAGGGTCGGTCCCCGTCGTTTCACAGTCGAGGAGGCCCCCGAGCTTCGTCCCAATAAGGCCAGGCTCGATGAACAGGTCGCGGGGGCGGAGCTGTGAGCAGTCGGTGTTGAGGCGCCGCAGGATCCGGTATTGGCCACTCGCCTCGATTGCGGCGACCATGTCTTCGAGTTGCATGATCCAATCTTTCGTTGGGGATTTGTGCTGAGATTCCAGCTGCGGGAGAGTAGATTTGCCGCCAAAGGCTCCTCGGGTGCGAAATGTTATGAGTGCCGCACCATGTCATTATGAGTCCAGAAGGCGGGTGGAGCATCGCTGATCGAATAGGTCGCGTAGACGATGTCGCGATGCCTTTGCGCCGTGTCGATGAGGCCGGGAAGCAACGAGGCGTCCTTATCACCTAGCCAGAAGTGAATACTGACGCCGTTGATGTTGGCGAGCTCCGTATTGTACGGGACGCCATCGCACAGGCCTTCGGCCTTCGAGTTGCATCCGGATACCCGGCGGGCGGTGAGTTCTTGCATTGGAGCTGCGCTTTCGAGTGGTGATAGATTCAAATCGGGATAGGGGGGAACCTCGCGGTTCCGCCCCTCCCACACCACCGTACATACGGGTCCGTATACGGCGGTTCGTCGGATTACTCGACCGGCTTGACGTAGATAGAGGCAAGACCGAGGTCCT
>NZ_VOSK01000928.1 GCF_009296175.1 Microvirga tunisiensis | reverse complement strand
CTGTCGTTCTTCGACTATCTTGGCGACCGGCTCGGCCTGAATGGGGATCAGCCGAGAATTCCGCCCCTTGCCGACCTCGTCATCCGGTCAGCCTAAGGCCCACCGTCCCCCAAACTGCCCCGATGACAAGGTGGATCCACTTTTGCTCTGACCCTCTTTTCGAGACAGAAGTGGTCTTAAGCGGTTATACTCTTCGAGTGAGCCGATACTCACAACGCGAGCACCGCCCATGCGTCATATAACTCTTGGTATACTGGCCTTAACTGTCCTCACCTCAGGCAGCGTTTCGGCACAAGAACAGAGCTGGGCTTCCTCTCCTGAAGGAAAAGCTCGCTGGAATGCATGCTACAGGGAGACAAGGCTGATCTACCGAACCCGTAATTTGTCACTCGCAGATTACAGGGCCGAGATCAAAGACGCTCGCAAGGCTCATATGCAGATCTGCATGACCAGAGCCAACCCTCCCGCTCCGGTGAACGTAGCAACTCCCCTGGACAGGAACCCCGAGAGTTCCCTGGTAAGTTGGGCGGGCAGCCCATAGGATTGGTCGCGCAGCCGGTTTCCGCTTTCCGTTTAGGATCGAATTCTGAGAGCGCGTTGACATTCATTTGGTCCAGATGAACGCGCTGACGAGGCAAAGGATTGACATAAACGCCCGTGGGGTCTGTTCGTAGCGCGTGGCGATGCGTCTGAAGTGCTTGATTTTCAGGAAGAAG
>NZ_VOSK01000927.1 GCF_009296175.1 Microvirga tunisiensis | reverse complement strand
GGTCATCGACCGCATCATCGTTCACGACGGCAGCTTGGAGATCCGTCATGTCATTCCCTTGCGCAGCCCTCCGCCGGGACGTGAGAGCACTGCTGACCCAGTTGCTCGATTGCGTTCGGATCGTATGCAACGTAAGCCACGCACTAAGATGGCGTGCCGATGCCTCAGACGCAGCGGCCGAACTGGCGCGACCATTGTTCCCGATCATCTTCGCCTGAAAATGGATTCGTCTTTAGCCTCGCCGACACGCAATTAGGCTGCTGCGGCTGTTGTTACAGCTGTAACAAGCGGGATCGCCAATCTGATGATCACGGTGTGCTTGGTGGCGCTCGCCGCTCGATCAGCATCTTTAGAGAGTCTGTTGAGTGCTGTGGTCTTTCGGGCAACAAAGACCAGGATTCGCGAACAGATAACGGAGCTCAGATGGGTTGTTACAGCTGTAACAAGTTAGAGAAGTGAGACTTCGGGCGGAATATATGGCCTGGGCTTGAAAGCGACACTTTAGGGTTCGGATAACGGGTCTCGATCTCAAGTACCTATTGGTTGGTCGGGCACAGCAATCGGCGACTGCTATATGGCAATCCTTACCTAGTCGGCCCTGAAATAACCCACAACTGATTGAGGCTGAAGGATTCTTTGTCTTCGCGAAGCATCGTAAAATGCCAGCTTCTGGGAAGTGACCCCCCAAAAGCTGGTGTTTTGCCATGGGACCCAAGCC
>NZ_VOSK01000926.1 GCF_009296175.1 Microvirga tunisiensis | reverse complement strand
ACGAGCATCGTGAGGTCTACGGGGTCGAGCCGATCTGCCGTGTGCTGCTGATCGCCCCGTCAACCTACTACGAGCATGCCGCCCGCAAGGCCAATCCCGACCGCAGACCGGCCCGCGAGCGCCGGGATGCCGAACTCAGCCAGGAGATCCGCCGGGTCTTTGCGGAAAACTTCGGGGTCTATGGCGTCCGCAAGGTCTGGCGCCAGATGCAGCGCGAAGGGATCGAGGTGGCGCGCTGCACGGTCGCCCGGCTGATGCGGCAGATGGGGCTCCAAGGCGTGGTGCGCGGCAGGAGCATCAAGACGACCGTCAGTGACGCCGCAGCCCCATGCCCGCGCGACCGGGTCAACCGGCAGTTCATGGCGCCGCGGCCGAACGCCCTGTGGGTGAGCGACTTCACCTATGTGGCGACTTGGTCGGGCTTCGTTTATGTCGCCTTCGTGATCGATGCCTTCGCCCGCCGGATCGTCGGTTGGCGCGTGTCACGCTCGGCCCGGGCCGAGTTCGTACTCGATGCCCTGGAGCAGGCTCTCCACGAGCGGCAGCCTCTCCAGCGGGCCGGCCTCATTCATCATTCAGACAGGGGAGTTCAAGACGGATTCAAACGGTCGTCGCAACACCCTGAAGGAGGAGGTTGCGATGAGCATTCGAAAGCGCCGGTCGGATCGGTCTGGACGAGCGCCGTTGCCGTCACCGGGTCGGCCCCCTGTGGCGGGACG
>NZ_VOSK01000925.1 GCF_009296175.1 Microvirga tunisiensis | reverse complement strand
TGGCGGGTGTGGCACAGTGCAATCGGTGGCAGGGGTTGGTCTCAGCAACCAAATCCTACGCTGCTTCAAGCGCTTAAGCTACATCCGCCAGCCCTCTCCAGCCCTCTCGTGCATAAGAACGGCTAAGCACCTGAACAAGGGTGCGGCTCAGCCCGATCCATTGGGGGCCGCAATGCAGAACCACCAGCACGTCTCCTCTGCACTGAACCGCCTGATCATTGGCGCAGAGCAACCCTTCGATCTGCATGCTTTGTTGCAGAGCACGTCACGTACCCTGTGCAACCTCGACTTTGAGCATCAGCATGAGGTGCAGCGGGTGGAGCGCGGCAGGACTGATCCTGCGCTGAAGAGGCAGATCACCGACAACCTGAAGTGACGGCACCGCGAGCGGCGTCAGCCATACGTAGCGCTGATTGCCGAACTTCAGAGCCACCTCTCGTCAGCGATGCCGCACGATCTTCAGGCGACAGGCTGATAGCATTTTCGCTTCTATTGGCTCATCTGTCCCTTCGGACCTGGACCCGGAAGTGCCTGAAGAGGCGCTTCTTATTGCCTGCTGTCTGGCCCTGTACAGTGAGGGTGAGGCAAGGTTGAGGGGACCTATGCCGGAATGTGGGTGATGACGGTTTGAGAAAGGCGACGTATCGAGGCGGGTGTCGAGCCTGCCAGAACCTCTTCAGGAGAGCGATACGTCATGACCGAGACTACCAACATTGTTCGCC
>NZ_VOSK01000924.1 GCF_009296175.1 Microvirga tunisiensis | reverse complement strand
ATAGGGGCTGCCATGCGGGAACGCGGCACGCGCGATGGCTGCCGTTGCGGCCGGGACATCACAGCACGGGGTCGGGCGGAGCGACATGAGGACCTCCGGGATGGTGGGGCTGCCCCCTCAAACCCAGAACGCCAATCCCTGCCTCAAGGGCTCCCGCCCATTCGCCAGCAGTATCCGTTCCGAAGCAAGACCAGTCGCAGACCTGGACGAGGCCGTCGCGGCGCCAGAACCAGAGGTCAGCCTCGGGCAAAGCCTCCGCCAGCGCCTGGGCACTGGCCACCGACACGAAGTGCTCGCGGTTGGTGCCGCCAAAGAGAATGGTATTGAGCATGAGGTTGGGAGCCGTTGTAGGGGAGGATCAGCGCCACAATAAGGTGACTGGCCGGAGGGACAAGAGGGCCCGTCAGACATTGGTGGACCGGAGCCTCAGGCGGCTCCGTGGGGCCATGCGAGATCCCTCTCCCTTGCAGTCGTGAATCCCTGTCGGCAAAGCTGTCTCCCGCGCGGCTCTGATCGTCATGGCGGGAGCAGACGAGTCTCTCGGTGGGTGAGGTTTTTCTCCTTCGCGGTTTTCGATGCCCGTCCTCTCCAGAGAGGTCATCGGGGCAGTTTGGGGGACGGTGGGCCTTAGGCTGACCGGATGACGAGGTCGGCAAGGGGCGGAATTCTCGGCTGATCCCCATTCAGGCCGAGCCGGTCGCCAAGATAGTCGAAGAACGACAG
>NZ_VOSK01000923.1 GCF_009296175.1 Microvirga tunisiensis | reverse complement strand
CCCAGTGCTGCGGCCGAGCCTGCCAGAACTGGCGTGAGCCAACGCCAACGGCTCGAATGAGAGCTCTCGTTAGGACGGAGCGCCCTGCCCGACCTTGCAGTCGCCCGCCCATGGTGATGGGTGTTAACCCGTTGCGGTTGGGTCGCGTGAAGGGTCGTCCCAGCTTGGTCGCGCGGACTTGTCTCGGCTCTCGTCTCAGTGCGGGACATGCATGCTCTCCATGTGGGCTGATCGTGAAGAACGCCCGAGAAGCCAGTCGGTTGCTGCAACGCAGCATGTTGAAACAATCGCTCTTTCCGAAGAGGCTTCTGCGTGTATGCGGTGCTGTCACGTTAACCAGCATCGGGCGCATTGAGACAAAGTCGACCGCCTGACAGCCTCAAGCGGCGGCATTCGCCGCGACTTTCCATTCCGCCATCGCGTTGAGGCGGTGAAGGTGGGTCGCACGGGCAGAGCGGCGGGAACGGGGTGGAACGAAGAGATTGCGGACGGCTGAGAACACGTTGACGAACCCCTGCAGCCCTCCGGCAGATCGAAAGCCTTGCCTCGCTCGTTCTCGCCGACGGAACGGCAGATGCGAATTCTCGGCCCGGTTATTAAGCCCCTTATATGGGCCGATACGTCAGTCAAGTGCTGGTCGCAGGTGCTGCCGTGATCTCCGAGGTTGAGCCCGATGGCGCTCATGCGAACCGTTCGTCCGCATCACCTTATATCCGGTTGGGCC
>NZ_VOSK01000922.1 GCF_009296175.1 Microvirga tunisiensis | reverse complement strand
ATGTGAGAAAAACGTCTTCGGCAGTCCGACAGGCGTTTGTGGAACACTCTTTCCAGCCCTGACCACGTCCAGATTCGGCGTTACAAAATGGATCGGTTGGAGGGTGGACGCATGTTGAAGCCGTTCATGACGGAACGCCTTGCAATCCGTTAACTCGAACTCCAGGACGCCCCCGAACTGGCCAAGAGCAGCTCTTGTTCCGCCCCCGCTTACGAACGCGGCAGCCCGGCCTCTTGGCTGGCCTGCATCAGCTCACGAAGAACCCTGCGCAACCCGTGCATCTGGTCGACGAGGCTCAAGATGATGCCAATCCCCTCATCATTGACGCCCATTTCGCGCTTCAGGTCGAGAATGAGCTGTGCCCGTGCCACATCGCCTTCAGTGAAGGCGAGGTCCGGGTCCCCCCGGGGCAACAGCCATCCTTCGTCGATCCATAGCTGAAGTGCGCCGGCATCAAGGTTGAGACGGACCTGCAGCTGCTCGATGGTCAGCATTCAAGCCTCCATGCTTTGGCGCGGATTGTAAGACTGATCCACCCCCATTGAACTGGTCCACCCTAAAGTATGTCTTGAGGCAGACAGGAGGACCACAATGCCGAAAAAGCGCCACAAGCCGGAAGAGATCGTCGCCAAGTTACGCCAGGTCGATGTGATGGTCTCACAAGGCCAATCCGTTGCCGATGCCGTTCGAGCCATCGGCGTGACGGAGGTCACGTATTACCGATG
>NZ_VOSK01000921.1 GCF_009296175.1 Microvirga tunisiensis | reverse complement strand
CTTCTTCCTGAAAATCAAGCACTTCAGACGCATCGCCACGCGCTACGAACAGACCCCACGGGCGTTTATGTCAATCCTTTGCCTCGTCAGCGCGTTCATCTGGACCAAATGAATGTCAACGCGCTCTAGTTCGGGACCATCCGGCGACACAATACCGCACATGGACCTAACATAGAGCAGTGACAGAGAAATCTGACCTGAATAGATGGCCGCCCATCGGATCCCAATTTTTGCCCCTACGGGGTCCGCACCTTAAAGCGCCCTCTTCGGAGAGGCGCTTTTTCTTTGCCTTGGCCTTCTTCTACTTACATTCCATACCGGGTGTTATTCGAAAGGGGGCTAGCCGCACCGCGCAATGAGCGTCGCACGACCCTTCGCGGTCAGGACCGCCACATTCCGGTTCTCAGGGCTGAGCATGGCATAGCCGCTGCTGAACAGCCTATGCAGTGTTACGGTGAGCCGGACATGAGTATCATCATGCACCCAGCCGTAATCATCAGTTCTGTGGGATCGGTAGACGCGGCGGGCGGGCTTTGTGTGCAGAAGACTGAGTGTGCGCAGTTGCGCCGGACTGATGGTCATGGATGCGATCCCTGATCAGTGAGGTGGCTCGGTTTGGTTGAACAGCGTTTTCGGTTCGCTAAGTGGAGCGTCTGCCGGGGTTACGCTGCCGCGCGTTGCGGAAGCGGGTTGAAGTAGGCCTGATCGGGCGTGCTCCGGTCAAGGCT
>NZ_VOSK01000920.1 GCF_009296175.1 Microvirga tunisiensis | reverse complement strand
AGTTCGGCGGCACCGATGTGGTCGGCGTGTTCCGCGAGCGCGTCAATGCGCAGCCGGGCCAGCAGATCCGCGTCACGCCCGATCCGAAGCTGGTGCATCTGTTCGACGAGCAGTCCGGCAAGCGCCTGTAATCCCGGCTGGTCGAAACGAGGGAGAGCGATACCGCCGTGCACAATGTGGTCGCTACGGCGATCAGGTTGCTGAACCTATTACTCTCCCTCAAAGCTTCGAGAATGTCTCCTCCCGTCACTTGTGGGAAGTAGACTTGATGCATGCTCAAGGAAGAAACAGCAGAAATTCCTGAGGCAACGGCGATTTCCTTGCGACCCAAGGCGGCCCTTGGCTGCTCCGGCGACATGGTTTGCGTCCGGCACCTATGGCATCATGGGCGTGGGCCTCTTCCTGGAGGGCCGCATGCCTGAGATCGACGAAACAGACTGGCCACCCCACCTGGATGCGCTCGTAGCAGCCTCAGCCACCCATCGCCTCCTCATTGATGACGAGGCCATAGGTGTCCTTGAGGTCACGGTCGAGCCTCATTCCAAGCCTCAATGCAGGGAAGTTCGATCTGGTGCTGACGCTTGGGATTAACGAAATCCGCAAGAAAGTGGTCGACTTCACCATTCCCTATGCGAGCGGGGTCGCGACCTTCCTGACCCTCAAAGGCAGCCCGATCGCCACAATGCCGATGACGGGCGAGCGCCTGAACCTCAACGACAAGAATGCTGCCGATC
>NZ_VOSK01000919.1 GCF_009296175.1 Microvirga tunisiensis | reverse complement strand
TTGAACATGGTCGAAATCGAGATCGGGGTGCTCAAGGGCCAGTGCCTGGACCGGCGGATCGACACGCGCGAGGGGCTCGAGCGGGAAATCGCGGCTTGGGAGCGCGAGCGCAACGCCGGCGGCGCACACATCACCTGGATGTTCACGACCGAAAAGGCCCGGGCCAAAATGAGCCGCGCCTATCCTAAACTCGCCCCTCTCGAGCCACTCGCCAAAGGGTCATAATCACTGTGCCGAGGATCTAGTCATGGCCAATGTTCATTACAGGATCGTCGAGCACGACGGCGGGTGGGCCTACAAAGCTGGGGATGTGTTCTCGGAACGCTACGCCACCCATGACGAAGCCCGCGAGGCAGCGGAACGAGCCGCCGCCGAGCAGAGGCTGCCGGGCGCGCCTGAAGACATCGAGTACCAGGACGAAGCGGGTGACTGGCACGAAGAAGTGTCCCTGGGACAGGATCGGCCAGAGACAGACGTCACGGGATGAGCGGTCAGGCACCGCTCCAAGCGCGGGATCTTGCAATGGTTTGGCGCGCCGGGCGCAGCCCGCGATGGCCTCTCCCAGCTTGATGGGACTAAGCCCCAGGCGGGGTATTTGCCACGGTATTCGTCCTTGGGCTACCCTCTCCCCTGCTACAGAGGGAGAGGCATTTGCGACGGCTCGTTGTCATCTCCAATCGCGTGGCTGTTCCAGATGCTACCGGAAAAGCCGCTGCAGGAGGCCTGGCCGTGGC